>NZ_JAWOTK010000058.1:0-3077 GCF_033338855.1 Vibrio sp. Vb0937 | reverse complement strand
AATCAATGCTGCAGCAAGATTGATTAGCACCACTTTCTTCAGTAAATTGAGCAAAATTCCCTCCTAGAGCATAACGCTCTGCTAAGGGGTGAACAACGCAATACCGATGCCGCCGCATGCCCCTTAATCACTAAAATCAACGCATAGTAAAAATGCCACGCGTTGTGAATCCCTCTTAAGCAGCTTGTTAGTACGCTGCCCTTAAAGCCTTTGGCAAACGCCAAGATACTGAAATATAGCACGAAATTTGTGGTTAAAAACACAGAAGCCTAACGGACAACTGCCAATCTAAAAACCGACCTCAAGACGAAAGTTGGCTAGAAGAAGAACATGCCAAACCACCCTTTTTCACCGCTTTCAAATTTGCAAAGGATTCGATCACAGGATTTGAACAGCCACACCAAAGAACGAATTTTAGGGTTAAACACCAACGGCACAAAAGAAGCCACGCCAGAGAAATTACCCAAAAGTTAGAAACCGTAAACGGTAAAATCAAAGCGAACTCAGCTCATATAGTGCCACCGGAGCGAACGTGAAAGGCACATTTGAATAGGTGTAAAGCTGGAAAAGAAACCAATAAACACAGAAACTTTTAACGCTTGATACCAATCAAGTACTAACGCCCTGTTAAGGGGTGAGCAACGCAATACCGAAGCCACCGCATACCGCCTTAAACACTAAAACCAACGCATAGTAAAAATGCCACGCGTTGCGAATCCCTCTTGAACAGTTTGTTATGTATTTTGGTTGCAAAAATTTATTAGCAAACTTTATACATAGAATTTAATAATACTTCCTTAGAAACCTAAAGATTAGAGAAAGTAAAATAAATGCAATAAGACTTAAGTAAGCTCTCCATTTAACCTGCTCGGCATTAGATTTATTTATCATATTAAGACCATCAGAACTAGAAAGAAGAACTTCATCTCCAGCTTTAACGTAAACAGTATAATAAATATTGTCTAAATGCGTTTTAACTAGCCCAACACTTAGGTTTTCTGTATCTTTGCGCGAACCATATCCTAGGGAATAGTTATTATTTATTAAATTAAAGTCATACCCTTGAACTTTAATATCGTACTTGTGTTTTTTATCAAAAATAATTTCATAAGATAGTCCACGACCAGCAGTACCATGCTTACCTGTTACCTCAGCTTTATGGTATAACACATCGTTATCAGTGTATGGCCCCTCAACAACTCTATTTTCTATAACACATATCGACATAATAAAAATGGCTATGAGAACTCCAGGCGCATAATATGAACCACAAATTCTCCTAACAATACGAATCATGCTTTTACTCGTTTCTAGTTGCATTGACAGTAGCTCCAACGTTAATTAGTCAGTTGTCACTAAACCAATGATTAAAATACATAACGCCCAATTAAGGTGTGAAGCACGCATCCACGATACTTACCTAGAACGCCGTAAACACTGAAATAAACCCAAACCAAAAATGCCAAGCGTGCTGAATCACTCTTAAATTGTTTGTTATGCGATTTTTGACTCTGCTGTAGTAAGAAAAACTAACGTTGAAGCAGTCATATGTAGCATATATGCAACTAAGTATTCTGGAATTTCAACCGACTCTGAGCCTTGACCGTGACCACTAAGTTTATTCCTACCTGTTGGGACGCTACTTTCAAGCAAGCTTCTTAATGAGGTCATTTGCTGCTGCCAAAAAGCTGGTATTAGCCCGTTATCGAAGCATATTTGAATCAAACCTTTAGACGTTACATTTGTTTGGTACTTCCATCCCTGCTTATCACAAATTGATTTCATTGTACTTTCAAATGACTTTAGACAGTCATTCAATGACTCTTTATACCTACCATGACGATAGTGTTCGTATGCAACCAGAAACTCTTCTTGAGCGCCGTCATAATGCTTTTGATTCAGTAGCCTCAAAGCTGGTTTAACAGCTTCTGAGTGAAGTAATTCTGAATCAACTCTAATAATTTCATTTCCAGTAAATTGAAAACCTATACCATGTTCTTTAAATCTCTTGTTTAACTCATCTATCGCTTTATCGGCAATATCAGCAGCATTATGGCGACGCAAGTATCGGTGCTCACGAGTAAATGTATTTATAACTTTGAAAGTAAGCTCAACTATATCTAGTTGCTTTTCAACGTTCTCTTCACGCAAAAAGTAATTAGCTAGCTCCTCAATGTAATGCCGGTCTCCATACTGTTCACTATGTGGGAGCTTAAACAAACCATATTCTCGGCACAAAGTTTCGACTACAAACTTGTAAGCTTGTTTGACATCATCATAATGCCAATATTGCTCTCCTTGCCCGAGTGTATCACTCCAAATATGAATAATTTGTACTCTTAGCGGGTTAGGTAATGTGTCATATGTATATACATCTGGCACATCGCCTCTTAATCTTTTTTGTCGTTTTGAGAAGAGATCAAATATACCCATTCGTTTTTCCTTCTATTACTCTGCACTATGTGAAATCGCATAACGCCGCATTAAGGTGCAAACAACGCTAAACACCTAACCTAAACCACTGCACCTTAAACACTGAAACCAAGTTTAAACCGAAATCGCCAAGCGTTGTGAGTCACTCTTAAATGCTTTGTTAGCTTTTTCGCTTTCCCTGACTAACTGTTTAACTTTAGCTTCTACTATAATTTCTTGTGCCGCCCATATCTTAGGTGCCGCGTAACCAGCAACTACTGATAACGCAACAATTTTAGCAACTGTTGCAACATCGGGTTGAATTGAGCCAATAAAATATAGTGATACAACAACTCCTAAAATAAAACCTAATGCACAGCGTAAACAAAGCCAAATACCTCGTTTTTCTTGTAGTTGCTCAGACGCAAAATTTATTTTGTTTTCGTCTTTCGGGGAGTTCAATGGATCAATTGAATCCATTATTGCAAATGCAAAACTACCCATTACTCCACCTACTGGACAAAATAAGAGTAATGCTAAATCAAAATAACTAATACCCAATTGTTCCACGTAACCTCCTTGTTAAAGCTAACGCCCTGCTAAGGGGTGAGCAACGCAACACCGATGCTAAAGCATACCGCCTTAATCACTTAAACCAACGCATA
>NZ_JAWOTK010000057.1:0-3796 GCF_033338855.1 Vibrio sp. Vb0937 | reverse complement strand
AGTGGAGGCGCCTCCCGGAGTCGAACCGAGGTCCACGGATTTGCAATCCGCTGCATAGCCACTCTGCCAAGGCGCCTCATTTGTGAATAAAGCTAAGCTTTTTCACAACCCTTTTGAGCCGTGCTCTCTTGGGTACGGGATGCATTCTACGGATTCGAGCGATCGAGTCAACACTATTTTTATTTTTTTAAATCGTTTGACTAGAATTTGTTCGAAAGACGATGGATTGCTTAGTTTTAATACTAAAAATCGCTTAAATACACTTGTTTATCATAAAACTTTGGCTACGCCTTACACTGCTGGCCGTGCGTTGCGTGCATTGAAGTATTAATAATCAGAAGACTCGCCTCTCTAAGACTCTCCAAGGACAAAAACAAGACTTAGATCACAAATGGAACTCTATCGAAGCAAAAGCCCCAGATACAAATTGCAAGCATGGCCGTTAACAAGCATTGAAAAGCGAGAGAAGCAAAAAATGCTGTAGATTGCCTTAGATACAAAAAAGCAGGCTACTAAGCCTGCTTTCTAACATCAGAATTTAATGGTGCTCTTCATTCAACAGATCGTCTTTCGCAGCAGCCAAATATTGAATCATTGACCAATATGTCAAGAAAGTTGCCACATACAAGGCCGCAAAGCCTAGCCAAACCATCCATTCATCGTAACGCCATATCAACACCCATAAGGCGAACATTTGCGAAACAGTTTTTACTTTGCCAACCCAAGATACCGCAACACTTGCTCGCTTACCGATTTCAGCCATCCATTCTCGCAATGCTGAGATAATGATTTCTCGCGCAATCATCGTTACCGCAGGAATGGTCACCCAAATTGAATGATAATGTTCCGTGATTAGAATCAATGCCGTTGCCACTAGCACTTTATCAGCGACAGGATCAATAAACGCGCCAAAACGAGAAGTTTGGCCAAGTTTACGGGCCAACATGCCGTCAAGCCAGTCAGTAAAACCCGCTACCCAAAACACCATTGCTGCTGCAAACGGTGCCCATGAATAAGGTAGATAAAAGACAACCACAAAAACAGGGATTAGGAACAGTCTAAGAAGAGACAGAATGTTCGGGATATTCAAACGCATTTTATTATTCTCTTACACATTGCGGCTTAATGTTGCGCGATTTTCCTTATTGTTTCAATGCTTGGAAAATAATTTCTGCTAAAGAGTGACTTATTCCCGGTACTTTGGCGATTTCTTCGACACTTGCACGTTTAAGTTCTTGTAACCCACCCATGTACTTGAGTAACGCCTGACGTCGTTTAGGGCCGATTCCCTCAATCCCTTCGAGTGCACTCGTACGTCTGGTTTTACCTCGCTTAGCACGGTGCCCCGCTATAGCATGGTTATGGCTTTCATCACGAATATGTTGGATAAGATGCAGCGCAGGAGCATCGCTTGGTAAATGAAACTCGTCCCCATCGACTGTAATCAGCGTTTCTAAACCTGGTTTGCGAGTAACGCCTTTTGCAATACCAATCATGATAGGACGCTTTGGCCAATCCCCCCAGTACTGCGAAATGATGTCATGCGCACGATTTAACTGACCTTTACCGCCATCGATAAAGATGATGTCGGGAATTTTCTCTACGTCCAATTGCTTCGAATAACGGCGCTCCAACGCTTGTCCCATTGCTGCGTAATCATCACCACCGGTAATCCCAGTAATGTTGTAGCGACGATACTCTTGCTTTACGGGGCCTTCGTTGTTGAACACAACACATGACGCAATCGTGCTTTCCCCCATCGTATGAGAGATATCAAAACATTCCATTCGAGCTATAGACTCCAAATTCAATGTTTCGCGAAGCGCATGAAAACGTTGATTAATCGTCATTTTGTGATTGATTTTGGTGGTAATCGCCGTTAGTGCATTCGTGTTCGAAAGCTTGAGATACCTTGCTCGAGAGCCAGTTGGCGACGTATGAAAATGAACCTTACGGCCTGCCACTTCACTTAACGCTTTCTGTATTGGCGCAATATCTTCTGCCAACTCTTGATTCAAAATAATACGAGAAGGAATTGTACGTGCTTCGTTATGGCTCAAATAGTATTGAGTCAGAAAACTATCGAACACTTCCTGCTGGCTTGTATTTTGTGGGATTTTCGGAAAATGGCTACGGCTACCAAGCACTTTGCCTTGGCGTATCATCAGGATATGGATACACGCGATACCATTCTCCTGAGCAAACCCGAGTACATCCATATCATCCATGCTGTCTTCTGAGACGTACTGCTGCTCTTGAACACGCCTAATCGCTTGGATTTGATCGCGAAATTTAGCGGCATCTTCAAAGCGCAATTGCTGACTGGCAACTTCCATTTTCTCGATCAGTTGTTTGAGTACTTGCTGATCTTTGCCTTGCAAAAACATTCGCACAAAGCCAACCAACTCTGCATATTCTTCATCAGAAATGATGGTATTAACGCATGGTCCTGCACAACGACCAATTTGGTACATCAAACATGGGCGCGTTCGGTTGGAATAGACAGTGTCTTCACACTGGCGCACAGGAAATATCTTTTGCAGCAAATGCAATGTTTCTCTTACTGCACCAGAATCTGGGTAGGGGCCAAAATATTCACCTTTGCGCTTCTTGGCGCCACGGTGGATAGAAAGCCGTGGGTGCTTATGACCGCTAATAAAGATATAAGGGTAAGACTTATCATCTCGCAGCAACACATTGTATTTCGGTAAATACTGCTTGATGTAGTTATGCTCTAAGATCAGCGCTTCTGTCTCAGTATGAGTCACCGTGACGTCTATTTTGGCGATATTACTGACAAGCGCGCGAGTTTTCTCACTGTCTACTTTTTTTCGAAAGTAGCTTGAAAGGCGCTTTTTAAGGTCTTTGGCTTTACCTACGTAGATTACAACAGCTTCGGCGTTGTACATTCTGTAAACGCCGGGCTGATGAGTTACTGTCTTGAGAAAGGAAGCCGAATCGAAAGGAGGATTCACGCTAAAGGGTCTCGGTGTCCAGCATTCCGTGGCGAATCGCTAAGTGAGTTAACTCAACGTCACCATTAATGTCCAATTTACTAAAGAGTCGGTAGCGATAGCTGTTGACTGTCTTTGGACTTAAATTAAGTTGCTCAGAAATATCCGTTACCTTTTGGCCTTTGGTGATCATAAGCATGATCTGCAATTCACGTTCGGATAAGTCTTTAAAAGGGTTCTCAGAGGCTGGAGAAAATTGACTCAATGCCATCTGCTGCGCAATCTCTGGCGAGATGTAACGCTGTCCACTATTAACTACACGAATCGCATTCACCATTTCGTCAGGGCCAGCACCTTTGGTTAAATAACCAGACGCACCTGCCTGCATCACCTTGGTTGGAAACGGGTTTTCTGTATGAACGGTAAGTACGATGATTTTCACATCAGGATTCACGCGAAGAATTTTTTTAGTGGCTTCCAAGCCACCAATTCCTGGCATGTTCATGTCCATTAAAACGACGTCAGCATGATTACTGCGACACCATTTTACTGCATCTTCACCGCTGTCAGCTTCTCCTGCTACGTTCATTCCACGGACGTCTTCAATAATACGTCGTATCCCTGTGCGAACCAGCTCGTGATCATCTACAAGGAAAACATTTATCAAACTTGTATCTCCACACTTTGTATTGGTTCTGCACCCACATAACCATTATTTGTTAAATGTGGATATCAGTATGACTGCCTATATACTAACGTAATCGACAAAAAATTGCTTTCTATGAATATGTGCTGAAACGCAAACTTTAGCAAGAACTTATTCATAAACCACTCTATTATTT
>NZ_JAWOTK010000056.1:0-3977 GCF_033338855.1 Vibrio sp. Vb0937 | reverse complement strand
ACTTTTTGCATAAAGCCGAGCCTATCTGGTTCAAAATCGCCGTGTAGATTGTCACAACTCACCGTAAAAGGGAAGCCAGCGCTTTGTGCCAGAATCCATTCATAAGCTTGAGGTCGCACTTCAACTTTCTCAAACTCCGCTTGAACTTCTGCTGTTCGCCCATCGGGTTCATACCAATAGCCAAAATCTTCCAGCAAACGACGCTCTGGACCAGCCACACACCAATGCGAAATCTCGTGTAAAGCAGAGGCGTAAAAACCCCGAGCAAAAATAATCCGATGATGAG
The DNA here is from genome assembly GCF_033338855.1 of Vibrio sp. Vb0937. Taxonomy (NCBI): domain Bacteria; kingdom Pseudomonadati; phylum Pseudomonadota; class Gammaproteobacteria; order Vibrionales; family Vibrionaceae; genus Vibrio; species Vibrio sp. Vb0937. The sequence continues at coordinate 3,691 of NZ_JAWOTK010000056.1, read as the reverse complement.
GGTGTTCATCATCAGCAGGAAGATAAATAGGCTCATCACCACCTAACTCTAATTTCGTATTAAATTGTTCTAAAAAGGTGTCATTAAAAATGGTGATTAAGTCTTGGTATTCGTGGGTCATCGTCGAGTTTGTACTTCAGTTTGACATGCGCTGCATATTGTCGCTGTTTTTAGCTATGAGGTAAAGGCACCCCCACATTTTTGGTTATTAGTTGAATTTATCTGAAGGTCGCTTTCTCCATACAATTTCTCATTCGTCAGCGTACTTATTTACCACTACACTCTCGCCTTATTTTGATGCCGTTCAAACCGCTATTTTTAAGCCGTTTGATTACAAGCATGTTGCTGGTTTTAATCACTTTTTAAGAGAGATAGAACCGTTTGTAAGTGTTGTTACTTCGCCTACGCTGATTCTCGTAGAACGTAGTGACTTTTTACGTTGAGTGTTTCCCTATGTTGCTAAGTGTGTTGTATATCATTGGTATCACGGCTGAAGCCATGACAGGTGCGTTAAGTGCTGGTAGAAGAAAGATGGACTGGTTTGGTGTTATGTTGGTGGCCAGCGCAACGGCCATTGGTGGTGGCACCGTACGTGACATTCTATTAGGCCACTACCCTCTTGGTTGGGTAAAAAACCCAGAGTTCCTTGCAATTACGTGTGTTGCAGGTGTGCTAACAACAGGTTTAGCGAAATGGGTGATTAAGCTGAAAGGTCTGTTCATTCGCCTCGATGCATTAGGTTTAATCGTGTTTAGTATCATCGGAACAAAAATTGCGATGGGCATGGGCTTGCACCCTGGTATTTGTATGGTTTCAGCGTTAGTAACGGGTGTATTCGGTGGGCTACTTCGTGACTTAATCTGTCGCCAAACACCATTGGTACTGCATGAAGAGCTTTACGCTTCTGTCGCTCTTATCGCATCAGGAATGTACTTAGCGCTATTAGAATTCAATGTTCCCGATGTCACTGCCACGATCATTACACTGGTTACTGGTTACATGCTGCGTATGGCTGCAGTGCGCTTTAAGTGGCGTCTGCCTTCTTTCCATTTGGAAACCGAAGGCTCGATTCATTAAGCAAAAACTACTTAAACAAAAAAGGTTGTCTGATAAAATTGTGCCACCCGCGATTCAGTGAGTGGCATAATTTTATATTCAGTCATCCTGAACAGCGACGAAGGAGCATGATTCAGGATCTATTATCCGAGCACTCTGTTGTCAGAGATATTTCTTTCTCTTTTCATCGCGCTGAAATTAGATTCCTAGTCTCGCTATAGCTCGCTGAAATGACACAAAGCTCTTAAATCTTCGGTGTTTCAGTTGTTACGCCATGGTTTTGACCACGGTGGCGTAGTAAATGATCCATCACCACAATTGCCAGCATCGCTTCTGCGATAGGCACAGCACGAATACCCACACATGGGTCATGACGACCTTTGGTGATCAATTGAGTTGGTTCACCTTCTTTTGTGATGGTCTCACCCGGCACAGTGATACTTGATGTTGGCTTAAGCGCAATGTTTGCGACAATGTCTTGACCAGTAGAGATACCACCAAGAATGCCACCCGCATGATTACTACCAAAACCTTCAGGAGCAAGCGTATCACGGTGCTGACTGCCTTTTTGGTTTACCACGTCGAAACCGTCTCCGATTTCTACGCCTTTCACCGCGTTGATGCTCATTAGTGCGTGCGCGATGTCTGCATCCAGACGGTCAAATACGGGTTCCCCGAGACCAACAGGCACGTTAGTTGCCACAACCTGGATTTTTGCGCCAATAGAGTCGCCTTCTTTTTTCAGGTCACGGATAAGTTGGTCAAATGCTTCTACTTTGTCAGCATCAGGGCAGAAGAATGCATTGTTCTCGATTTCGCTCCAATCTACCTTGTCGATAGATACATCACCCATTTGTGACAAGTAAGCACGAATCTCAACACCAAACTCATCTTTTAAGTATTTCTTCGCGATTGCACCAGCCGCCACACGCATTGCGGTTTCACGAGCTGAAGAACGGCCGCCACCGCGATAGTCGCGGATGCCATATTTTTGGTGGTAAGTGTAATCAGCATGACCCGGTCTGAACTTATCTTTGATGTCAGAGTAGTCTTTTGAGCGCTGATCGGTGTTTTCAATTAGCAAACCGATCGATGTGCCCGTGGTTTTGCCTTCAAAAACGCCAGAAAGAATTTTAACTTCATCCGGTTCACGACGTTGTGTGGTGTAACGTGATGTGCCTGGACGACGGCGGTCGAGATCGATTTGTAGATCTGCTTCTGTAATTTCCAACCCCGGAGGACATCCGTCTACGATACATCCCAGTGCGATACCGTGACTTTCCCCGAATGTCGTCACTCGGAAATGTTGTCCGATACTGTTTCCTGCCATTACTTCCTCAAGTTTTTATCGCCACGCTCTCTCAAAACAGAGCATAGCTGCTTTCCAATTCTTCGTGGATTCATAGTGGCTTTATTACGTTTTGATGTAAAGAGTTAATATCGGCGAGGTATGCATAAAAAAACACCGAGCATAAAGCTCGGTGTTTTGATGTTTAGTGCAAGACTCTATTAGTCTTTGTACAGTTTAAACTCTTCTGCACACTCAACTAGCTGGTCACGCGTTAGCATAAATACGCCATGACCGCCGTTCTCGAACTCAATCCAAGTAAATGGAATCTCTGGGTACTGTTCCATCATATGAATCATTGAGTTGCCAACTTCACAGATAAGAATGCCGTTATCTGTTAGATAATCTGGCGCGTTAGCAAGAATACGACGCACTAGTTTTAGACCATCCGTACCCGCAGCTAAACCAAGCTCAGGCTCATGCGTGAACTCATCTGGCAGGCTGTTCATATCTTCTTCATCCACATATGGTGGGTTGGACACGATTAGATTGTATTTCTCTTTTGGAAGATCACGGAACAAATCAGAGCGAATTGGGAACACTTGCTGCTCCATGCCGTGATCTTGTACGTTTTGCTCAGCCACTTGTAGAGCATCTGTAGAGATGTCGATCGCATCCACTTCTGCTTCAGGGAAAGCGTGCGCACAAGCAATCGCGATACAACCAGAACCCGTACATAGGTCCATGATGCGCGTAGGTTCTTCCACCAACCAAGGTTGGAATTCCGCTTGAATCAATTCGCCGATAGGAGAACGTGGCACAAGTACACGCTCATCAACGAAGAACTCAAGACCGCAGAACCATGCTTTGTTTGTTAGGTATGCTGTTGGCGTACGCTCGTTGATGCGTTTTACTACGCGCTCAACAATACGCAGACGCTCGCTTGTCGTTAGGCGAGAGTTCAATACGTGCGGAGGCACATCAATCGGCAAGTATAAGGTTGGCAGGATAAGCTGAACAGCTTCATCCCACGCATTATCAGTACCATGACCGTAAAACAGGTTCGCTGCATTAAAGCGGCTTACCGTCCAACGAATCATATCTTGAAGGGTATGCAGTTCCGATACCGCTTCTTCTACAAAAATCTTATCCAAAATTGCCTCCGAAAAGCGCTACAATACTGCCAATAAAGTTTATTAATGAAATTGTTTACCTAATGAGCAAAAAAGACACCGAGAACGATGACGATTTCGCCTTGTTTCAGGAAGCAGTACAGGGCGTAAAAAAGTTGCGACAGGATACCATAATCCAGCAACCAAAAAAAAATACTAAGCAAAAAGAAATCAA
>NZ_JAWOTK010000055.1:0-4975 GCF_033338855.1 Vibrio sp. Vb0937 | reverse complement strand
GGGTATGGAGGAACGGTTATTACAATGCATCTACAAATGTTTTAATACCAGACCACGTCCAAGATATTTTTCTTACACCATTTAACTCTAAAGGTGCATCATTCGTAGTTGCATCTCCGATATATACCCCAATCAAGGGGATATTTTCTTCTTTAGCGCATTTAATTTCCCAAAGAGCGCCGTCAGCATTTTTCAGATGTTTAGTAATCAGAACTACTACCCCATCACAACCTTTAATTCTCGCTCGACATTGAGTTTTCCAAGAACTGCTCCATGGCTGTTTCACTGACATATCTACTAATTCGTAAGGAACCCTTTCGGCTTTAGCTTGGCCGACAAAAAGATCCCTCATGCGTTCATCTTCGATAGCAAAGCTAGTAAAAATTCTTTTTGGCATAGGACTTGTCTCACTTCTATTATTTGCATATTAATTGTTCAATATAGGAGACTGTGACTTTCCAATCTACTTTAGAAATCACATATATAACTTCTAATGCAATAACGACGGATACAAACACTCTAAATCGACTAACAACAGTCGCTTCTGTTTCGGTATTAGAGGTATAACCAACTTGCTTTTGTAAAATGTTCCATTCATTTTCAAACATATTTGTTCTGAGTTGCTTCTCGATCTGGTCTATGACCGCAAACTTCCCTGTGTTCAACTTGCCATATGAACGCACAAGCTTTTCCCAAAGAAATGTGACCATGAAGGCCATAGAAGCCAGCATTAACATGCCTAAAGCGCCTATAACTGAAAATTCGAGAGCTTTACCTACAACAAGAGAGAGAGAAAGAATAGAAGATGTTACGGTAAAAAATAAGTTGTTAACCCTCATTCTTTGATCGGTTACTTTTTCTGTAGAACCAACCATGATTTTGTATTGTTCTAGAAGAAGTTGACGATCTTCTTCGTAAGTTTTTTCTAAGTATTTCCAACAGTTACTGGTCTCTCTAAATACTGGGAAGCCTTGACAAAAGAGAACGGAATCTTCGCTGGCATTATGGAGTTTTATACCAATAATCTGTTTATTTAGGCTCTTAGCTTTGGCGTATTCCCACTTCATCGGATCACTTTTAAAAGTATCTTTCCCGATTAGAAAAATGACAAAATCAACTTCCTTAAAGTGTTTTTCAACTTTATCTTTCCAATTGTCAGAATGTTCAGTTTCTCGAATGATCGCTATAGAGTCCTCTGAAGCCGTCAGTAGAGAGTCCAAAACACTGGTAGCACTCTCTGCATCATCAGTTCTACTGCAAACAAATATCTTCAAGGCTAATTCTCCTAGTACTGAACGTTCATATGTTGATAGGCAGCCTAACCATGATAACAGATTTTATCTAGGCGATTAGCCCAGTAATAAACACTATAAGTACATGGTAACCGATTCATAGAACTAACAAATTCAACTACGATAGCACGACTTAGTTCTGCCGATAATAAGACGGGACTAATTTGGGAGTGGCAACTCCTTATAACCGGGAGTTTAAGTTAATCCATACTGCTCTTTAAGCCTTGTGCGCACGTATTTACGTAGTACTGCCGCAATGCTAGACAACGTCGTAGTTTCTAGAACATTTGTCTTACCCTCATATTGGTAACGCCAATCGGAAAAAACTGTACTATTTCTTTTTAAATCAGAAACAAAATCTCCCCCTCTAATTCGGTGCACCTCATATGCTTCTACGATACCCTTTTGCGTATCTGCATGTAAGCACTCAAACAATGCTAACAAGTTATGTCCGGCACCCGGTCCCTTGGGCTTTAGCAAGGTTTCGTCAGTAAGCTTATAAGACATGCTGACTATGTGTGTCATCTTCTTGGTGGCACTTAAACTCTTTATAAATAACTCAATAGAAAATGCGTAACACGTGGCAACAGGAGCTGTATGAGGTATACCACTACCACAAAGAGTCTGCGCAGCGAGGTAATACTCATTGCCATGATTATAAATTGTCTCGCTAACATACTCGTCTATAAATATTTCTTTCATGTCTTTCACGAATTTTTGAGGATAAAGGAAAGTCGTGTACCAGAATTAAAGTACACGAAAAAAGCTTACCGAACTAGGTTGTAAATTAAACACATATTAACACTATGATACTGATAATCATGGAGTTAATTATGATTAAGCTAACTAATCTTCAACAAATTTCAACCTTACCAATCACCATAACCTTACAAGAACAAATCAAATCCATACTCACTGAACCATTTCACGATGATGCGGAAACCCAACAAACATGGGATGAACTGCAATGTGAACTCTGGTTCCTCACATCAAAATCCGAACTCTCTGCCGTCGTCGTCGACGATATCGAATTACTGAAACATGTACTGACCTATACCGAATTCGAAGACGAACTGGACTACGGAGCAGTGCTGACCCTGAGCATTGTCGAGGACTCTGGTAAGGGTATCTACATACTGCTACCTAAGACGCTACTCACCGAATTACGCCAATACTTCTCCATCGAGAATGACTAAGGAGGCAGTGATGCAATCCCGAAAATTCAAATTCAATAAGCGCCAACTAGACTCACTACCACCGACGCCGCCGTCGAGCAAAAGTAAGGAAACGGAATACACTGACGAGTTGTGTAGCGGGCTTAAGCTGATAATTAACCGCCAAGGGAGGAAGCGTTTCTTGTTCAGATATACCCTCCACGGAACTAAGAAATCTATCCAGCTAGGTGAGTATCCAGCGCTAGACATCAACACTGCTCGTCAGATTGCCAATGACCATAAACGGGAAATTGCTCTAGGTAATGACCCTAAGGCCATTCGAGACGAAAAGCGCAACGTCCTTACGTTCCAGGAGTTCTCTGAGCTGCATTACTTACCGTATGCAATGATGAATAAGCTCACCGCCAAAAGTGATGCAGGTAGTCTCAAGCTCCATTTCTATCCGAAATGGGGTAAGAAACCTCTCACTGATATCGGTCAGCAGGACATTCAGAAATTGTTGGATGGCTTACTAGAAGGTAGGAAACCTGCAACGGTGAACCGTCTACGCTCCTTAATTCTTCGTATGTTCAGACTCGCAATGGAATGGGGCTATGTCGATTCTAATCCCGGTCAGTACATCAGGAAACTTAAGGAAAACAACGTAAGACAGAGATTCCTGTCACGTTCAGAAGTGTCAGCCTTCATCAAGGCATGTAACGAAGAACCGAATTGCACCCAAGCCAATGCATTGAAATTTGCGCTACTAACAGGGATGCGCATAGGTGAAATTATCAGCTCAAAATGGGAATGTCTTACCGTCGACGACGACGGAAATTGGAGCTTATTTCTACCTCATACTAAGTCGGGGCTGTCTAGAACAGTCCTGCTCAACCATCTAGCTAAGGAAGTCATAAATGATCAACGACGATTTCAACAACCGAAGAACCCCTATATCTTTGCCGGAGATGCACCCGGTAGACCTATCGCTCATCCGAAGAAGGCATTTGCTCGGATTAAAGCCGCCGCTAGTATAACCGATAATTTTCGTATTCATGACCTCAGGCATAGCTTTGCCTCGATCCTGATCAACAGCGGAAATGCGACGCTCTATGATGTTCAGCATTTGTTGGGCCACCAGTCTCCCCAAACCTCGACTCGTTATGCCCACCTTGCTTCTAGTAGGTTGCGAGAGGTAAGTGCTAATGTTGCAGAGTTGGTAGAAGACATGTCGGTAAAATAATTCATATGCGAATAGGAAGGTAAACCTATTCGCATTGTATATGTAACAAATTGAATCAAAGCCAAAGATGTTATTTAATAGTCTATCAACTGTATATGGCCAACAATAAATAATGCGCTCGGAGTGCTCAATTTTGTTTCGAAAAATTTTTTACCATGTTTTTGTTAGTAACAGAGTAATCGACCTGATTAGTTCAACTTTCTTAAGTGTTATAGTCCCACCTCTGGTTGCTCTTTACTACGGTACTCTTGATATATGGGGAGATGACTGGTTCTGGGTTGCAAATTATAAGAGCATACATGAGGTATTGTTCAGCATACTGGCCGGATTTACTTTTATTATATTGTTTTTAAAGGGGATTTCAGAGTCTTTTAAGGGAAGCGTAGCAAAGAAGTATGAAACACTCCTAGAGTCTCTACTATTGCTATTCAATGGTCTCGTTAAGAAAAAAAGAGACCGCTTTTATCAAAAGGCTAAGACACTGAAACCCAAGGAAGATGCATTCAAAAAGATCACTCAGCCTCGTGATCAATTAGAGCATTTACTAGATGGAACTCGCAGGTTTTTAGTGGATGGCTTTGGAGTAGATCAGAAAAACATTGGTGTGACAATTATTCAGGGAAACCCCGAAGCAAATACTTGGTGGTATGAGTTCAAATGTGATGCCCAAAAGCAACATACGAGGGCAAAAGAGTTGATGGAAAAAGACTCTACGGCAAAGTATTGTTTTGAAAATGGCGATAGCCTTTTCATCCCTGATATACGCAAAGGAAGCAAAGAAGGTGTGTTTTTTGCTTCAAATCGTTCAGGAAAGACTGGAATAGGTACAATTTTTTGCAAGCCAGTTCGCATTGCGGTAAATGATATTGAATATGTTTACATTTTTACCATCGCAGTTTATGGACAATTTTTATGCACACCGTATGATATTAATGAGTGTCGAGCATGTGAAAAAGTACTTGATGAAGTAGCAGATCGCATAGAGCTTGAACTATATTTACATTCTATGAAGCTATACCGAGACTCGGGAGGTAAGGCAGCATGAGACAAATTTTGATGAGTAAGCGAGATGAATTTGATTACCACAATGACAAAGATCGATCTCGTAGCGCAGCTGTAAAAATGCTTGCTCGGGTGTTACGTAGGAAAAATAGAGCAATGGGTTTAGAGAATGATACAGAAAAAGTCGAAATTGTTTATGTATCTCAAAGTGGTAAGAAAAAAAAGTTATCAAGTCAATAATAAATAATACTTGATTGGAAACTTTAGCTATCCATCTTCACACA
>NZ_JAWOTK010000054.1:0-5446 GCF_033338855.1 Vibrio sp. Vb0937 | reverse complement strand
CTGTGCGTTGGTTTAAGTGATTAAGGTGGTATGCGGCAGCTTCAGTATTGCGTTGCTCACCCCTTAACAGGGCGTTAGCACTGGGTTTGGATCAAAGGTCAAAAGTCTTGATGTTTCTTGATTTCTTTTCCCAGATTTACACCTGACCAAACGTGCCTCTCACGTTCGCTCCGGTGGCACTAGATGTAAAGTTTTTGCTTTGATTTCAGCGTTTACGGTTTCTAACTTTCGGGCTATTTCTCTGGCGCGGTTTCTTTGATGCGGTCGATTTCTTACCTTAAATTTGGCTCTTTGCCGTGGTTGTTCAAGTCCGAAGCTCGAATCCTTTGCTAATTTGAAAACGGTGAAAAAGGGCAGTTAAGCATGTTTTTCTTCTAGCCAACTTACGTCTTGAAGTTAGTTTTCAGTTTGGCAGTTGCCCGTTTGGTTTCAGTGTTTTTAGTTATCAATTTCGTGCTATATTTCAATATTTTGGCGTGTGCCAAAGGATTAAAGGGCAGTGTGCTAACAAACAGTTCAAGTGGGATTCAGCACGCGTGGCATTTTTGGTATGCGTTGGTTTTTGTGTTGCAGTGCCATGCGGAAGCTTGGTTATTGCGTGCTTCACCCCTTAACTGGGCGTTATGTTTAATCACGAAAAATCAGTAGCTTGTGTCTTTTCTTTGCTTCCTAAGTCATCCAATTAGGTCTTTTCGGCAAGTTGGCATCGTTGGACGCTGCTTTCCGGACATTTATTCTTTGGCGCTAAAATTCTGAGAGTTGCCTCATTGAATTTCGGATCAAGTTTAACGTGAGTTTATTTGGCTCAATTTCAAGCTTAGAGCTTCAGTCATCGCGTTTTCTGTACTAACAGTTTAAGTCCAAACTGCTCAAACTATGATTTAACCCAGTTTTTAGCTTATGGTTTTTGTTTGTAAAAGTAAGTCGGGTTAAGCTTCAGTATAATTTAACGTAAGATGTTGAATCTTAAACATAACAAACAGTTCAAGAGGGATTCAGCACGCGTGGCATTTTTGATATGCGTTTGATTTCGGTGTTGAAGTGCTATGCGGCAGCTTCGGTATTGCGTGCTTCACCCCTTAACTGGGCGTTAGGGCTTACTACAAAAAATTTGCAAGGATGGCGAAATGGTAAGGTTTTATCTAGTTCTTACTTTGTTAGGTATATTGCTGCCTTATGGAGCGTTGGTTCCTTGGTTAGTTGCCAATGGCTTAGATATTAGTCTTTTGTTCAGTGAAGCGGTGGCAAACCCCATTAGTATAATGGCTTGGCTTGATGTCTTGGTTGGTGCGATTGCTCTGATAGGCTTTATCTTAGTGGACGGGCAAAAGCATAAAGTGAAGTATCGATATTTTGCAGTCTTGGGAACTTTGTCAGTTGGAGTATCTTTTGGGCTCCCAATGTATCTTTACTTCAAAGAAAAACAGTCCCTTCAACCACAGCCCTAACAAGGCGTTTAAGAGGGATTCTCAACGCTTGGCATTTTTAGTTTGAATCGGTTTTAGTGTTTACGGCACAATGGTTTAGGTTGGGTGGTTTGCGTTGTTCACCCCTTAACGCGGCGTTAGGCAAAGGGCAGAAAAGTTCTTTGTTCTAATCTTCTTGCTTCCTTTGCCCATCGTTTTTCTCGGTCGGCAATTCCGTATTGTCGGCTCAAGTTCTTGAATCACTCCAACCGTAAAACATGCCTAAGTTCGTGGGTTGCCTCATTGGATTTAAGAATTGGTTGGTGGTGAATTTCACTGGCTTAAAGTGTGGAAAGGACAAGGCCCATGAAACTTAGTTATTAGCTGCCAGTTCGCAGCTTTTAGTTTCTCAGTTTTAAAAGCTAATTTGCCGCTGAACGTCTGCGTTTCGCAGTTGTTGAAACCTCGTCTGTAACATAGCAACTTCAGTAGTTCTTGAATCGCAAAAAGTCAGTAGGTGATTGGTTGCTTATCGTGTTTAAGGTATTCTGTTTTCAAACAAAGTTAGTGAGTACACAGAAAATTTGCCTAACAAACAATTCAAGCTGATTCGCAACGCTCGGCGCTTTCGGTTTCAATTGGTTTGGTGATTACGGTGAAATGTTTAGGTAATGTGACAGCGTTGCTCACAACTTAATTGGGCGTTAGCCAACCCCAGCTAGGAGGATATAATTGGACATAGCAAAGATTGAAAATTCGAATAATATTGTTAGTGCACAAGAACTTGTAACACGTCAGTATCAGGGCTTAAAATTCCAATGTCCTGAGTGTCATGTCGAACTAATTGCCTCTGGCGGCAATGAAAGGATTCGACCTTACTTCAAGCTAAAGCCCAACACCAATCATGATGCTAGTTGTTCGTTCTATATAGTTCCTAAAGAGCTAGAGTTCGTCGACTTTGTTGCTAGGTTGCTTGAATTACACCCTAAATACGACAATGTAAGAACACATGGTATCTTGGGTAATAAGGTTCGTTACTCTTTAGACCTTCAAGCAGTCCGTAATTCGAGTGAAAATTTAATCATTGAGTGCAAAAGGCGACCTCCTCTTGGATTAAAAAGCGCAAATGCGATGCTCCGACAGATTTCTTCTTACATATCTTCATCAAATGGCGGAAAGGGTGTTATATGTATTCCAGCTAGTTTTTCTGAAGACGAAGTAGAACTATTTGAAAGTAATGGTATTGAGGTCTGGGACTTGAATTTCCTTGCCCGTGAGTTTGGGCAGTATATTAGAAAAAACTCACTAGACCATTACTCTTCGCGAGTTATGGCTAGAGTGTCTAACTCAGGCGAGTCATCACAAGAAGACTCGCTAATTCAACAATTGCGCGAATGTAAAAGTGGGAAGCAAGATTGGCTCGTCTATCAAAATTTAGTTGGTGACATACTAGAGCACTTATTTACTCCCTCATTAAAATCACCGATTTCAGAGCTGTCAGATTATTCAAAGGTAAATCGCAGAGACTTTATTTTGCCGAACTATGCTACAAGTGGTTTTTGGGCAGTCATCCGTAATCGATACTCTGCCGATCACATTGTTGTTGATGCGAAAAACTATAGCAAACGCGTTGGAAAAAAGGATGTATTGCAGATTTCCAATTACTTAAAAAAATTTGGTGCTGGTTTATTTGGAGTGATTGTATCGAGACATGGTGGCGATTCTGCTGGATGCGAAGTAACTTTAAGAGAACAATGGGCATTATATGGGAAACTTATCCTAGTGCTTAAAGATGAACATATTATCGCTATGTTACGGGCAAAAAGAGATGGTGCAGAACCTGAAGATATATTGGTTCAATTGATTCAAAAGTTTAGGCTATCTATGTGATTTAAGGTTTGGCTAACAAAGCATTTAAGAGTGATTCGCAACGCTTGGCAGTTTCGCTTCGCTCAAGTATAGCCAAGCGTCGCTCACACCTTAATGCGGCGTTAGTTGCTAACGAGGAAAAATGTACCCACAGCAGAATGTTTAGGGCTAATGTCCATGTTTTTTGGCTAGGTTTAGCAATTCGGTTTTGAGTCATTTGGGTTTGCAAAAATCGCGCTTTGGTTTCTTTGGCTGTTAACTTTTCTGTTTCAGACGCTGATTAGCTTGTTGAAAGTCTGCTCTGCTGCATTGTCGTTCCAAAAGGTTTGTTTGGTGTTCAAAGTCCGTTTTCTACGGCGTTGTAAATTCCAAGTGGTTTCAGTGACAGTCGCTTTGAAACTGCGCCTGATTTGAGTTTTTCAAAGCACGTAAAAACAGTGTTGGCAAAGCTGCAATCAACTTCAAGTTAAAGCCTTAGTCTTGGCAACTAACAAACTGTTCAAGAGGGATTCACAACGCTTGGCGGTTTTGGTTTGAATTAGCTTAAGTGTTTACGGCACAATGGTTTAGGCTGGGGTGGTAGCGTTGTTCACCCCTTAACAGGGCGTTATGTGCTTGGAGGAAAAATGGAATATTTTCAGTACTATGGAATCGACTGGGTTGCAATGGTACTTACGTTTCTTGCAATTTGGCAAATTGGAAATAAGAACAAAATCGGTTTCATTTTAATGATGTGCGGTAACACTAGTTGGGTAGCAGTTGGTCATCTTACTGGCAGTGTGGCAATGATAATTGCAAATATCATCTTTTTTTCAATGAACCTTAGAGCAATCATCAAATGGTCGACGCCAGAGAAAGAGCCTAAAGTTAGTGTTACTGAGCAGTCATCTACAAGCTAGAAGTTCGCACATAACAAACTGTTCAAGAGGGATTCGCAACGCGTGGCATTTTCACTATGCGTTGGTTTTAGTGTTTAAGGTGGCTTGCGGCGGCTTCTATATTGCGTTGCTCACCCCTTAACAGGGCGTTAGCTTAAATCATTAACAAGGATGTGTAATGAGAAATAGAAAATGGATATTTGCAGCAATTTTGCTCATTGGTGGGCCTTCACTATTGCCATTTAGTTTGGAAGTGATATCCCTAATTGAGTTACTAGGCTTTTTTGGGTTATGGACAATTTATTCATCCTACGCTGAATACTTGGTGAATCACCCTAGATTCAAAAGAGGTCTGCGTTTAGCTACTAGTTGGGATTTCCAGCCGCAAATGCTGTTCTCTCCGAGTGAACTTAAGGCATGTCCCCAGTTAGTTTTTCATATGCTTCCAGTTCAGAGTGTAATGGTCTGGACTTTGAATATTCTGTTTTGGGGTGGTCTGGCTTGGTGCTACATAATTTAAGCTAACAAATTGTTCAAGAGGGATTCGCAACGCGTGGCATTTTTACTATGCGTTGGTTTTAGTGATTAAGGCGGCATGCGGCAACATCGGTATTGCGTTGCTTACCCCTTAACAAGGCGTTATGTGCTTTGGTGGAAATGCATATGGAAATCACAATCAGGCGTATCGAAACAGAAAGCGTTGAGGACAAAAGTATATTCGAGGCTTTGTTTAGAGAGTACCTATCTGAACTTTCAGTTGAGCTAGATCTCGCAGTAATTGCTCAGCTATTTTCATTGCCTTATTTCCACGGATTTATCAGTTTTGTCGACAATAAGCCTGCTGGTTTTGCGGTTTGCTTTGAATCGTTCTCAACTTATCGTGCGCAAAGAGTGATGAATATCCATGATTTTATGGTGTCAGACAACTTTCGTGGTAAAGGTGTTGGCAAGGCGCAACTGAACGGTATCGAACAGTATTGTCGTGATAATGATTACCTTAAAATCACATTAGAGGTCGGTGATGATAATGTTGCAGCTAAAAAACTCTACAGCACATTGGACTACGAAGATTACAGAGTAGTTTTGAAAGGGCAGCAACATTGGCAAAAGTACCTCAATTAGCACGCACATAACAAACTGTTCAAGAGGGATTCGCAACGCGTGGCATTTTTACTATGCGTTGATTTAAGTGTTTAAGGTGGTTGGCGGAACCTTCGGTATTGCGTGCCTCACACCTTAACAAGGCGTTATGTGTCAGAGAGAGATTATGAGATTTTTGCAACTATTTATCTT
>NZ_JAWOTK010000053.1:0-5511 GCF_033338855.1 Vibrio sp. Vb0937 | reverse complement strand
ACTTATCTCTCTTCTAGCATTTTTACGATCTGGTTGGCTACCACTTTTGCACTTTGATCGTCAGTGCGAACAGTGTAATCCGCTACTTCTTCATATAAAGGATTACGTTCTTCAGCTAATTGCTCCAGTACTTCGCGAGGGTTATCCGTTTGAAGTAAAGGACGCTTCTTGTCGCGGTTTGTACGCGCAAGTTGCTTTTCAATCGTCGTTTCTAAGTAAACAACAACACCACGTGCCGAAAGACGATTGCGGTTTTCTTTGCTCTTAACAGAGCCACCGCCAGTCGCAAGCACGATGCCTTGCTCTTGTGTTAGGTCTTCAAGTACCGCTTCTTCACGCTTGCGGAAGCCTTCTTCACCTTCTACATCAAAAACCCAAGAGATGTCTGCACCAGTGCGTTCTTCGATCACTGTATCGGAGTCAACAAACTCCATATGCAGTTGCTGTGCTAGATGTCTACCAATTGTACTTTTGCCGGCGCCCATTGGGCCAACAAGGAAAATATTACGTTTCTCAGCCATGTTTAGCAGTAATTTACAACATTGATTCAATAAGATCGCCACAAGAAAACACAGCTAAACTGCTGTTCTACAAGGCTTGTGGCACCAGTTCCTCACAGATAATTCGTGATAAGACCCGAAATTATCCAAGCATGGTGCCACTATTGCAACTTTATTTTTGATTTAATCAGTTTTTCCCGAGACAGAACTACTGAATCACCACCTTAGGCGTGACGAAAATTAACAGCTCACTTTTGCCAACCTTCTCATAACTTCGACGAAAAAGAGCACCTAATAGCGGCAGGTCGCCCAACAAAGGCACTTTGTCCACCGAGTTAGTAATGCTGTGCTGAAAAATACCACCAAGAACGACCGTTTCACCGTTATTCACTAACACTTGCGTCCCGATACGTTGAGTATCAATCGCAACAGCTTCACCAGTGCCTGTCTTCACGACTTGTCCAGGTCTATCTTGCGTGACACTTAAATCCAACACTAAGCGGTTATCCGGTGTGATTTGCGGGGTCACTTTCAAACTTAATACCGCCTTTTTGAACGTCACCGTCGTTGCACCACTTGATGATGACTCAAGATAAGGAATCTCTGTACCTTGTTCAATATAGGCAGGCTTCTTATTGGTAGTGATCAAACGTGGGCTCGAGATAATCTCAGCTTTAGACTCTTGTTGCAGAGCAGAAAGCTCAAGATCCAACAAGGTGTCTGAACCTAACTTTGCGACCTGAAAAGCAATGCTGGTCGCATTCGGGCTGGTTGCAGCTAAGTTTACATTTAGGAAGTCATCGATCCCTACTCCATCACCGTCACCACCGTCACCACCGTCATCACCCCCTTCTCCATTATAGAGACCGATCGTGGCGAGGTTGTTCTCAATAGAACCGCCCACTGTATTACTGCCATTAATAGACGTAAAACCCCAACGAATCCCTAACTCGTCCATGTTACCTTCATTGATGGTCACAATACGCGCCTCAATTTGAACCTGTTTAACTGGAATATCCAAAGACTCAATAATTTCTCGAATCACCTCGATGTTTTCAGGTAACTCTCTAATCAATAACGAGTTAGTTCGCTCATCAATGGTCATACTGCCGCGCTCTGACAGCATGCTGATATTTCCTTCTCCATTGATCATCTCCGCAATGTCTGATGCTTTAGCAAAATTAACTTTGATGATTTCAGATGAAAGCTCTCCCATTTCTTCCGTAAGTTTTTGTTTTTCTAACTGCTGCTTCTCACGCAAGTCCAACTCATCAGTCGGAGCAACTAAAATCACGTTGCCATCAACACGCTTATCTAACCCCTTAACTTGCAAAATAATATCCAGCACTTGCTGCCAAGGGACACCATCAAGACGAAGCGTGAGGTTGCCTTCTACAGAGTCGGAGACAACCAAATTGAATTGGTTGTAATCAGCAATAAGCTGCAAGACGTTTCGCACAGGAATATCTTGGAAGTTAATCGAAATAAGCTTACCTTCTCTTTCTAAAATGCTTTTATCTGGGGCTTTCTCATTGGGTTTGATCTTCGCTACTTTGATTTCCAAAAAACGCCCCGTTAAACGGTAATCATGCATGTATTCTTCATTGATGTGCGCAACCAAGCGCGTCGTCGAGGTGTCGCGAAACACTTCTACGCTCTCAACCACAGTCGAAAAATCTTTCACGTCTAGGAGATACAATTGCTCGTCTTTTACTGAAGTGTTAAGCAAATCGATACTTAACCCTTCCTGTACACGCTTGATATCTACAATCGCGGCCGGTGACGCCAATTCGACGACAATCACGGCGTCTTTATCTTTATTAGTTCGAAAGTCGATACTTTTTAGGGCATTGGACGAAACTTCTTCAGCTGCCGCTAAAGGGGCTAAAAATACAAACAACCATAAGGAGAAGAGCCCAGTAAGTATCCTTGGTGTACGTGTTAATCCTTGTCTCATTTTCATTACTCAATATCAAAAATAAATGGGGCTATCTCAAAGCCAACTTAACTTTACGTTTTTGCCAACATCCTAAGCCGTCGGGCAACGTTTCATTAATCAACAAGTAGGAGTGGCTGACATGGGTCACTTTGCCATTATTGCGTCCGAGGTATTGACCCGGCTTAACTTTATAGACGGTGCCATTGGGAGCCTGAACAAGGCCAGAAACCGTGTTATCCATGCCCATGACACCTTTCAAACGTAATTGGCTTAATGGGAATTTTTCTAATTTACCAGTTCGCCTTCTTGAGGGCGGTTGCCAACAATCTTTTCTTGCAACTGGCTGAGTCGCGATAGTGGCTTCTTTGGGTAATTCAAAGGGTGCACGCTGTACTTCCGGTGCGTACGTGACTGCAACATACTTGTCTGCGGGCTTAAGCTTCTCGACCTCTCGACGCGCCTGTGTTTCCACTCCTCGAATAAAATCCGTCAATGATTCATCATTCGCCTGGCAGCCCATCAATAGAGAACCCATCAGTACCAGCAACAAAGACTTACTTGTCATTTTTCGTCTCCTCCGGCTTAAACTGATAGGTGTTAGCGCGCACCCGAAAGTGCAGAGTTTCGCTCTCTTGGCTGACACGTTGCCAAGTCACATCTTTAAACGTGATGATTCGAGGTAGCGTCGCTATCGCCTGAGAAAAATGGCCGATGTCATGAAAGTCGCCCGTTAACTCAATGTTTAAAGGGAGACGATAAAGGAAGTGCTCTGATTGTTTTTCGCCCCAGTCGATTCGGGTGAAAGTCAGCTTATTGTCGATGCCAAGTTCATTCACTGAAGCGAGCATTGTAGCCAGCTCTTTTTGCGCAGGCAGTTGCTGCAGTAATAACTCGTAACGGGTGGTAAGTTCATCCAATTGAGATTGAAGCTGAGGCAACGCTGCCACTTTGTTCGCTTTGATCTTCAATGCCACCTTGAGTGTCTGCTCCTGCTGGATCAAGTGATTCAACTGTTCGTCTTTCGGTTTAAGGTAAAACCAATAACCTAAGCCTTGAATCACCATGATCAGAAGCGCGATTACTATAATCTGGGGCAACAATGGCCACTCGGCCATTTCATCGATTTCGAGATCCTGCCAATCAACCACGTTGAGCCTCCAATTTCTTCTCCGTTACTTTGAACATGAAAGACACTTTGAATGTTTGAAACTCTTTCCCAAAACGGGCTTTGCCGTGAACGATGGAATGCATTTCTACGTCGTTCAACTTGGCCGAGCGCTCCATGTTGTCTAGCATCGTGGCAAGTTTTGGAGTGCTATCTGAGATCCCAGAGATCTCAATTTCCAGATCATTCATTTTGATCTTGTCGACATATACACCTTCAGGGATAACGGCAGGCATTAAGTTCATGAACTCGGTCGTTTTGTTTCGTCCGTTTTGTAAACCTTCAACGACCTTTAGACGTTCGAGGATTTTGCTGTGCTCTTGCTCTGCAATTTTCATTGCTTCAATACGCTGGTCGAGTTCGGCAATGTAGTGAGTGAGGTAATCGAGCCGCTCCTGTTGTTGATCTTGTTGGTACTCAAAAAACTTTCCAATACCCCACTGGATGCCAACAGCGACCAACATGCCTAATGCGACCAAACTGATGAAACGACGTCGGTGCTCTTCTCTTTGATTCTCTCGCCAAGGAAGTAAATTAATGCGATAAAGCACGGGCGCCTCCTAGCCAATGAATGCCACGAACGGCCAGTCCGGCTGCTGTTGAGAAATGCTGCCAATCCACAGCACGACGCTTACGCTTAGACACCTTCATCTCAAATAGCCCTAGCGGATTTAGCAATTCACACTCTAACGACAATTGTTGAGACAACTCCTCTGCGAGCATGGGAGTGGAGGCCCCTTCCCCTGATAACCAGATACCCTTGATGTTTTGTGAGCCATTGATTGAGGTATAGAGCTGCATCTGGCGCTTTACTCGCTCTATGATTTGACGGTTAAACAGCTCTGTTTTCTCCTGAGCATCATCGGACAGAAAATCGACTGGAGAAGCGCTGTTTGCTCCGCGTGTGCCGTAAGCAAACTCTTTGTGAAACAGTTCACCTTGTTCGGTAAACATGGTGAAGGAGCTCGATAAGGTGCCAATATCGAGTAAGCAGTATTTGTTTTTGTCAGGAAAGCGATCGGCGGTGAGCTTCCAGATATGACCAAGGCTTTGCGAATGCACGTCCACTAAAACAGGTTTTAGTCCGGACTTTTGTAATGCATCGACTCGGCCTTCTACCACATCTTTTCTTGTCGCAAACACTTGATAGCTATCACTGCCACTCTGCCCGCCCTCAGCGCGAAGACGAACGAAGTCTAAACTCAGCTCTTCGACAGGGAATGGCGATTGATGAGAAAAGGCTTGTATCACTGCAAACTCAACTTCACTCTCTTCAAGATTTTGTTCTATTTGCAGTTTCTTGCTAATTACCGAGTTATCAGGAACTGAGATCGCAACTTTTTTAGCACCAAAAGGCAGTTCTTTTTTTATCTGCTTGAGGGTCTTTACAATTTCTTGATGATTTATGGTGTTATTTTCAGCGACAATACCTTCCTTTAGTAATATTTCTTTGTAACCCAACAGAGCGTAATTGTTGCCTGTGGGTTTAAGTACTACGGCTTTGAGGCTGTTATGGCCTATATCGATGCCGGTAACGATTAGCTTATCCATCTCTTACTCTCGCTCCGAAATTTCTTCGTGCAAAGGTTGTTATTAGCATCCAAATAAGAGTTAATATCTCTTATGTGCTAAATTTTTGACCTAAGAGTACAAGGGTTTGCCGTTACACAGCCTCAACCAATCAGGGATTCTCCGGTGAAGTTCATAAAGCGTTTATTATTTTTAACATTGATTTGCATAATTCTTGGAGTCACCACAATATTTGGCTTCTATCAGTACGTGAAGCCTGAATTGCCAGATGTTGCAACTCTAAAAGACGTTGAATTACAAACACCTATGAAGGTGTTTAGTCAAGACGGGAAGCTGATCGCACAGTTCGGTGAAAAGCGTCGTATTCCTGTTACTTA
>NZ_JAWOTK010000052.1:0-5865 GCF_033338855.1 Vibrio sp. Vb0937 | reverse complement strand
CATAGTGACTTATCGACCACGCAAATTTATACTCACGTGGCGACTGAACGATTGAAGCAGATCCACAGTCAACACCACCCAAGAGCATAACAATGGTTAGATTCATCCATGTCTTCTTGGAAAAACGA
The DNA here is from genome assembly GCF_033338855.1 of Vibrio sp. Vb0937. Classification (NCBI taxonomy): domain Bacteria; kingdom Pseudomonadati; phylum Pseudomonadota; class Gammaproteobacteria; order Vibrionales; family Vibrionaceae; genus Vibrio; species Vibrio sp. Vb0937. The sequence continues at coordinate 5,737 of NZ_JAWOTK010000052.1, read as the reverse complement.
TTTTACATTAAGGTGAATTTCATGAGCGTATTACGCCGACTAACTCTGCTGACTTTACCATTTTTTGTTACCGCTTGTGGTGCAGAAGAAAGTCAGGCTCAAACGGAGACTCCTGCGCAACAAGTGGCGCCAGCTGCCCAGAGCGGCTTTGATGAAGCAGCATTAAAAACTAAGTTCTCAAAGCTTGGTTTATCTATCGTTGATATTCAACCATCAGACGTCGCTGGCTTATTGGAAATTCAAACCAATGGCGGGATCCTGTTTGCTTCAAATGATGGTAGCCATTTTATCGCCGGTACGCTTTATGCCATTAATGATGATGGCAGTTACAAAGATGTCATAGCAGAGCGTCAAGCGCCACTTAACGCCGAGAAAATTGCGCAGTTCTCCGATAGCATGATCGAATACAAAGCCGACGATGAAAAGTACGTTGTGACCGTATTCACTGATATCACCTGTGGTTACTGTGTGCGTCTGCATAGCCAAATGCAAGGCTATAATGATCTAGGTATTACAGTGCGTTACATGGCTTACCCTCGCCAAGGTGCAACTGGCCCTGTGGCAGAGCAAATGGCAACGATTTGGTGTGCTGAAGATCCGGCGTCGGCAATGCACAACGCGAAAGTGAATCGTACATTTGATAACCCTGCGAAAGACCTGAAACAGTGTAAAGAAACCATCCAGGCGCATTACAATCTAGGTCGCCAATTGGGTATTTCTGGTACGCCAGCAATCTTCTTACCGAATGGCGAAATGGTTGGTGGCTACCTACCACCTGCAGAGCTATTGAAACGTTTAAAGCAACTATAATCCATTAGGAGCAGAGTCGGCAAAGTTGTCGGCTCTTTTAAGCATGATAGAAATTCAACGACGTCCTGAACCTGATCTTTCCCTTCTTCCTGATTCCATTCCTCCGATTCTTAAACGTATCTACATCAACCGTGGGATAACGGATCTTTCACAATTAGAAACGTCGGCCCGTGGGTTGCATTCATATCAAAAACTCGGGGGGATTGAGCAAGCTGTCGATCTTTTGTTTCAGGCGATAAAAGAACAAAAACGCATCATCGTTGTCGGTGATTTTGACGCTGATGGCGCGACAAGCTCAGCATTATCAGTGCTCGCGCTGCGTATGCTTGGTAGTCACAATGTGGATTACCTAGTGCCAAATCGTTTTGAAGACGGTTATGGGTTAAGCCCAGAAGTCGTTGACCAAGCCTTAGAGCTTGGCGCTGAGATGATCATGACGGTGGATAACGGCGTCTCATCAATCGAAGGCGTGCGTTACGCAAAAGAAAGTGGCATTACCGTGCTTGTTACCGATCACCACTTGCCAGGACAAGTGTTGCCTGATGTGGATGCGATGGTGAACCCAAACCTTGAGAGCTGTAGCTTTCCATCTAAAGCGCTTGCGGGTGTGGGGGTCGCGTTTTATCTCATGATGGCACTATGCGTTCATATGCGAAAACACAATTGGTTTGCAGAACAGGGGATGCAAGAGCCCAAGTTGATGGAACTGATTGACCTTGTTGCACTGGGTACCGTCGCCGACGTCGTTCCATTGGATGAAAACAACCGCATTCTTGTACACCAAGGTTTGCAACGTATTCGTGCGGGCAAAGCGCGTCCCGGCATCCAAGCGTTAATTGAGGTCGCTAAGCGCGATGCGCGTCGTTTAGTTGCGTCCGATTTTGGCTTTGCTTTAGGTCCACGTATTAACGCAGCAGGCCGTCTTGATGATATGTCTTTCGGTGTTGAACTGCTGATGTGTAACAACATCCACGCAGCTCGTCGCATGGCAAGTGAATTGGATGGCTTGAACCAGACTCGTAAAGAGATTGAAGAAGGCATGAAGCAAGAAGCGATGGCTTTCTGTGAGCGCCTTCAGTTTGGTGAAGGCAATGAGCTTCCTTATGGCTTAGCCTTATTCCAACGTGATTGGCACCAAGGTGTGATTGGTATTTTGGCTTCGCGCATTAAAGAGAAGTTTCATCGTCCAGTCATTGCATTTGCTGATGGTGGAGAAGGGACGATTAAAGGCTCGTGTCGTTCTATTCCGGGGCTACACATGCGCGATGCGTTGGATTTCATCGACACGCAAAACCCGGGTTTGATCATCAAGTTTGGTGGACACGCCATGGCAGCAGGCTTAACGATTAAAGAGCAGGATTTTGAGCGTTTCAGTCGTTTGTTTGATGAAGTGGTAAAAAAGGAACTCGATGAAGCGGCGCTAAAAGGCGTGATCATGTCAGATGGCGAACTTAAGCCGGAAGAGTTCTCTATGCATGTTGCTGAACAGCTGCGATCGGGTGGCCCTTTTGGACAAGCTTTCCCAGAGCCAATCTTTGATGGTGAGTTTAAAGTACTGCATCAAAAGCTGGTGGGTGAGAAGCATCTTAAATTGATGTTAGAGCCGCTTTATAAAGGTCACCCTACCAATGTGATGATCGACGGTATCGCATTCAATGTTGATCTACGTCGATGGCCAGATGCATCGGTTAAAACAGTACGTCTCGCGTATAAGCTGGATGTGAATGAATTTCGTGGTAATCAATCATTGCAATTGATGATCGACCATATCGAAGCTAAGTAATACCTAGATCAACCTTTCTTATAGAGTACGGTTGCCCCTAAGTGGGCGTAAAATTTTATGACCGTGCTCTCTCTCACCGCAATCTGATTTCTCATCCGAAATTTTCCTGTATCTCGGTCACATTTTTCAGTAGAATTTCTCGGTTAAATTCTATTCTAAAATGTTGAGTAAACATGTTTGAAATCAATCCAATTAAAAACCGTCTGCAGGACGTGTCTCAGCGCACAAATGTCCTGAGGGGGTATCTTTGACTATGACGCGAAGAAAGAGCGTCTAGAAGAAGTCAACGCAGAACTTGAACAACCAGATGTATGGAACGAACCTGAGCGTGCGCAAGCACTGGGTAAAGAGCGTGCATCACTAGAAGCGGTTGTTGAAACCATTGATCAACTAGAGCAAGGTGTGGAAGATGTAGAAGGTCTTCTTGAGCTGGCTGTAGAAGAAGAAGATCAAGAAACATTTGACGAAATTGAACCAGAACTTGCTGAGTTGGAAGAGAAGCTAGAAAAGCTTGAATTCCGTCGTATGTTCTCTGGCGACCACGATAGCTCTGATTGTTACATCGATTTGCAAGCAGGCTCTGGTGGTACAGAAGCACAAGACTGGACTAACATGCTGCTGCGTATGTACCTACGTTGGGCAGAAGCGAAGGGCTTCAAAGCTGAAGTGATTGAAGTCTCTGAAGGTGAAGTCGCGGGTCTTAAGTCGGCAACAGTTCGCATCTCTGGTGAGTATGCGTACGGTTGGTTACGCACTGAAACGGGCGTTCATCGTCTTGTTCGTAAATCTCCGTTCGATTCAGGCGGTCGTCGCCATACGTCATTTGCTTCTGCGTTCATCTATCCAGAGATTGATGAAAACATCGACATCGACATTAATCCTTCCGACCTACGTATTGACGTTTACCGTGCGTCAGGCGCAGGTGGTCAGCACGTAAACACCACGGAATCTGCGGTACGTATTACGCACGTACCTACGAACACAGTGGTTCAGTGTCAGAATGACCGTTCTCAACATAAGAACAAAGATCAGGCAATGAAACAGCTTCGAGCGAAGCTATTTGAGCTTGAATTGCAAAAGCAAAATGCGGAAAAACAAGCTAATGAAGACGCTAAGTCTGACATTGGCTGGGGTAGCCAGATCCGTTCTTACGTATTGGATGACTCACGTATTAAGGACCTCCGTACGGGCATTGAAAACCGTAACACTCAAGCGGTTCTTGATGGCGATCTGGACAAATTTATTGAAGCTAGCCTGAAATCAGGTCTATAAAGCTTTTCACCGACAAAAACAGGATACATCGAAAATGACTGATGCTGTTCAAAACGAAACTGTACTAGAAGAAAATAAGCTGATTGCTGAACGCCGCGCTAAACTGGATGCAATCCGAAAGAGCTGCAAAGCGAACGGCCATCCAAACGACTTCCGTCGTGACGCACTAGCGGGCGACCTTCAGAAAGAGTTCGGTGAAAAGACGAAGGAAGAGCTAGAAGAGCTTAACCACGTAGTAGCAATCGCTGGCCGTATCATGGCTAAACGTGGTCCATTCTTGGTAATTCAAGAAACTTCTGGCCGTATCCAAGCTTACGCTGACAAAGCGGTTCAAAAAGTACTTAAAGAAAAATACCAAGGTCTAGATATCGGTGACATCATCGGTGTTAAAGGTGCACTTCATAAGTCTGGTAAGGGTGACCTATACGTGAACATGGAAGAGTACGAGTTGCTAACCAAAGCACTACGTCCACTTCCAGAAAAGTTCCACGGTCTAACTGACCAAGAGATGCGTTACCGCCAACGTTACGTTGACCTGATCGTTAACGAAGACTCTCGTCAAGCGTTTGTAGTACGTTCTAAAGTAATGTCTGCAATCCGCAACTTCATGATCTCTAAGCAGTTCATGGAAGTTGAAACGCCAATGATGCACGTTATCCCTGGCGGTGCGAGTGCGCGTCCATTTATCACGCACCACAACGCACTAGACATGCCAATGTACCTACGTATCGCGCCAGAGCTATACCTGAAGCGTCTAGTTGTTGGTGGTTTTGATCGCGTATTCGAAATCAACCGTAACTTCCGTAACGAAGGCCTTTCTCCACGCCACAACCCAGAATTCACAATGATGGAATTCTACATGGCGTACGCAGACTACAAAGATCTGATGGACCTAACTGAAGAACTACTAAGCTCAGTGGCGCAAGAAGTTCTAGGTTCAACGTCAATGCCTTACGGTGATGAAACGGTTGAGTTTGGTGGTACTTACACTCGTATGAGCATGTTCGAAGCAATCAAGCACTACAACCCAGACCACGCGCAAATCCAAGCGCTAACAGAAGAAGACCTACAAAACCGTGATCTAATGGTTTCTATCGCGAAATCTGTTCACGTTGAAGTAGAACCTTTCTGGACATGTGGTCAGCTTCTTGAAGAGATCTTTGGTGAAACAGCAGAACCTAAGCTAATGCAGCCTACGTTCATCACTGGCTACCCAGCAGATATCTCTCCACTAGCTCGTCGTAGCGATGACAACCCGTTCTTTACAGACCGCTTTGAGTTCTTTATCGGTGGCCGTGAAGTAGCGAACGGTTTCTCAGAGCTTAACGATGCGGAAGACCAAGATGCACGCTTTAAAGCACAGGTTGAAGCGAAAGAGTCTGGTGACGACGAAGCAATGTTCTACGATGCAGACTACATCACTGCTCTAGAGCACGGCCTACCGCCAACAGCAGGCCAAGGTATCGGTATCGACCGTTTGGTTATGCTACTGACTAACACGCACACTATCCGTGACGTGATCTTATTCCCTGCAATGCGCCCGCAAGCGTAATTCGATAGGATGAGTAAAAAACCACCTTCGGGTGGTTTTTTTTTGCCTTTTAGTTAAGGTAATTCAAGTTGTTGCACTTGCCTTTTAATGGGATATGCAAATAAACATTCGCCAAATCTCAATCTATTGCATAGTCTTAATACTGAGACAGACGTGAGGGGGCGGAGTCTCGATAATGTTACCCGCTCGCAAAGATAAGTTTGTGGCACAAAATTTCTATTAACAATGAAAAAGGGTTAGAGAATGGCTGGGCAGTTTAAGATGGATTCCATCCCGGGATCGCTTGTGGTAGTTGGCGGTACTTATGAGCCTTGGTTATC
>NZ_JAWOTK010000051.1:0-6368 GCF_033338855.1 Vibrio sp. Vb0937 | reverse complement strand
GGGGTCGCGGGTTCGAGTCCCGTCCACTCCGCCACTTATATTAAGCCTCAGTCGAAAGACTGAGGCTTTTTTCGTTTCTACTGCGGCGTTTCCCTGAAGTGTGTTTACACCTAATTAGACTACTCCCCATAATCCCTACTAAGCGAACTCTGCGTGATTACACACTAGGCTTTAATTAATATAGGCCGTTGATGCTGTGGAAAGACAATATGACCTACAAACAAACCTAAGTAATCTATGGTATTCAAAGGCGTTCAACGGCTTGAATCTTGATGAGAAAGAAAAAACGAACTGTGCGCATAATCCAGAAAAGCGTCATATATACCCCCAATCTCTCCTGGCTCAAAAATCAAACGACTTGAAAAGAATTGGAAGGTGAAAGATTGAAGGAGCTCTTCATTAGCGAGGTGATGATTTTCGACGCTGAACATTTGATGAGTCTCAGAAAAAATATATCGCCAAGGGGTAAGAAGCGCCAAAACAGAGAGGGGTAGCTTAGCTCGAGGCTGTAAGCTATGCGGAATACTCACAAACGTCAAAGCTCAAACCCATTAAGAGAGTCGCTCTAGATCTAAGTGGTTATGTGCTCACTAGCGGTACTAGAAAATAGTTAAGTATTCCAAATGGATTATATGAAAAAGCCAACTGCTAAAGCGGTTGGCTTAGTATAAAAATCTCGACGTACTTTAGAGCGAGAAATGATGTCTAAAGAATACGTTTTAAAACACCATCTGCCTTTAGGCGGGTAATTTTTCTGACCAGTCGCTGTACCCCTATAGGATAGTCTTCTACTTTCTCTAATTGCTTATAAGTACAGATAAGGTGAGTATGCTCAAGAATACGCGAAACTTCGTCTTCAAACTTCTCAGTGAGCTTCGCATAATTGTCTTGTATGAGTAGCCCATTTTCTAGGTCGAGTGACCAAGCACGTGGATTTAGGTTATTCCCAGTAAGTAGCATATAGCGTTTATCAACCCAAATACCCTTAAGGTGGAAGCTGTTATTGTCATGCTTCCATAGGTGAATTGACAATTTACGTGCTGCGATATTCGCTTCATTGGCTTTCGCAAAGCGACGCAAATTCACTTCGTAAAGATATGGAAGTCCGCCAATAGTTTTAAAGTCTTCCTCAGGTGCAATGTAAAAGTCGTTGGCGGTTTTATCACCCACAACAATAGTTACTTTCACACCACGCTTCATGGCTCGTTTCACTTCACGATGAAGTGCTTTAGGGAAGTTAAAGTAAGGCGTACAAATGAAAATTTCGTCTTGGGCTGCTGCCAATAACTTTACAATCTGTTGATTGAGCAGATTACGGCGTTTGCCTAGCCCAACTAACGGAGTGACTTTTACACTTTCTTCTGTTGCAGCTTGGTCTTCAAACTTATAGTTGGCTTGAGCAAGAGAAGCCCTCAGTTGGCGAATCGCCGACTTTATTTCTTTGGTTTCTGGCTTATCTTTTCCTGCAAGATCATTAACGGCAGGGTGAGCAATCATTTCTTCCTGAATGAATTGCACCATTGAATTCGCTAAAGGTTCATGTCGAATCACATGGTAACGATCAAATCGATAACGTTCATGATAATGGAGATAAACGTTATTTAAGCTCGCCCCACTGTAGATAACAGTATCATCGACAATGAAGCCTTTTAAATGCAGTACCCCAAAAACTTCTCTGCCACGCACTGGTATGCCATAGACAGGGATTGGGTGTTGGTACTTACTGGCATATGCTTTGTAAAGCGCTGAATTACCCTCAGATGTCTCCGCACCAATCAGGCCACGCTGCGCTCGATGCCAGTCGACACAGATATTGATGTCCAACCCAGGATTGCGCTGTTTCGCTTCATAAAGCGCAGTGAGAATTTCACGTCCAGCTTCATCATCTTCCAGATATAGAGCGACTAGGTAAATTCGCGACGTTGCTTTGCTGATCGCATCTAAAAGACGGGTTCTGAATGATTCTGCTGAATACAGAACATCAAAGTCTTCCGGATTGACAGCGAGACTTGGCAACTGTTCGAATGGATTCCTACTTACTATCATATCGGTATGAGTACCTTAGTTTAGTGCAATATTGCGAACCTGCCATTTTATCAAAGATATGATTTACCTGGCTACAAAAGCACGCGTTTTGATGTCGTTGAAGAGATGAATTGCATTGGAATGAGATCTTTACCGCTATCTACGTAACGTTGAAATGCCATTTTTAGCGGGTGTGGTAGCTCAGAGCAATCAATTGTTGTGAATCCATGCTTGGAATAATAGGATTCGAGATGTGTAAACGCGAAGCAATAATCGCCATCAGTGAAAACATTGTTTTTACAATGAGTTAGTAGTTTTTTTCCAATCCCTGTTCCCCTAACTTTCGGAATGACCAACATTCCTGTCAACAGACGAACTTTATCTACACTTTTTAAACGTAGTAACGCAATGATTTCACCCTTATGGCTTGCTGTAATGATCAATTCATCCTTTTTGGCTCGACCCGCAGGGTAATACGCTTTGTATAGTTTCTTAATGAGGGGGAGCTTGATGGGATTTAACACTTCTATGATTAATGAGTCTGGTATTGTCACTGCGGTTAAAAGATAACTAATGTAGAATGTCGACAGTTTAAGAGAATCTTATCTGGTGTTGCAAACCTACTATGCAAATTAAAACAAATGCGAGCCTAAAGGCTTACCATACTTTTGGAATTGAACAATCGTGTTCCTATTTAGCTATCGTTGAGTCGCTCGAAGATGTTATTGAGCTATTTCAAAACCCAAGATTCACCCATTTACCGAAACTTTTTTTAGGTAAAGGAAGTAATGTTCTTTTTACAGAACATTTTGAGGGATTAGTGATTGTTAATCGAATCATGGGTAAAGAAGTCACGGAAACGGATGAGCACTACCTATTACATATTGCCGGTGGTGAAGATTGGCCTGAATTAGTTTCCTGGTGTGTGAATCAGGGGATCGGTGGGATCGAGAACTTAGCTTTGATTCCAGGTTGTGCTGGCTCGGCTCCTATTCAGAACATTGGTGCGTATGGCCTAGAGCTAAAAGACATCTGTGATTATGTAGATGTTCTTGATCTAACTACGTTTGAAAACAAAAGAATGCACGCCCAAGACTGTGAGTTTGCCTATAGGGATTCCATATTTAAACATGCGTTGCACGGAAAGTGCTTTATCACCGCATTAGGGCTTAAGTTGGCGAAGCAATGGCAGCCGATTAACCAGTACGGTCCTTTACACAGTATCCCAGAAGAACAACTCAGCCCTGCTTCTATCTTCGAACGAGTATGCCAAGTGCGAAAGGCAAAACTGCCAGATCCAACCAAGATAGGTAACGCAGGTAGTTTCTTTAAAAACCCAGTGATCACGCAAGATCACTATGATCGACTTACAAAAAAATACCCTAACGTAGTGGCCTACCCAGCTTCTGGAGGAATGAAAATTGCTGCTGGTTGGCTTATCGATCAGTGTGGATTAAAAGGGAAGTCTGTACATGGTGCGCAGGTCAACCCTATGCAAGCTTTGGTTTTGACCAACATAGATAATTGTAGTGCTGATGACATTGTCGCGCTTGCTTCTTTAGTGAAGCAGACAGTATGGGACAAATACCAAATCATACTTGAGCATGAAGTACGCTTTCTCAATCGTACCGGGGAGACCAATTTGACTCAGATCGAGGCATCTAGATGAGAAAAGATCACTCTACGAAACTTCATATTTTAAAGTTATTAAGTGATGGAGAGTTTCATTCAGGAGAAGCGTTGGGCGACGATCTTAATGTTTCCAGAGCGGCAATCGCTAAGCACATTAAAGGTCTTAGTGAATGGGGTATTGATATTTATCGAGTGCAAGGGCGCGGTTACCAATTAGCTTCACCATTGCAGTTGTTAGACGAGACACTCCTTACCACTAGCTCGGAGTCACTTGTTGAACTTGTCCCTGTGATTGACTCAACGAACCAGTATTTGCTCGACAGAGTCGCGGATTCGGAAAAGGGCCGTGTTTGTATTGCTGAATATCAAGCGCAAGGTCGTGGTCGCCGCGGTAGACAATGGGTCTCACCGTTTGGCTCTAACTTATATCTCTCTATGTATTGGCGACTGGATGCGGGAATGGCTGCGGCAATGGGCTTGAGCTTGGTTATTGGGATTGCCGCAGTGGAAGCTCTGGAAGAAGTAGGCATGCAAGGTGTTAAACTCAAGTGGCCGAATGACTTGTATTATCAAGATAAAAAACTGGCCGGAATCTTGGTTGAAATGTCGGGTCAGGCCGGTGGGGCTGCTCATCTAGTGATTGGGATGGGCCTGAATATTGGAATGCCTGACGACCAGCCTGAGATTGACCAGCCATGGACCACGTTGAACCAAGTAAATCAGAGTCTCAAGATCGATAGAAATGTTCTAGCAATGACTCTTATTAAGCATTGGAATTCCGCACTTGTCGAATATGAAATGAAAGGACTTACTGGCTTTATCGGACGTTGGAATCGGTTAGACAATTTCCTTAATCGTCAGGTCAAACTGCTTATTGGGCCTAGAGAGGTACATGGCGTCGTTCGAGGCATCGATCATCAAGGTGGAATATTAATCGAAACCTCCCAAGGACTAGAGACTTATATTGGTGGTGAAATCTCGTTGCGTAAAAGTGACTAAGCTTCGATTACTTTCGCAACGAGACTTTATCAACCAAGTGGTTAACGCCTTTGTGTAGAATCAAGTGGGCTCTCTCACGAGTTGGAAGAATATTCAATTCTAAATTGAGCCCATTAATATCATGCCAAATTTGCTTTGCTTTTTTCTTTGCGTCATCGACAGAGAGTTGTGTGTAGTGGCTAAAATAAGAGCCTGGTTTCGTAAAGGCCCCTTGGCGAAACTTTAAAAAGCGTTCTACGTACCAATGTTCAATGGTCTCTGTTTCTGCGTCGACATAAATTGAAAAATCTAAAAAGTCAGATACAAAGACACGATGCGGGTCATGTGGATAGTCCATTCCACTTTGCAGAACGTTTAAACCTTCAATAATAAGAACATCCGGTCTATCCACTTTTCTTAGTTCATCAGTAATGTCATACGTGATGTGAGAGTAAATGGGTACTTCAAGATCGGGCTTTCCTGCCTTTACGTCAGACATGAACTCGACTAAACGCTTGATATCATAGGATTCAGGGAAGCCTTTACGATGCATGATACCGCGTTCTTCTAGTACTTTTTTCGGATATAGGAAGCCATCTGTTGTAACCAAGGAGACTTTGGGATGATTCTCCCAACGAGAAAGCAATGCCGTTAGAATACGAGCAGTCGTACTTTTGCCTACAGCAACACTGCCAGCGATACCAATTACGAAAGGGGGAGCATGTTCCTCTGTATTTAAGAATTGTTGTAATACGGAATTGCGGCTTTGACGAGCTTGGACATACAGATTCAAAAGACGAGACAAAGGAAGGTAGATCTCTACCGCTTCCTCCATGGTTAGGTTTTCATTAATGCCCTGAAGCGCAGTCAAGTCGTCTTCAGAAAGTGTCATCGGTACAGAGTTTCTTAACTCGGCCCAATTTGCACGGTCAAATGACAAAAATGGACTCATGGGTCTCTTTTATCCTTGGTTTAATAGAAGCAAGAACATACATCAAGCGAACTTCAAAGCAAACGACAAAGGTCGAAGTTTGCTTTAAAAAAGCTAAGTTTGTACGAATTTGCAGCAAACGAATCTAAAAAATCGAAATTTATGATTTTTTTTCAAATTACTATTGCAACCTAGAAAATCATTCAATAGAATGCGCACCACTTATGCCGACTTAGCTCAGTAGGTAGAGCAACTGACTTGTAATCAGTAGGTCACCAGTTCGATTCCGGTAGTCGGCACCATTCTTTCCTTTAGTAGTCTGAATGGCTTGAAAATTTGGAGGGGTTCCCGAGTGGCCAAAGGGAGCAGACTGTAAATCTGCCGGCACTGCCTTCGATGGTTCGAATCCGTCCCCCTCCACCATATTCTTTAGGAAATAGCTCTCAGAGTTACGTGTTGCGGGCATCGTATAATGGCTATTACCTCAGCCTTCCAAGCTGATGATGCGGGTTCGATTCCCGCTGCCCGCTCCACTCTAATTTGAGTGCTGATATAGCTCAGGTGGTAGAGCGCATCCTTGGTAAGGATGAGGTCGGCAGTTCGAGTCTGCCTATCAGCACCAGCTCTCAAGTTTATTTCCTTTTGATATTAGATTTACCAATTATCTTTTTTTGGTTGCGTGGTCAATTTGGGCCACCTAAATCCGTACCTAGAGGGACCACTCATGTCTAAAGAAAAATTTGAACGTACGAAACCGCACGTTAACGTTGGTACTATCGGCCACGTTGACCACGGTAAAACA
>NZ_JAWOTK010000050.1:0-7333 GCF_033338855.1 Vibrio sp. Vb0937 | reverse complement strand
GCCATCGTTGGGTTTTGTGTTTACGGTGGTATGGTTAAGTTTCGTGGTAGCGCTGCTCACACCTTAATGCGGCGTTAGGCAGGATGGGTAAGATTGAGCATGAATTTTGATAAAGAAATTGGCGAGTTTAAGAGTTCTTTTCGACAAGGCAATGCATTGACTAAAGTGACAATGGTTATGGGCTTTATACTGACCTTGACGTCTTTAGCTGAATTATCTAGCAAAATCGTAGTTTGGAAAGGTTTCATTTTGTCTGGTATGGAGTTCTACAAGTCATTCTTTGTAGAACCTGTGATATCTATAGCGTCCATTGCGGGTTTGCACTATTCAGAGTTAGAGCTTCATGTAGCCACTATTTCCTCTATTTGTATTGTAACTGGCATGCGTATTCAAGCCATAGGGCAGCAAGTTGCTTTTCGCGAGATTAGTGAAAGGTATGGTAACGAAGTAAAGCCCAATCTACTGTTTTATTGGGTCGTTGCTGTTGTAGCTCCTATTGGTTTATGGCTATGGTACGGTTTTGGTAATCCGACAATCTATCCTTGGTGGTCAGTGTTTGCAGCGCTTTTTTTCCCAGTTTTCATAGTTATCCCCAAAATTCTTATGGCCAAGTTTGCTGGGTATGAGTTTTTCGAGCAAAATAACTTTAGTTACTTTAAAAGTTATTACATCTACGTAGGCGCACTGATTCTATTCATCTGCATGCTAGCTGCTATAAATAGCGGTATTCGAGGGGACGTGGAGCCTTCAAAAGAAGCTGCCGAAGTATCAATATCTTTGGTTATAGGGACTGAGCTTAAACCTGCCTAACAAACTGTTTAAGAGTGATTCGCAACGCGTGGCATTTTTACCATGCGTTGTTTTTAGTGTTTAAGGTGGTATGCGGGAGCTTCGGTATTGCGTTGCTCACACCTTAACAGGGCGTTATGAGGCATATGGATATACAACTAATACAAATAGAAAGTGATGAGTTTGAAAGTCTATTTTCTGCTGTGAAACAAGGACTTTATTCGCATGTTGATGTCGTATTTGGTTGGTGCGACGAGTTTCAGATCAATCGTTTAAAAAGTGACTACGAGCAGCATTGGTTCCACTGGGTATATCTCAATAACACACGAGTTGGAATGCTATGCTTCAAGCCCTACGAAAATGCACTTCATGTACATTTACTCATTGTGTTTCCAGAATTTCAAAATCAAAAATTGGGCGGAAGGGTTATGAATCTGGTTCACGAAATAGCGCGAGAGTAAGGGCGTAGTCAAGTAACCTTATCAAGCTTTACTAGAAATGAGTCAGCGGTAAGGTTTTACAATTCTCTTGGCTATAAGGTGACTGAAAGCGATGAAAACTTCCTTTCTTTGTCGCTTCAACTTGCCTCATAACAAAGCGTTTAAGACGGATTCCCAACGCTCGGCATTTTCGGTTTGATTCAGCTTTAGTGTATACGGCACAATGGTTTAGGTAAGGTGGTCGGCGTTGCTCACCACTTAACGCGGCGTTATGTTTACTTGTATTTCAATGGCTTAAATGTCTTAGGCTCTAGTTCTTTCTCCCTCAGACAGTTTGTCCCTAGTAGACTCAGCAAATCAGTATTGCCGGCCTAAATTCTTGAACTACTTAGGCTGTAAAACATGCCAGTATTCGTGGGTTGCTTCATTGTCAGGTCGAGTAGGATAGCTTTCAGTTTCTCTGGCTTAAAGTCGCTTTGAGGCTATTTCCCAAGCAACATCCTACCTTGGCAGTTGTCTCGGCAACTCACCCTTGTTTGGCGCTGTTGTGAGAAGAGACTAGGGTAGTTGTTGGATGCTTGTCGTGTTGCCTCATTGGGCAGGGAAGTGTTCCTACTTGTTTTAGGTTGGTCGCCTTTGGTGACTAAGTTGGTTTTTGCCTTGAGGTTTGGTTGAGAAAAATAGTCTGAATCATCAGTTCTTTCTCAAGTAAGTCAGTTACTTGTGGTAAAACATAACAAACAATTTAAGCAGATTCGTAACGCTCGGCATTTTGGGTTTGAATTAGTTTTAGTGATTAAGGCACAATGTTCTGGTTAAGTGGTATCGTTACTCACTACTTAATTGGGCGTTATGTGCTTTAATTGGTTAACTTTAACAATAACGTTGAATGTTAACTTGAAACTTCAAAAGAAATAGTAGATAAAAGTTAAATTAATTCATGTGCTTAGATTGGCTTGGTGTGACATTGAGCATAAAGTGTAGTGTATGCGTTGCTCACCACTTAATGGGGCGTTATACTATTGATAAGTTTCAATAGGTCATTTGGAGGATGGTTATGAGAGTACAAACACTGTCATCGTACAGATTAAAATCTAAAGCCGTCTCTATTAACAAAACTTTTATTGCCGATAATGGAGTCGCTTTTAGTATCTTTGCTTCCAAAGGTACTGGATCTGTATCACAGTACTACATTATTGAATCTAAATGGGAGAATGACCCATCACCTAAAGTTGTTCCTCTAGCACATTTGCAGGTTAGCAAAATTAGCGGAAACATTAAGTTTGCAGCTTTTCAACCAGAAAACTGGAACTTAAAAACTGATTCATTTGAACTTGTTAGAGCTCTAAGTAGGTTTATTCCAGAAATATCTAAATCTCATAATATTTCTGTTGCACATTAGAGTTAAAATGAAATAATGGGGACATGAATTTTAACGACTATCATGCGTCATGTCCCCTGTAATCATTTCTGAATCTCACGATAAAGTCCCTTTAAGCGCTTCTGAACTGCGCGATTTCGATATCGACAATACTCTTGAAGTTGTCTTTCTATCTGACGTTGGTCCAGATTCACTAAACGTTCGCCTATCCTTAGTCGAAGGAGATAATGAAGGTAGCGTCACAGTAGAAATCATGAATGGAGATACTGTTTCTAGTACGGCAGGGAACGTAGACTTCAATAAACTGGATGCTGATGGCACCTGCTTAGAAGGCGGTGTTCAGATAAAAAGCGCTTATTTCAGTACTGATTACCAAGGTTTAGGCTTGGGTTTTGCTGCATATCAGTTAATTACAAAGCATCATTTGCTGGTTAGTGATACAACTCAAACTCACGATGGCTCCGCATTTTGGAAGTTTAAGCTTGGTGATCATGACGAGATTGAAATTAATATTGTGGTCACTCCTTCTGAAGGGCAACCTTTTACTATCTGCGATGAAGAGTCTTCGCAACCAGTTATATATCACTATACTAAAGAAGAGCTTGAACCAATGATATGGGGGCTTGAGTTCCCTAACGACGATCCTCATCCGGGTATTAATGCATCTCCAACACTCCGTAGAGAAGATGTTGTTTTAGTCGCTATACGACGCACATAACAATCTGTTTAAGAGTGATTCGCAACGCTTGGCATTTTCGCTATGCGTTGCGTTTTGTGTTTAAGGCGGTATGCGGAAACTTGGTCATTGCGTTGCTCACACCTTAACAGGGCGTTAGGTGCTTGAAGGAAAAGGTAAGTATGGAAGTTGCTTTTCGGCAGATAAACATTGATGACTTCGAATTATGCGTTGCTGCGAGAAAAGATGCATACTTTTGTAGTTTTGGGCATTACGATGGTTTCGACGACTTCATCAGTGGTTATCGTGAACGAGTATTAGACCGGTTAGCAACATCAGGATGGTTCTATATCCATATATTTGTGGATGGTCAGTTTGCAGGGCAGTTAGAGTTTCGTAGCTTTTCACCTGAGCAGGAGGCTGGCTATGTGCATCTCATTTACTTAAAGCCGAAGTTTCGTGGTTCAGGACTCGCTGCAAAATTGCAGGATTATATTGTAAGCACATTGAGTACAGCGGGTTGTTTGCGTGCTGTACTTTCAGTAAGTCGAACTAACCATCGAGCTCTCACATTCTATACGCGCAATGGTTGGGAGTTCGTGCGTAAGAACCCCAAGCACGATGAAACAGACTTTTACCAACTTTGGCTACGCACCTAACAAGGCGTTTAAGAGGGATTCACAACGCTTGGCGATCTTAGTTTAAGTTGAATTTAGTGTTTAAGGTACAATGGTTTAAGTGTGTTGGTTGGCGTTGTTCACCACTTAACGCGGCGTTATGTGCTTTCTCGGAAATAATAAAATAGTGTACAATCAGCGTTTTGAAATAGCCGAAATCGTCATGTCTAAAACTGTTCAGCAGCAAATTGGAAACATCGCTCTAGTCGTTGAAAATTACGACGATGCTATTGAGTTCTATACTCAAAAACTTCAATTCACATTGGTGAAGATACTGACTTAGGTGGTGGTAAACGCTGGGTTCAAGTTTCTCCTCCAAATTCCAGTGGTACGAGCCTGCTTTTGGCTCAAGCGAGTACACCAGAACAAATGCAAGCAGTAGGGAATCAAACGGGTGGTCGTGTGTTCTTGTTCTTACAAACTAACGATTTCTGGCGAGACTACGAGTTAATGAAGACAAATGGCATTGTATTTAATGAAGAGCCGCGAGTTGAAGAATACGGAACAGTGGTGGTATTCCAAGATCTCTATGGTAACAAATGGGATTTACTGCAACTAAATAGAGCAACCAAATAGCACGCACATAACAAAGCGTTCAAGAGGGATTCTCAACGCTTGGCGGTTTTGGCTCAAAGTTTAGTTTTTGTGTTTATGGCACAATAGTTTAAGTTGGGTGGTATAGCGTTGTTCACCCCTTAACGCGGCGTTAAGCGTATTGGGAGGTGGTTGTGGAACTGAATGATTTTTACAGTAATTTATTTAACGGTAAACCTATTGAGTTAAATTCAAATTGTTACTCTGGAGTAAGTAATTGTACTTTTCTTGTAGATGGTTTGAGTTTTTCCATTTCTGGTAACTCTCAAGCACCAATTACTTTTGATAGAAAAAAAGCGACCATCGACCTAACTTTCAATAGTGATACGTTTCAAGTAGATATTGTTGTTTCAGTAACTAAATCTGAGCTATTTAAGTTTGAAGGTGATGTTAAAAAAATGGAAATGTCATCTAATAAATCAGTGAGTGTTGATAGGGTTGCTTACGTTATAGCCGGTGTTGATTCTTTTCCTATGAGAAATAATTTTACGTGGGATAGAAGCTATAAAATTGATGGTATTGAACATGAAGTAAGTTATGCGTTCGTTAATTGTAGAATTGAAGCTCGTATTTCAACACGATTGATGCTTGGCTCAAAAGAGTGTGATGCGCTATTGCAGTTCATTGAAGATGAGGTTTTTGTTACCTGTCTGTTTTATAGTTTATGCCGAAGCACTAAAGTTGAGTGGGTAGAGAAAAAGATTATACATTCAAATTCAGTCTGTTCTTATCACTATTTAAGTTCTAATGCCCCGTCTAAATACTCGAATCAGATTAACCCAATGAGAAGTGATACTCAGACTTGGGAAGATTTTATGAGGCATGTTATCAGTAAGTCCTACAAAAAGAAGGACTTGATAGACAGCCAAATATTTCAGGCAATAAGTAATCTTGCTTGGAATGGGAAACTCAATGAGTGGACATTGATCTCTCATGCAGCAGCCTTAGAGGGGCTGTGTAAACATAAAACTGTAAGCGTAATTAAAGATAACACCTATAAAAAGGCAAGGAATACAGCAATATCATGCCTTACTAGTGAACTTAGCAAACTTGGTGTAGATAGTGATTCGATTGCTCGAATTAAACAGAACATATACGACAATGAACGTTCAATTAATGGTTATCCTACTAAGTGGTATATTGAAAATGAGCTGATTTCAAATAATCTAAGTCAATTTAGCGCACAGAATCTCGATAACATCAATTTAGCCATACAAATGCGAAATAAAGTTGTTCATGAAGGTTGGTCTAGCGATTGGAAATTGGACATATATGACTGTGTGGCGATACTAAGAAATACTATCTATGTGCTGCTATTTGCTTATTCTGGTTATGATGGGAACTTTTACCTTGTTGGTAGTGAAGAAAAAACAGTCGTTGCAAAATACGCTTAACAAACTGTTTAAGAGTGATTCGCAACGCGTGGCATTTTCACCATGCGTTGGTTTTAGTGATTAAGGTGATATGCGGAAGCTTCTGCATTGCGTTGCTCACACCTTAACAGGGCGTTATGCCCTATGCGAAAAACAGGAGGTTTTATGGTTTCATTAGAGTTCCTAATCACATCCTTTGTTGTCGTGGTGATACCAGGAACAGGTGTCTTGTTTACAGTGGCTACTGGGTTGTTCAACAGTAAAAAAGCCAGTCTATTTGCCGCGATAGGATGCACATTTGGTATTGTTCCATCGTTACTTGCGAGTGTGTTTGGGTTAGCTGCTATCTTTCATACCAGTGCATTGGCGTTTCAAATAGTCAAGTATTGCGGCTCTGCTTATTTGCTTTATTTGGCTTGGACAATGTGGCGAGCATCGTCACCACTGTCGTTAGATAAACACCAAGCGAAATCGTCTTTTAAAGATATTGCGATACGAGGATTCTTGATTAATATCTTGAACCCTAAGCTGTCGATGTTCTTTTTAGCTTTTTTACCTCAGTTTGTCTCACCACAGGTCGAGCAACCTCTAGCGAGTATGCTTATACTTGGGTCAGTGTTTATGTTGATGACATTTATCATATTTGTAGTTTATGGTGCATTAGCGAGTACGTTTAGTGATTATATCGTGCGCTCAGAAAAAGCCAGTTTAGTTATTCAAAAAGTATTCGCAGGCGGCTTTGCGGCGATGGGGTTAAAGTTGGCGCTTACAGAGCGGGCATAACAAAGCATTTAAGAGTGATTCCCAACGCTTGGCGTTTCTGGTGTCATCGTTGGGTTTTGTGTTTACGGTGCAATGGTTTAGGTTAGGTGGTAGCGTTGCTCACACCTTAATGCGGCGTTAGCTTTTTGAGAGGGAAATTTAGTGATAGATGTAGTAACAAGTGTTTCCTTGTGGGAGTTGATAAAGCATGCCAAATCATGGGTATCTAACCTCAGACGAGCGAAAGAATCTCGAAAGAAAGAGTCTATTGGTGCCTTGAGAAAAGTTGTTCTAGCCAGCAGAAAAACAGCGGTCTATATTCGCAAGCTTAACCAAAGTAAAACAAGAAACATTGACGAGGAAGGTGAGATTTCCTTGCTGTGGACTGAGTTAGGCTTTGAATTGGAAGACTTAAAACTAAACAAGCTTGCAGAGCGCTGTTATCTAAAAGGTAAGTACTGGGAAGACCCTGATAAAGAACAAAGTGTGCTTTTAGACAAAGGTGATATGTCACTTGAAAAGATCGAAGAGATGGCGTCAACCTTAATCAAGGAAGTACAAAGCTAACAAACTGTTTAAGAGTGATTCGCAACGCGTGGCATTTTTACTATGCGTTGGTTTTAGTGTTTAAGGTGGTATGC
>NZ_JAWOTK010000049.1:0-9698 GCF_033338855.1 Vibrio sp. Vb0937 | reverse complement strand
TAAATGCGGTTGCAACGGTAGACCAAAGTAATACTGCTGAGAGCCCAAATCCTAGGGCGCGACGCTCGTTCATGATGCCTCTGCGTGATGATGTGCCGCTCGGTTTGGATAATTTGAGCGGAAGAAAGAATATTATAGGAAGGCCTAGTGTATGCGAGGATTTTTCATCCAACAAACTGGACATTTATCCAGTGTCTAAATACCATTGTTATAGATACAAAACACAGGCTAACTCGCTATTATGCAATGGATTCTTGAGTACCAATCTCTCATTCTCTCTTCTCTTTGTGCTGCCACGCTTAGTGGTGTCGCTGCCGGTTGGTGGGTGAAACAGCGTTTTATCACCCAAACTCAGCTTCTCGAGCAACAACTTGTTTCAGAAAAACAGCTTCATCAACAGCAACTTGAACAGGTCAAGCAAAGCCTTGCCGATGCCCAGCAAGAGTTGGATGAATTAGATGATGAGCGCGATAAAGCCGCGTTTGAAGTACGCCAAACACATGGAAAGCTGATGGCAGCAATGGAAAAACTGCGTTACTTCGAGGCTGTAAAGCAAGAGCGCCAGCAATACTTTGATGAGCTTGGTCAGATGCGTGAACACAAATCACGTCTAGAAACGCAACTGCGTGAGCAGCAAGCTCGCCATGAGCAAATAAACCAAGCCAATGCCGAAAAACTGCAAATTCTAGAGCAAGCGGAAGCGCGCCTGAAACAGCAATTTGAGCACTTGGCTAACCAACTGTTTGAAGAAAAAACCGCGAAGGTCGATTTGCAAAACCGTCAGAGTTTAGAAGGCTTGTTGTCACCGCTTAGAGAACAGTTAGAAGGGTTCAAAAAGCACGTTAATGACAGCTTTAGCCAAGAAGCTAAAGAGCGCCATACCTTAGTGCATGAGCTGAAAAACCTGCAACGTTTGAATGAGCAAATGACGCGCGAAGCGGTTAATTTGACCCAAGCGTTGAAAGGTGACAACAAACAGCAAGGTAACTGGGGCGAAGTGGTGCTCGCTAGGGTACTTGCCGAATCTGGCTTGCGTGAAGGACACGAATATCAGACTCAGGTGAACTTACAAAATGAAGCAGGCAAGCGTTACCAACCTGATGTCATTGTTCATCTCCCACAGAACAAACAAGTGGTTGTAGATTCCAAAATGGCGTTGGTTGCCTATGAGCGCTACTTCAACGCCGAAACTGATGCTGAGCGCGATCAGGCTTTGAATGCGCACTTAGCTGCTCTACGTGCACATATCAAAGGGTTAAGCATGAAGGACTACCACAAACTCAAAGGTATTCAGAGTTTGGACTATGTACTGATGTTTATTCCGGTTGAGCCGGCGTTCCAAGTCGCGATTCAAGCCGATCCGAGCTTGATTAAAGACGCGATGGAGCAAAACATCATTTTGGTGAGCCCAACAACGTTGCTGGTGGCACTGCGCACCATTGATAATCTATGGCGCAATGAACGCCAAAATGAAAACGCCAAAATGATTGCGCAGCGTGCGACAAAACTCTACGACAAATTGCGATTGTTTGTAGACGACATGGAGGGGCTCGGCGGTGCGCTGGATAAGGCGAATCAAAGCTATCAAGGTGCGATGAACAAGCTTGCCACAGGGCGCGGAAATGTGATTCGCCAAGCCGAAAGCTTTAAACACTTGGGAGTTGAAATTAAACGACCGATTTCTTCCGACCTCGCGCAGTTAGCGCAGAGTGATGCATTTTCAGAAAATGACCCGTTAGTAGAAAGACATCCGGCTGAGGATAAAGTAAACTAATCGCCCGCAGTGCAGTGGGCGATTTTATTTGTCAACAAACGCCCCGTAGAGGAAAGCGCTGCCTAAGAGGAATTAGAATGACGGACACAAGTTTGCAATCCAATACAGCGTTAGAGAATGAAACCACTCACTTTGGTTTCTCTACAGTGGCAAAAGACGAAAAAGTGACTAAGGTTGCCGAAGTATTCCACTCCGTGGCAACAAAATACGACATCATGAATGACCTGATGTCTGGTGGTATTCACCGCCTTTGGAAGCGCTTCACAATCGATTGTAGTGGCGCTCGCCCTGGCCAACGTATTCTTGACCTAGGTGGTGGTACGGGTGATTTGACGGCGAAATTCTCGCGCATTGTTGGCGATGAAGGCCATGTCATCCTTGCCGATATCAATAACTCAATGCTTAACGTTGGTCGCGATAAACTGCGTGACAACGGTATTGTGGGTAACGTGCATTACGTTCAAGCCAACGCAGAAGAACTGCCGTTCCCAGATGATTATTTTGATGTCATCACCATCAGTTTTTGTTTGCGTAATGTGACTGACAAAGACAAAGCGCTTCGTTCAATGTTCCGCGTACTGAAGCCAGGCGGCCGCCTATTGGTGTTGGAATTTTCAAAACCAGTGCTAGAGCCGTTATCTAAAGTATACGATGCATATTCATTCCACTTGTTGCCGAGAATCGGTGAGCTAGTTGCGAATGACTCAGAGAGTTACCGCTACCTAGCGGAGTCAATCCGTATGCATCCAGACCAAGAAACGCTGGAAGGCATGATGCAAGAAGCAGGTTTTGAAAACACCAAATACTACAACTTAACTGGTGGTATTGTGGCTTTGCATCGCGGTTATAAATTCTAAGGGTTAACGGCATGCCATTTGAACCACTTATCACCGCTGTGATTGAAACGTCACTGAATACACTGATCAAAGACGACCCTGCATTGGGCCGTCGTTTAGCGCGTCTAAAAGGTCAAGTTATTCAAGTTCACCTGAAAGAGATCAATAAAACACTGACATTCGTTTTTAGTCAGCAAATTGATGTGCTTGGTCATTACGAAGGGCAGCCTAACTGCTATCTATCGCTCAACTTGAGTGTGTTACCAGAGCTGCGCGATCAGGCCAACATCACTCGTCTTATTAAACAAGATAAACTTGAACTCGAAGGCGATATTCAATTGGCGCAGAAATTCTCTCAGTTGATGGTGGATTGCAAACCAGATGTTGAAGAGTGGTTGTCTCGCGTGACTGGCGATGTCGCCGCACATACCTTTGTGCAAGGTTCAAAAAACATCGGCAACTTTCTTGCGTCTCAAGCAGAAAAACACCAGCGTCATCTTGCGCAAGTAGTGACTGAAGAATGGAAACTGGCTCCCGCTCCGTTAGAAGTGGCCTATTTCTGCGACCAAGTTGATGAGGTTCGCAGCCAGGCTTCTCGCATTGAAGCTCGTTTAACGGCTTTGCTGAATAAGCTGGATGCAGATAAGCCTGCATTGGAGAAACCATGACGCCAGCAGAACTAAAGCGCTTATACCACATAGCCAAAGTACAACTGGAATACGGCTTAGATGAGCTGCTTCCCGATCACCAACTGACCAAAGCTCCGCTTTTACTGCGCAAAAGCTTGTTTTGGATTAAGAACAAGCACCCAGAAAAACCACTCGGTGAACGTCTGCGTTTAGCACTGCAAGAGCTGGGGCCGGTTTGGATTAAGTTCGGTCAGATGATGTCGACGCGCCGTGACTTATTTCCTCCGCATATCGCTGATCCCCTAGCTTTACTTCAAGACCAAGTCGCTCCTTTTGATGGCGAGTTGGCAAAAAAGCAGATGGAGCAAGCATTAGGTGGTCCGTTAGAAAAATGGTTTACCGAGTTTGATATCAAACCACTGGCGTCTGCGTCGATTGCTCAGGTACATACTGCGCGCATAAAAGACACTAACCAAGAAGTGGTATTAAAGGTTATCCGCCCAGATATTCGCCCAGTCATTGATTCAGATCTAAAACTGATGCACCGAATGGCGCGTATAGTCGCCGGAGCGATGCCTGAAGCACGTCGTTTAAAACCAGTTGAAGTCGTGCGTGAGTACGAGAAAACCCTGCTTGATGAACTCGACTTGCGACGTGAGGCGGCGAATGCCATTCAGTTGCGCCGCAACTTTGAGGGCAGCGAAGAATTGTATGTTCCTGAAGTTTTTCCCGACTTCAGTAATGAAACTGTCATGGTTTCTGAGCGAATATATGGCATTCAAGTCTCTGATATTGAAGGCTTGAAAGCAAATGGCACCAATATGAAATTGCTCGCGGAACGCGGTGTGAGTGTGTTCTTCACTCAGGTGTTCCGAGACAGCTTTTTCCATGCCGATATGCATCCGGGTAATGTGTTCGTCAAACCCGAACATCTAGAGAACCCAATGTGGATAGGGATAGATTGCGGAATCGTTGGTACACTTAATAGCGAAGACAAGCGTTATCTGGCGGAAAACTTCCTGGCGTTTTTCAATCGTGACTACCGCCGAGTGGCGGAGTTACATGTGGATTCAGGGTGGGTGCCTGCGGATACCAATGTCGATGAGTTTGAGTTCGCGATTCGCATTGTGTGTGAGCCTATTTTTGCTAAGCCATTGTGCGAAATCTCCTTTGGTCATGTGTTGTTGAATTTGTTCAACACGGCACGTCGATTCAATATGGAGGTTCAGCCACAGCTTGTACTGTTGCAAAAAACGCTGTTGTACGTGGAAGGGCTTGGTAGGCAGCTATATCCTCAACTTGATTTGTGGGAGACCGCAAAACCATTCCTGGAGGAATGGATGATGAATCAAGTTGGGCCGCAAGCTCTAGTGAATGCGATTAAAGACCGCGCACCATTTTGGGCAGAGAAATTACCTGAACTGCCAGAGCTACTTTACGATAGCCTGAAACAAGGTAAAGCGATGAATCAACGTATGGATCAGCTTTATCAAGGGTATCGCCAGAGCAAGCGCCAGCAGGCGACAGGAAAGTTTTTGTTTGGCGTTGGCGCGACTTTAGTCGTATGCTCGGCAATATTGGTGAACGATGCTTTTGAGCAGCTTTCGTTGGCCTGCGGTATCGCAGGTGTCACATTTTGGCTGCTTAGTTGGCGAGCTTATCGTCAATAGACGTTAAACTCTTGAAATATTTTTGTTTGTTTAAAGACCCGAGGTAAAGAGAATGGGTGGTATCAGTGTTTGGCAACTTCTAATCATTGCTGTAATTGTTGTATTGCTATTCGGAACAAAGAAACTACGCGGTATCGGTGGCGATCTGGGTGGTGCCGTTAAGGGCTTCAAAAAAGCGATGAGCGAAGATGAACCTGCGAAAAATGACAAAGACGCAGACTTCGAACCAAAAAGTCTAGAAGAGCAGCAGAAAAAAGAAGCTGCTCCTGAAACGAAAAAAGACAAAGAGCAGGCGTAAAACGTGTTTGATATCGGTTTTTGGGAACTGGTATTAATATCTGTTGTTGGTCTGGTCGTTCTTGGGCCGGAGCGTTTGCCTCATGCTATTCGCAGCGTGTCTCGCTTTATCGGTGCCGCTAAGAGTATGGCAAATAGCGTCAAAGACGAATTGTCACACGAGCTGAAAGTCCAAGAGCTGCAAGAAAACTTGCGCAAAGCAGAACAAATGGGGATGGATGATTTGTCCCCTGAGTTGAAATCTTCAGTTGAAGAGTTGAAGAAGGCAGCGCAATCTGTAAATCGTCCTTACGCAAAGAACACCGATTCAGAGGCTGAGCCTGTAAAAACAGAGCCAGCAGTCGAAGAGGCCGTGAAAGCGCAAGAGAGCAAGGTTACAGCGGCAGATAAGAAAGCCGAATAGTCTCATTAGGAGGAGCTACTAGTGATTGGTAGCTCCTTTTTGATCTGGTTTTTAATAAGAGGTTTGCCATGTCTACCGTCGAGCAGACACAACCTTTAATTAGTCATTTGTTGGAGCTTCGCAACCGACTACTGCGCTCAATCCTCGCAGTGTTGGTCGTGTTTGTCGGACTAATTTATTTCTCTAACCACATTTACGAGTTTGTTTCCGCACCTTTAGTAGAACGTCTACCTGAAGGCGCGACCATGATTGCTACGGATGTAGCGTCACCTTTTTTTACGCCACTTAAGCTGACGTTAATTGCTTCGGTATTTATTGCGGTGCCGTTTATTTTGTATCAAGTTTGGGCCTTTGTAGCGCCAGGTTTGTACAAGCATGAACGTCGATTGATCATGCCACTGCTGTTTTCTAGTTCGCTATTGTTCTACTGTGGAGTGGCATTTGCCTACTTCGTGGTATTTCCATTGGTGTTTGGCTTCTTTACCGCCATCTCTCTTGGTGGAGTAGAGTTTGCAACTGATATCTCGAGTTATCTCGACTTTGTGCTGGCGCTATTTATGGCGTTTGGTATCGCATTTGAGGTGCCTGTTGCGATTATTTTGTTGTGTTGGACTGGGGCCACTACACCAGAAGATTTAAGACAGAAACGTCCTTATATTATAGTGGCTGCGTTTGTCGTAGGTATGGTGTTAACGCCACCAGACATGATCTCGCAAACCTTACTCGCTATTCCGATGTGTTTACTGTTTGAAGTCGGTTTGTTCTTCGCGCGTTTTTATACTCGTCGAAGCGAAGAAGTAGAAGCGGAAACCGAAGAATAAGGCTAATCTAGATGTGAAAAGCGGCTCAATTGAGCCGCTTTTTTTGCGGTTGGTTTTTTCTTGGGCTAATTACTTAACTTTCATGACGTAACCACATTTTGTGCATACGTATACTTCCTTGATGCCCAGCAGCTTTTGAAAAAAACTGCGCGGTACGCGTTGTAAGTAAGCACCATGTGTACACACTTCAACTTCCATATTCATGCTGTTTTACATTTGTGCTAATTAATGGGCGTAAATCAGTATAGAAAAATAATGTGTCGAGTTGTCGACAGTTTTGCAAAGCGGACGAAGTAAAGTGACGATATGAGAAGTAAGTAGAGTTGCTAGTTAATTATTATGTTTATCAATAATTTTGTATGGATTGTTCTACTATTTCAACGGGTTGAATCGTTCATTCAATAGTTTAGGTGATAAAAAAGCGACGTTGATTTCGTCGCTTTTTTCAATTCTCGTGAATTAAATATTAAACAGCTTTTTGGCATTCTCAGTCGTTATGGCATCGATGGTTGCGATGTCGACATCACGCAAGTCGGCAACACGTTGTGCAACGAGAGAAGTGTAGGCTGGTTCATTACGTTTACCACGGTGTGGCACAGGCGCTAAATATGGACAGTCGGTTTCTAAAATGACCCACTGCATATCCAAATGTGGAATGACTTTATCCATCCCGCCATTCTTAAAGGTCGATACGCCACCCAAGCCTAAGTGGAAGCCTAGCTCATTGATTGCTTGCGCTTCTTCTAAGCTGCCTCCAAAACAGTGGAATACACCACGCAGACGACCATCTTGCTCTTGTCTTAGCAAAGTGAGTGTTTCTTCAATCGAATCACGAGTGTGGATAACGACTGGTAAGTCCATCTCTTTTGCCCAGTTAAGTTGAGCTACGAACGCCATTTCTTGCTCAGCACGATAGGTTTTATCCCAATACAGGTCGATACCGATTTCGCCCACCGCAATAAACTTGTGTTTCTCAAACCAGCCGCGGATGATCTCCAACGTTTGTTCAACATTGCTGTCCACATAACAAGGGTGGAGTCCCATCATTGAGTGGCACACGTCAGGATATGCCGCTTCGGTTTGTAGCATGGGCTCAATAGAGTCCAGATCGATGTTTGGCAACAGGATTTTATTAATGCCTTGCGTTAAGGCGCGTTGTACTACTTCATCGCGGTCGTTATCAAATTCGCTGGCATAGATGTGCGCGTGGGTATCGATCATCGTTACTCTCTGTGCTTCATAGTTGGTTTCGTATTCGAAGTATACTTGAGTGTGAGTGCTGGGTCATTTTCAGTTTTTTTCATTACCTTTTTCCAGATTGTCACTCGCAACATGCATCAAGAGTGATATGATTTTGTTCACCAGATGATTTGATCATCATAACCGTCCAGACAAGGAGAAAATGGTGTCTGTATCAATTCAAGGTCCATTCCCTGCACGCCGTATGCGTCGTTTACGTAAGCACGATTTTAGTCGTCGTTTGATGGCTGAGAACCAACTTTCTGTTAATGATCTGATTTACCCAATGTTCATTCTTATGGGTAAAGATCGTCGTGAGAGCGTGGAGTCCATGCCGGGTGTAGAGCGTTTGTCGATTGATTTAATGCTAGAAGAAGCACAATACCTTGCAAATCTAGGCGTTCCAGCAATCGCGCTTTTCCCTGTCGTAAACCAAGACGCTAAAAGCTTATGTGCTACTGAAGCCTACAACCCAGAAGGTTTGGTTCAGCGAGCAGTACGAGCGCTTAAAGAACACATTCCTCAAATTGGTGTAATCACAGACGTGGCACTCGACCCATTCACGACACATGGCCAAGACGGCATCATCGATGAAGATGGCTACGTAATGAATGATGAAACCACAGAAGTATTGGTTAAGCAGGCTTTGTCTCATGCAGAAGCGGGTGCTGACGTAGTCGCGCCTTCAGACATGATGGATGGCCGAATTGGTAAGATCCGCGAAGCATTAGAAAACGCGGGCTACATTCATACTCAAATCATGGCTTACTCGGCTAAGTACGCATCGAACTACTACGGACCATTCCGTGATGCGGTTGGCTCTTCTTCAAATCTAAAAGGCGGCAACAAGAAAAACTACCAAATGGACCCAGCAAACATTGATGAAGCGATTCACGAAGTGGCGCTAGACATCAACGAAGGTGCGGACATGGTGATGGTTAAACCTGGTATGCCATACTTAGATGTAGTTCGCCGAGTAAAAACTGAACTTCAAGTACCGACATTTGCTTATCAAGTCTCTGGCGAGTACGCGATGCATAAAGCGGCGATCATGAATGGCTGGCTCAAAGAGCGTGAAATTGTGATGGAATCACTATTGTGCTTCAAACGTGCAGGTGCAGATGGCATCTTAACGTACTTTGCGAAAGACGTTGCTGAGTGGTTGGCAGAAGAGAATGCACAAACTGCTCAACACCTAAATCGTACTCCGGAAGCGACAGAAGAGTAATTATCGCTCAGTGAGAAATACCAGACCAACAAGAGTTGTTCGTCTGTATATACCCAAGTAACCTCAGGCGGATTACAACAGTAACAATCCAAGGTGCTTGGGTATTTTTATTTTGGAGAAGAGAACAATGACAATGCTGATTCGTGAAGGCACATTGGAAGAAGCACTTCAAGTTGTGGCGCGTGTTACCGAGTTTTCGAAAGGAGAAACGGTAGACTCCATGACTCAACGTTTAGAAGAGAAAAACAGTTTAATCCTCGTTGCAGAAAAAAATGGCACGATTGTCGGCTTCAAAATAGGTTACGAATTAGAGGATGGTGTTTTCTATAGCTGGTTAGGTGGTGTTGTCCCTGAAGCTCGAAATGAAGGCGTGGCACAACTGCTTTTGGAAGCTCAAGAGGATTGGGTGGCAGAACAAGGCTACAACACATTAAAAGTGAAATCTCGAAACCAGTTTCCGGCTATGCTTCGCTTGTTATTGAGAAATGGCTATATAATTGAAAAGTTTGAAGAAAAAGTAAATCTTCGAGAATCTCGAGTGCATTTCATTAAAGCAATGTGAAAATAAATGAGATTTTTTCTCATTTAACTGTTGACTACGAAATGAGAATCATTATTATTAAACCTGTCTTAGGGAATGAGGAAAGTTCACAAGGACGTTGAGTGACTTATTAACAGAAGTTAATTAACTGAAAGTTGAGAAGTGATGAAACATTTTTCCGAGAACTTGCACGAATTCTTTTTGACACGACATTGCTCACATTGCTTCCAGTGTAATTTATAGCTTCTTGGTTAAGCTGC
>NZ_JAWOTK010000048.1:0-9797 GCF_033338855.1 Vibrio sp. Vb0937 | reverse complement strand
ATTTGAACAGCAAGTGTTGGCACTGAAAAAATTCGTATAACAAATTGTTCAAGAGTGATTCGGCACGCGTGGCATTTCACTATGCGTTAGCTTTAGTGGTTAAGGTGTCATACGGAACCTTCGGTATTGCGTGCCTCACACCTTAACAAGGCGTTAGGTGTTCAGAGGTTAGGTTAAAGAATGAGTTTCAAAATTAATAGAATAAGCAATAATAGCCTTGGAACGCATTACGGCATTTTTCAAAATGATGAGTTAATCCATCATGAATTTAGTCGCGCAGCTGCAGAAAAGGTACTGGGAAAACTACAGACTGGAAAAACACTTGAAGAGGCGCTTAAACCTGAGCCAATACCCAAACCTGAACGAGTAATAGCTCGACTTGTAAAACCTCAAGTTTCATTGGTTAAGAAACATAAGTCTCTTTTCACTACAGCGGTAACGGCTGAGAAAAAATTCGAATATGATCCTGTCTTATACCGTCAAATTGCGAACTTTAAGGTAAATGAAATCGTTCAGGTGATAAATCGAAAGGGGCATCGGTCAACAATACATATTACTAATATAGTAAAATTGAGTTGGCACCAACTTCAATTGTTAGTCTCCGGAGGTAGTACTAAATTCGAGAAACAGTATTTACTTTACAAAGAGTACAGTACAAAACATCAAGCACATCGCGTCTTGAAAGGGATGAGTTTAAGCCAAGCAGAAAGTACAGAAATTCAAGCATACATAGATATCTTTAAGGCAAATGGGTTCTC
Source organism: Vibrio sp. Vb0937 (assembly GCF_033338855.1). Lineage (NCBI taxonomy): Bacteria > Pseudomonadati > Pseudomonadota > Gammaproteobacteria > Vibrionales > Vibrionaceae > Vibrio > Vibrio sp. Vb0937. Next base: position 9,039 of record NZ_JAWOTK010000048.1, on the reverse strand, counting down.
AAAACACACACAAGTAAATGATTACATAACGAACAATAGCTTGTGGGGGCACTTCCCGACAATTCGCTCACTTAACGATCATGGTGAGTACAAAGAAATCGAAGGAATAGAACCTAAATATTTTGAAGTTGTTTGCCGTATTTTGAACATATCAGGTGAAGGTGGTAGAAGCTTAGATCACTTCAAAAAGTACTAATTTAGACCACACCTAACAAAGCATTTAAGAGTGATTCGCAACGCTTGGCAGTTTCGCTTCGCTCAAGTATAGCCAAGCGTCGCTCACACCTTAATGCGGCGTTAGCATTTCTGGAGATAGAGAATGTCCTTTTTCAATGAAGATTGGGTGACTCTGAGTGCTTTAGTTGCACTTGCTGTCAGTACTTTACCCTTAATTAAGTTTCTTCATGAGCTAATTTCGTCTAATAAGCATTTTAAAGTTAAACACTTAGAGCTTTTGCATCAAAGCTTCGGAGAGCCAAATAACCCTGCTATGAAGTTGATGGTAGAGCAGCAGTTTTGCTCTGTTTTTAAATATTCTGCTAGCTTCGAGGATATTTGTTTATTGCTATCAGCATCAAAAACTACAAAAGCAGTCGAGCTTTATAAAGATAGTCATACATATTTGGATTGTGATGGTGAAAAATTTACATTCGTTTATAAGTATCGTGACCCCAAAAAACGAATGAAAGAGTATGTAGTAAGACCATTCCGAAATTTTGCACTATACATGATCGCAGCATTACCAGCAGTTGCATTAGGTATGTTATCACTCTATCTAGTTTTAGATGGAGAACCTTTCAAAACGACATTCGGTGTGGCAAACGTGATTGTCTGTTTTGTCTCGGCAGCATTTTGTGGAATGCTGGTCAGAGTTGCATATTATAGAGTGACAGACACCCATAGTATCAAATATGCAGAAGAGCTATTAACGATTTACGACAATGAGTATGTCAAAAGTGTTGAGCTTAAACTTTGGGACAATGCTAACAAGTTGCTTAAGAGTGATTCGTAACGCGTGGCATTTTTACTTTGCGGTGGCTTTTGGTGATTAAGGTGCTGTGCGTTAGCTTTTGTGTTGCGCTACTCACACCTTAGCAAGGCGTTATGCTTAATCAAGTAAAATCAGTTGGTTATGGTTTTTCTTTGTTCCCTCAGCTTTTTGGTTTTGTGCTTGTCGGCAAGTTGGCTTCAGTGGGCGCTGTTTTCCGGACACTTATTCTTTGGCGCTGGAAATTCGGAGAGTTGCCTCAATCAGTTTTCGCGTAAGGGTGAGGTTAGGGTGGCTGGCTCAATCAGCAATTTGATCTTAGGTTTTTGAGTTTTAGCAGCCAAATTTCAAAGTCTGATTTTTAAAAACTATGAGTCATTTCAGTTTTCTAGCTTTTGGCTTTTGTTTGTGAATCAAAGTCGAGTTAATCTTGTTTCCAGAAAAACGTAACCTATTGAAGCTTAAGCATAACAAAGCGTTTAAGTGGGATTTGGCACGCGTGGCATTTTCAGTTTGCGTTTGGTTCAGTGATTAAGGCACTGTGCGGTAGCTTTTGTATTGCGTGCCTGCACCCCTTAACGCGGCGTTAGTATTCAAGGAGTAATTATGAAATTGGGAGGCTGGCAAAGGATTTGGTTAGTTGTAGTTATCACTTCAGGTTTCACTGCTTCCTATGTTGCCTTTGAGACTAGACCACAAATTTCTACGATTGAAAAAGAGTGGATCAGAAGTGCATCAGATGTGATAGCGGAGAAAATATCAGACGAAGAGAGCCGAGAGGTTACTGGTTATTCAATTCAGGTGAATTTGTTTGAAAATAAAACTGATGCGGAAATTATTGCGTGGTTAAACAAAGTGGAGATTAATCCTTCATCACCTCAGCGTGTTTTCTCTAGCGCAGTTAAAGAAATAAACGAGAAGTTTCAACTTCAAGTAGATGAACTCCCGTATAGGCAAAAGGGCCACTTTACCACGATAGCAATGTGGTGGTTTGCAGTTTCAATACTTATTTACGTTCTAGGTTGGTCTATTGGTTGGATCATCCGTGGCTTTCGGTCAAAAGAACACTAACAAACTGTTCAAGAGGGATTCGCAACGCGTGGCATTTTCACTATGCGTTGGTTTAAGTGATTAAGGTGGTATGCAGCGGCTTTTGTATTGCGTTGCTCACCCCTTAACAGGGCGTTAGGGCGCAGGGTGGAAATGGACAGAATCGTAGAATTAATCAAACAAGACCCTGTTAGAGTTAAAGCCTTAGAGTGCGTCTCTAAATTGGGCTTGCCCCAATGCTATATTGCAGCTGGTTTCGTTCGTAATCTTGTTTGGGATGCGCTGCATGGCTTTGATGTAGCAACACCATTGAACGACGCGGATGTTATTTACTTTGCTCCAGATGAGGACGACCCTAAAGCATATTTACACCATGAATCTCAGCTCAAGCAGTTAATGCCGGAAGTTAACTGGCAAGTTCGTAACCAAGCACTCATGCATACTCGGAATGGCGATTTACCTTACAAAAACTCCCTTGATGCTATGAGCTATTGGCCAGAGCAAGAGACAGCTGTTGCCATTCGACAAGTCACACCTGATAGCTATGAATGTATTGCAGCTTTTGGGTACGAATCCTTATTTGGTTACTGCGTCACACATAACCCTAAAAGGTCACGAGAAACGTTTGAAAATCGTGTAAATTCAAAGGGCTGGCTAGTAAGGTGGCCATCTTTGAGAATAGTGCCCTAACAAAGCATTTAAGAGTGATTCGCAACGCTTGGCGTTTTCGCTTCGCTCAAGTATAGCCAAGCGCTGCTCACACCTTAATGCGGCGTTATGTAGCAAGGAGATACGGTGTGCTTAACTTTTTGAATAAAAAGTCTTATGTTCAGTCAGTCGCTAAAGATGTAGCTCCTAAACTGTGTGCTAAGTTTGGGAAAAAGCTCGTCTATTCGTTTCAGGAAATTAGTTGGGCATTGAGTGAGATTAAGCGCAGTGATGACCAGTTCTATAAGTCAGTTTCTTATGGCATGTTGTTGCCTTACAGCAAAGAGTTGGCTATCGAGTTACAAGAAGACTTAGGCGACTTGTTAGAGTTTCAAAAGTCTGTTGGAGAGATCTTATTTAACGTGTCGGAAGTTCCTTCTTTTGAAAGCTACCTGTTATATGCAGAGGTAAATTCAGCACCTAAATGTAGTGTTACGAACACGACTTTAGATAGTTCCGGTGGAGTAAACTTTCTTGATTTTGGTGGCGCTGACTAGCTACATAACAAGGCGTTCAAGAGGGATTCATGCCGCGTGGCATTTTTGGTTTGCGGTGAGTTTTGGTGGTGAAAGTGGGCTGCGGAAGCTTGGTTTATGCGGCATTCACCCCTTAACGCAGCGTTATGCGTTCATGATAGTTTTGAGGTGCACATGGAAGAGATTTACAAAGTATTGTCACGAGAGGTGACAGAACTTCATTATCGATGGACAGTCTATCGAGAGGTTTATGCGCAAGGTGAAGATGTTACCAAGCTACTGAATGAAAATGGAGCAAGTTTCTTTTATTTCGTAGACTTCTTAATGCTTGACCATGTAGCGCTTACTTTTTCTAAGCTTACTGACCCCAATAGACAGGGCTCAAATGACAACTTGAGTTTAAAGCAACTTGTTGTTTGCGCTAATGACCAAAAAAACACTCTGTTAGCACAAGAGCTTAGTTCTGATTTTGATACTCTGAAATTGGCTTGTGGAAAATTTAGGTTACTGAGAAATAAGCGTATTGCGCATGCCGATTTAATACATAGCTTAGGTCAAGCGAAGGAACCGCTCTCAGGGTTTTCGCGAGAATATGTCGAAGAAGCATTAAAGTTGTTACGTTTGTATATGAACAAATTCGAGTCAGAGACTTTCGACAAACCGATAGCTTATGAATACCTTGTCACACCTATTGGTGCGGGTGGTAGCGCGCTGATAGAAGCGTTAAAACTAGCTGACAAGCACCGTAAATAAACGCATAACAAAGCATTTAAGAGTGATTCGCAACGCTTGGCAGTTTCGCTTCGCTCAAGTATAGCCAAGCGTCGCTCACACCTTAATGCGGCGTTAGTACGGGTTTGACATCAAAGGTCATAAGTTTTGGTGTTTATCTGTTTTTGCGATCGTCTTTACACCTTTCAGTTAGTGCCTTTCATGTTCTTTCCGGTGGCACTATATGCGGAGTGTTTGCTTTGATTTCACCGTTTACGGTTTCTAACTCTTACCCTATTTCTTTGGTGCTTCTTCTCTTTCGTGGTTTTTTGCTACGTCAGAATTGTCTTTCTTTGGTGTTGCCGTCGAAGTCCGAGGATCGAATCCTTTCCTAATTTGAAGCAAGTGAAAGTAGGGCAGTTTAGTGCATTTTTCTTCTAGCCAACTCTCGTCTCTTAATCGAGTTTAAGTTTTGTAGCTGCCCGTCTCACTTCAGTGTTCAAAGCCTTTCATATCATGCTACTTTTCAATATCTTGGAGCGCATAAATAGAAGTCGCGCATGTACTAACAAATTGCTTAAGAGTGATTCGTAACGCGTGGCATTTTTACTATGCGGTGGCTTATGTGATTAAGGCGCCGTGCGGTAGCTTTTGTATTGCGTTACTCACACCTTAGCAAGGCGTTATGTTCTAGGGAGAAATCAAGTGGTTGAACGGATTACTTACGAAAGCTTACCTCAAATCGCAGGGCCTTATGTCCATGCAACAAAGCACAATAAAACGCTTTATATATCAGGGCTTACAGCTTATGGAACAGAAGCTCAAACCTCTGGTCTGACAGAGCAAACTAAAGAGATCTTGGAGCAAATCTCAGAAGTCCTTAGGTTAGAGAAACGCTTAAAAAGCGATCTGGTGAAACTGACAATTTTTGTTCGTGACATGTCAATGTTAGGCAGCATCCGAGAGCTACTTTTCAATTTCTATGACGGCAATTTACCAGCATGCTCACTGGTAGAAGTATCCAAGCTAATTCACGCGGATTTACAGATAGAAATTGAGGCCGTCGTAGCGCTGTAAGTACGAACATAACAAGCAATTTAAGAGGGATTCACAACGCTTGGCATTTTTGCTTCTACTTCAAATTTAGTGTTTATGGCACAATGCTTTAGGTTTGGGAGGTGGCGTTGTTCACCCCTTAATTGGGCGTTATGTGCTTTTGAGGAAAATTGACATGGAAGTAGTAGAAGCGAGTCCAGATTTAGCTCCAATATTAGCAAGTTACGCGAAAGAATGTTTGGAGTCGGGTATCCCTAAATATTCCGGCGTTGAACAAGATCCTGAAGCTTATTTATCAGGTTTGGTTGAACGTTCTAAGGCAACTTCTGAGTTACCAAACGGTTATTTGCCCAGCACAACTTATTATTGCGTATCTGACTCTGAAATCTTAGGCGCTATTCGAGTTCGTAAAGGTACTAATGCCAACGTAGAAAATGTCATTGGGCATGTAGGCTACGAAACTAGACCGTCAGCTCGCGGTAAAGGTGTAGCTTCATTTCTCCTCGCTTGGGTGCGAGACCATATTGTCACTGATTCAGTTATTGTTACTTGTTCAGTTGACAATCCAGCGTCCCAAAAGGTTATCGAAAACTGTGGCGGTGAGTATCTTGGCAACTACACAAGTGAAAACGAGGGCACTGTAAGGCGCTACCGTTTAGCACGCACATAACAAAGCGTTCAAGAGGGATTCTCAACGCTTGGCAGTTTTGGTTCAAAGTTTAGCTTTTGTGATTATGGCACAATGGTTTAGGTCAGGTGGTGGCGTTGTTCACCCCTTAACGCGGCGTTAGGCACCAAATAGAACAAAATTAAGAGAGATGTATGGCTATAGAATCACCACTTTTTCAAAGTGCGATGGAATTGATTGGACACTCAATTACCCATTACAACGGAAAAAAGGAACTAGATCGAAAACTACTGATATTGCATCTTGCGAATGCTGTTGAGCTAATACTTAAAGACTTGGTTCTAGATGCTGGCGATTCGATCTATAAAAACCCTAAAGAGACAATAACAATTCAAGGGTGTTTGTCATCTTTAGAGAAACATAATGTTGAATTACCTTTGTTGAACAAAATTGAACTCTTAGTTGATGAACGTAATGCTCTACAGCATCGTTTCGGCTCCCCTAATGAATTGACGAGCATATTTTATATGAATATTGCTCAGACCTTTTTCAAAGAAGTTCTCAAATTGCACTATGACCAAGAGTACGACGAAATCATTAAGCAGTTTACTGATGAATCTGACTTGATTGCTTTCCGAATGAACGAGCCTACAAATGACCAAGAATTGGATAAGCTAAAAGACTTAGCAAAATTACACCCGCTTGGTGCTCTGCTAGCTGCGTGGACATATTTTGAAAAGGAGTTAGATCTATTCATTGAAGAGGTAGGTCTAAACTATCGCCGTAGACGTGTTTCAACGATAGAGCTGACTCGTGGCACGTATGAGTCTATGGGGTTAGTTATTCCAGCTGAGCTTATCGACGACTTGATTGAAATAAGACGTATAAGAAACATGGCTGCACATGGAAGAATGGAGCCAACACTGAAACAAGTGAAAGATACAGTGACAACAATTGAAAAGTTAGAAGCTCATTTAGCTACTCTCGATAAAGATGTAATTAAAACAAATGCTCTCATTGCTAAAGAAAAGTATGAATGTGAAAAAAGTGGTCAAACTACATTTTTAGAACTTTTCTCTAGTGCTGAAACAGGTGCCTAACAAACAATTTAAGAGGGATTCCCAACGCTTGGCATTTTTGCTTCTACTTCAAGTTTAGTGCTTATGGCACAATGCTTTAGGTTGGGTGGTAGCGTTGCTCACCCCTTAATTGGGCGTTAGGGCAATAGGAGTATATTTTGAACAGTGATGATATTGGTGCGATCATTGAATGCTTTATATCGAAAGAGAGTGCACTAAACGATGTTAAAAACTTTTTTGTTGCCAATAAAATGGAAGCACTCTCATTTCTGGCGGGCGTTGTATCTTTAGCTATTGCTTTGATTGCAGCTCTATTAGGTGACGCTACCACTTCTTACATATCGTTATTTGCTTTTTTTGCATTTCTTGTACTGTATTCATTGTCCTCATTCATTTCTACAGTTCGCTTCTTTGTGGGTGCAACAAAAGAAACTTTAAAAGATATAAATGAAAGATATCGGTCGGACTATATAGTCGCGGAAGAAATTTCGACCTTCGGTGATGACAGCATAGATTGCGTTAAGGTCCTCTTTGAGGGGCGCATCAGGTATTTAGAATCGAGGGTAGGTTTCCTTGTTGGAATTGTTGATAAACTCGGTATTGTTCCAGCTATCATCATGCTCTACTTGGCATATGTTAAAGCATTGGGTTCCGAAGAAATATTCAACTTATCACCTTTAATCACAGGCATCGTTTCTGGCGTTTATTTAGGAGCAATTACGGCTCGTATTGTAATTGATGCTTTGCGAGACAAAATAGGCATCTTAGAGCTTTCGAAAAAAATATCTCAAAAGCGCAAGGAGTTCAAATTGCCCTAACAAACTGTTTAAGAGTGATTCGCAACGCGTGGCATTTTTACTATGCGTTAGGTTTTGTGGTTAAGGTGGTATGCGGAAGCATCGGTGTTGCGTTGCTCACACCTTAACAGGGCGTTATGTTTAATTGAAATTCAAAGGCTTAAAGGTCTTAGGCTTTAGTTCTTTGTCCCTCTGGCAATCCGTCCCTAGTAGACTCAGCAAATCAGTATTGTCGGCCTAAGTTCTTGAACCACTCAGCCCGTAAAACATGCCAATGTTCGTGGGTTGCTTCATTGTCAGGTCGTGGCGGTTGGCTGTTGGTGTAACTGGCTTGAAGTCACTTTTGGATTCTTAGCCAATCAGCATTTCAGGTTGGCAGTTGCCTCGGCAATTTGCCATTGTCTTGCGCTTTGGTTGGAAAGCAAGGGTACTTGTTGTTACTCGGTCGGGTTGCCTCATTGGGCTGGGAAGTGGAATGACTCGTTTTTAGTTGGTCGCCTTTGGCGGCCAAGTTGGTTTAAGCCTTGTGGTTTGCTTCAGAAAAATAGTTAGAAATATCAGCTCTTTCTCAAGTAAATCAGTAGTTTGTGGTAAAACATAACAAAGCATTTAAGAGTGACTCACAACGCTTGGCGATCTCGGTTTAAACTTGGTTTTAATGTTTAAGGTGCAATGGTTTAGGTTAGGTGATTAGCGTTGTTCGCACCTTAATGCAGCGTTATGCTACTTGATTGATATTTGGGTGTGCCTTGTATAAAGTTGTTCTGGTTGGGCGAAAAGGGCAGAATGATATGAAAATGATCTTTGTAGACGCGGAGAATATTGGTTTAAAAGAGTTAGAGAAAGTTAAAGCTACAGTAGTTGATAAAGTTTTTGTTTTCTCGAAATCTGAAGCCGTAAAACTAGTTTGTGAAAAGTCTTTGTTCCTATGCTTATCTGACTATCCTACAGCTTCAAACCAAGCTGACTTTTACATAATCGCTTATCTTTCTAGAGTTTTGTCATCGTTGGAAAAGAAGCAGTTTGGTTCGGTTAACTTTGAACTCTATACTAATGACGAAAGTTTAATAGCGGCTTTTGAGTTTCAATGTGACCAAATAGGTGCAACTTGCAGGGCGGTCCGAACTAAGGACGAAACAGTTGTTAACCTGCATAAAGCAACACCCCCTAAAAAAACACCTCAAGACAGAGTATATTCTGCGTTAAAGTCTCCTAGGCCTCTAGACCCTAGCTTACAAAAGCATTTAGGGCTGTCAAAATCAGACTTTTCTAAAGCAATTAATGAGCTTTCTAAAGCAAATAAAATACAGCGTTCTAAAGGCAGTAAGCGTAAATGGGTTCAATGTTAGCAGTAGCATAACAAACTGTTTAAGAGTGATTCGCAACGCGTGGCATTTTCACTATGCGTTGTGTTTAGTGTTTAAGGTGGTATGCGGGAGCTTCGGTATTGCGTTGCTCACACCTTAACAGGGCGTTATGTTCTCTGGGCTAGGAAGGGATATGGAAACAGTTAAAATGCTAGATTTGGGGTTTTCTACTGCAGATG
>NZ_JAWOTK010000047.1:0-10243 GCF_033338855.1 Vibrio sp. Vb0937 | reverse complement strand
GTTGCAAAGACAAAGGTATAACCCTTTTCATGCAGCGCTTTTAGCGTCTCTTTTGAGTAAGCACTGAGCTGATGGTTTGGTGCGAGTAACGTGCCATCCAGATCAGAGGCAACGATTTTGGTGATCTCTTTGCAAGGTAGCGATGTGCTCATGAAGTCCTCGTAAACGGTTTGGATAGTGTGGAACAGGTGAATTGCAAACGGAGTACAGCAGACTGACTAGATCGTACTGCTCCGAATGCGGGGGAACTTGGGCCCGTAGCACTATGCGGTTAAACACTGTGTCAAAGTAGCCAAGTTCAAGCAGTGTACGCCAAAATGAGGATGAAAAAGAGGGTAAATCGATGTGTAGACATTTCCTCTTTAATCTTAGTCGTGAAATGGTCGCCTAGAGTTCTTATTGTGCTTGTTCGTTTGATGGCGATTTAGGGTCATTCATAAAGCGGAAAATCGCATCGAGCGCTTGATTACGATACTTGTCGGTCTCGAACAAGATTTCATGCTGTGCGCCTTCGATGGAAAGCAGCTCCGCGTGCGGGTTGGTTTTCCGCAATTTATCAATAAAACGCTTTTGCGCGAGGTTGCTAACAATCCGATCGTTTCCTGCTTGGATTAGGATTACTGGTATTTTGACTTGGCGAGTTAATAAAAAGCACTGCTTAGCGGCCATGAGCCCTTGCCAAACCCAGCGAGTGCTTGGCCCACCGACTTGCAGTTCCGGTTTTTCCGTATATAGGTTTCGGAACCATTGGTAGCGGCCGTAACTTTGGCTAAGTGGGTTATCTTCAAAGGGCTTAGGGAAGTAGGCCTGATGTCCTGGTGCATAGCGTGGCAAAGTCGATACCGCTGACATAATTTGTGTGACCGGAATCGCTATTGGTGATAGGTACCATGGCAGGTTAATGCCAAACATGGGCGCACTTAGAATCAAACCAGTAAAAGGGTGTTCTGGGTGAGTTTGCAGGTAACGTGTGGCGATCGCGCCGCCCATAGAGTGCGCGATGATGAAGCATTGTTGATATTCGCTAAGGTCGTGTTTTTTTACGACGATGTCCATATCATCAATATAATCAGTAAAGTCATAGACGTGACCCATATCTGAGTCAGATAATAAACGATCTGATAAACCTTGACCGCGGTGGTCAAAGGAATAGACATCGAAACCTTGGCGGTAGAGATCGTAAAACAGCTCTTGGTATTTCCAGGAAGACTCAATGCGTCCATTTACGATGAGCACGGCTTTTTTATGCTCTGGGTTGGTTAGCTTGCACCAGTAAATGTTCTTTTTCTCAGTCCCTTTAACAAAGCCCTCTTGGCGAGTTTGCCAAAGTGCTGCGATCGGACCACCAATTGCTTGCTCAAATAATGTCTCTTGAGTATAAGTCAAAGGTGAATGGTTAGTCGCCATTAGTTGATTACCTGAAGATACGTTGTTTACGCGATGTATCATCGAAGAATTAGTGAGGAAATGCAATGGATACCCATGTCTGGTTAGCTTATGTAGTAACAGCAATCGTTTTTAGTTTGGCTCCGGGCTCTGGCACGGTGAACTCAATCAGTAATGGTTTGAGTTACGGTACCCGTAAATCACTGGGTGCCATTATTGGCTTACAAATTGGTTTAGTTATCCACATCGCGCTGGTGGGGGCGGGTATTGGTGCGCTTGTCGCGCAGTCAGCAACCGCATTTTCTGTCATTAAATGGGTTGGTGCCGCTTATCTGGTTTGGTTGGGGATTCAGAAATGGCGCGACACATCAAGCTTAGTCGCAGCTGAAAACCACAACGAGATGTCAGGCACGGCGCTGTTGTACAAGGCAGTGTTAATTAACCTCACCAACCCTAAATCGATTGTTTTTCTGGTGGCGTTGTTCCCGCAGTTTATTGACCCGGCAAAAGACCAAATCACGCAACTGTTGGTGCTTGGCGTCACTACGGTCGTGATTGATGCGTGTGTAATGTTGGGTTACACGAGCTTGGCAGCACAAATGGGACGCTTTATTCGCTCCGATAAAATCATGGGAAAAATAAACAAAGTATTCGGTTCAATGTTCATGGGTTGTGGTGCATTATTAGCAGCTGCAAAGTCATAAGCCATTTATAGGTCCTTCTTTAGCATGAATACAACGTATGTCGCTCGCCAGCCGATCTTTAACCGAAAAAGACAGACGCTGGGTTATGAATTGTTGTTTCGAGACGGGGAGAGTAACGCATACCCTTCACATATTGATTCAAATCGAGCGACATACCGACTGATCGTCGAAAACTTTCTATCACTGGGTACTAACCCAGTGATTGCCTCTTCAAGATGCTTTATTAACTTTCCTCATCAAAGCTTGGTGCGACGTTTGCCGCGCAGTTTGCCGAAAAACAAAATTGTCATCGAAGTGTTGGAAACGTGCCAACCTACGGATGAGCTTCTTGATGCGATTCGTGAGTTTTATCGAGAAGGTTACTTGATCGCTTTGGATGACTTCACCCTAACACCAGAATGGCGTCGTTTTTTGCCATATGTGCATATTGTGAAGCTCGACATTATGGCGATGGGGCTCGAAAAGGCCTGTGAACTGGTCAAAACACACCTTGCCAAACGCGTCAAATACCACTTTTTAGCAGAACGTGTTGAAACCGCAGAAGAGTTTGAGCAAGCGAAAGCGGCTGGCTTTAAATTTTTCCAAGGTTATTTTTTTAGCAAGCCACTCGTCTCGCAGACTAAATACGTCAGTCCTGAGCAAGTGTTGGCATTGCAACTGTTTCGTGAAGTTTGTGCTCCTGAGCCTGACTTTACTCGTATCGAGTCCATCATTACGCAAGATGTCGCGTTGTCATATAAATTATTGCGTTTTGTAAATACGCAAGCGCCGAATTTGGCTGTCGAAATCAGCTCTTTTCGTCAGGCATTGATTTATCTTGGCCAGGATAACCTTAAGCAGTTTGTCTCTTTGGTTGTGGCATCGTATATCTCCAGTAACAAGCCTCGAGAGCTGTATCACCTTTCATTGCAACGAGCTCAATTTTGCCAATTGATGTCGCGCTATCAGCCATTCTCTCATCTCAACGAACAAGGTTTCATGGTTGGTTTGCTGTCGATTCTAGATGCGTTGCTGGATCTTTCGGTGGAATCTTTAGTTAGGCAGTTACCGCTTAGTCATTCAGTACAACAAGCGCTATTACATCGCAAAGGGGTTTATGGCGCACTTATTTCCCTTGAAGAGTGCTACGAGCGTGCCGATTGGTCAGGGGTTGAAAAAATCACGATGCAATTGGGGTTGCCTTTAGAGGAAGTGAAGCTCTCCTTAGGTGAAGCGGTTCGCTGGAGTCAAAGCATCGCGACTGCATAATTTCTTGTCTTATCTTTTATCTCTTTGAATCTCTCTCTTTACAATCAAGCTGTTCGTTAGATGTGAAACTTTTATGACGATGGACGGTTTCCTCTTGACGATATACCTTAATTAAATAAACATATACGCATATCCATATATAGGTATGTTCATTATGCTTCCACATCAGTTTTTTAAGCTGTTATCCGATGAAACACGCGTACGTTGTTTAATGCTCGTGGCCCGTGAAGGTGAAACTTGCGTTGGTGATTTGGCGTTTGCTCTGCAAGAGAGCCAGCCGAAAGTTTCTCGTCATCTTGCTCAGTTACGATCCAGTGGCATCTTGGTGGATAAACGCCAAGGGCAATGGGTGTATTACGAGTTATCACAGCAATTACCAGGTTGGATGCGAAAGTTAATTGAAGACTTAGTGGCATCAAACTGTTTGAAGCAGGAATACCAAGACGACATCACACGCTTACACGATAAAAGTCGTGAGGCTTGCTGTTAACAGCGAATAGAGATTCAAGGTAGAAGATTAGAGGGTAAAACTATGACAATTAAAGTAGGAATTAATGGCTTTGGCCGAATTGGTCGCTTAGCGCTGCGAGCGGCATTTGATTGGCCAGAATTGGAGTTTGTGTTAATCAACGATGTCGCAGGTGACGCAGCTACGCTTGGTCACTTATTAGAATTCGATTCAGTGCAAGGTCGTTGGCATCATGGAGTTCAGGTCGAAGGCAGTGAGCTCGTCATCAACGGCAAGCGTGTTGCCACGACTCAACAACGCGATATCGATGCGGTGAACTGGTCTGATTGTGATGTTGTGATTGAAGCGACAGGCGTACATCGCAAAACATCATTCCTAAACAAATACCTAGAGCAAGGCGTGAAACGTGTCGTGGTAAGCGCACCTGTGAAAGAAGAAGGTATTGCGAACATTGTGGTGGGCGTGAACGACCATATTTTCGACCCTGAAAAACATCGTATCGTGACAGCAGCTTCGTGTACGACTAACTGTATCGCACCTGTGGTTAAAGTCATTCATGAGAAACTGGGTATCGAACAATCTTCTTTTACGACCATTCACGACCTGACGAATACGCAAACTATTTTGGATGCGCCACACAAAGATCTACGCCGTGCAAGAGCATGCGGCATGAGCCTTATCCCAACTACGACGGGTAGCGCGAAGGCGATTGTCGAAATTTTCCCAGAATTAAAAGACAAAATTAATGGTCATGCGGTTCGCGTACCTCTAGCAAACGCATCGTTAACAGACATCATTTTTGATGTGAAGCGTGATACCACGGCAGAAGAAGTGAACGCACTGTTAAAAGAAGCATCTGAAGGTGATTTGAAAGGCATCCTTGGCTTCGAAGAGCGTCCTTTAGTTTCTATCGATTATAAAGGCGACCAACGTTCAACCATCGTTGATGCGCAATCAACCATGGTTGTGGGTTCTCGTATGGTTAAGATTTACGCTTGGTACGATAACGAAATGGGTTATGCAACGCGCACAGCAGAGCTGGTTCGTAACGTTGGTTTGGCTTAAAAGGGGGTCACAATGTCTCATCCTACATGGCAATTAGATTTGGACTCCGGTGCTTTAATCTTAACACCGTGCCCAGGAACGAAAGGTGTCGATTTGCATGCGTCGTTAGAACAGTTGAAAGAGCAGGGTGTTCAAGCGGTCGTTACTGCATTAGATGATAGTGAATTAGCTGCGAAGAATGTCTCTGCATTGGGTGAAGCCACTCAGCAACTGGGTATGAAATGGTTCCAGATCGAGATTGAAGACGACTGCGCACCAAATGAAGAATTTGCGACGAAGTGGCAACAAGCCAGTCCGGAACTGCACGCGATTCTTGCTCAAGGTGGCAAAGTTGCGATGCATTGCATGGGTGGTTCGGGGCGCACAGGTTTGTTCGCTGCTCACCTACTCCTAGAAAAGGAATGGCAGTTAGAAGATATCGTGCGAGAAGTGCAGGCATTGCGCCCTGGTGCATTTACAAAACCTGTGCAAGTTGAGTACATCGAACGCGTGGCTCAAGACGCTTGATCAGCTTAAATAGCTTTTGGTTCATTATGATCCAAAAGCTAAATTCGAGCTTCTTCAGGATACGACTGTTTACAAAAAAAGCCATTAATATTAACTAATGCATTGTTTTTAAGGTGTATTTTGCTTTTTATTGATGTTGGGGCATTTTTTGAAAATCACAGCAACATTGTATTGGTCAATGTTGCTGTACAGGTTAGGAAGTATTTAGAACATGATGATCTAAATGCTTCTATCGCTGTACATATGAGGTCAATATGATTTCTCAATTAAGCAAAAGTATTCGTCAGTACATGTTAGTGACGTTTAACTATTGGAACTTTACGGTGACCGATGGCGCACTGCGTATGCTGGTGGTGCTCTATTTTCATGACTTAGGTTATTCCACGTTAGCTATTGCCTCACTGTTTCTTTTCTATGAATTTTTTGGTGTGGTGACAAACCTGGTTGGTGGTTGGTTGGGCGCAAGGTTAGGCCTAAATAAAACCATGAACATTGGTTTAGCGATGCAAGTGTTTGCGTTGCTGATGCTCGCAGTACCAAATGCATGGCTGACCATTGCTTGGGTGATGGCAGCGCAAGCTCTGTCGGGGATTGCCAAAGATCTGAACAAAATGAGTGCTAAGAGCGCGATTAAAACGCTAGTACCAGACGAGCAGCAAGGTGCGCTCTACAAATGGGTAGCGATTTTGACTGGCTCGAAGAATGCACTCAAAGGAGCGGGCTTTTTTGTTGGTGGCTTGCTGCTGTCTTGGGTGGGTTTTCAAAACTCGATGTTTATTATGGCGGGTGTACTTACATTAGTGTTTATTTGCAGCATGATCTGGCTAGAAGCGGACATGGGTAAAGCAAAGAGTAAACCTAAGTTTCGCCAAATATTCTCCAAGTCTGAATCGATAAACATTTTATCCGCAGCTCGCATGTTCTTGTTTGGTGCTCGTGATGTGTGGTTTGTCGTTGCTCTGCCTATTTATCTTGGTAGCGTGTTTGGCTGGGATCACTTGTGGGTTGGTAGCTTTCTCGCTGCGTGGGTCATTGCTTATGGGTTTGTGCAAGGCTTTGCGCCGCGTATTACTGGCAAAGCGCAAGGTCGTGTGCCTGATGGTAGTGCAGCATTGGTGTGGGCAGGAGTCCTAGCGTTAATTACGGCTGGTATTGCTTATGGTGTGCAAATCGGTTGGCAGCCTGAATTGGTGATTGTGGTAGGTTTGATGATTTTTGGCGCTGTGTTTGCCATTAACTCTTCGCTGCACTCGTACTTGATAGTGAGCTACGCTAAAGGCGATGGCGTCTCGTTGGATGTTGGTTTTTACTACATGGCCAATGCGGTGGGACGTTTGATTGGCACGGTATTATCGGGTTGGATCTACCAAGAGGCTGGTCTTGCAGCGTGCTTATGGGTTTCTTTTGCTTTCTTGGCACTGACGACGCTGATTTCAATTAAGTTGCCAAAAGCTGATGTTGCTACTGCGTAACTATCCCCAGTATCGCTATCTGTAGATGGTATAAATGGCTCCAAATCGGAGCCATTTTTGTTTCTTATGCGCCGTTTGCTGTAATCAGATTGTGTCGGTTTGGCATCGAGAGTGAATACTGATGCTTGGTTTTTGGTTCTCGTTAAGTGATTAGAGTGGTGATGAAATCCCCGTTGTAGGTCATTGTTGAGTTAAAAATAAGCAAAAACAGATTGTTAACCATTTCACTGGTTGAGATTTACCCTATGCTATAAACGATAAGCGACTCAAAGTAGGGAAAGGTATGAGAGAAAGGGTTCTGTTTTTTGATTTATTGCGCTGTTTCGCAGCGGTAGCAGTGATCGCCATTCACGTCTTGGCACCGTATCGAAATGAGTTAGGAGTGATTCCATTTGACCAATGGCTGACAGCGGTAGGCGTGAATAGCGTAACCCGCTGGGCAGTGCCAGTTTTTATTTTGATCACCGGAGCGCTAATGCTCAGTGACACTCGACCATTTGACGGTAAGTATTATATCAAAAGGCGTTTGGGCAAAGTTTTAGTTCCATTTCTTATTTGGTCGATGTTTTATGCATACCTTTCAGGTTGGACTTCTCAAGGCTTTGATTTTGAAACCGTAAAAGAGGTATTAAGCAATAGCCCTTTCCACGCAACGTATTACCATCTCGGCTTTTTCTATTACTTTATACCACTGTATTTTGTGATTCCGCTGTTTCAATGGATGGTACGCAACGTGGATGACAACGTCTTGTATACCTATCTCGCATTTTGGCTTTTCACCAGCACACTGTTCTTGTTCAAGATTGATGGCCCTTGGAGTAATCAGATGTGGCTTTATATGGGTTACCTTCCACTGGGGTATGTTTTATTTCAAAAGGTACCTTTGAATCGCTCTATGGTGACCTTATTTGTTGGGCTAGGACTCGTGGCGTTGGCAGTGACCTTTACGATGGTTGTGACAAATAGCTTAGAGGCGGAGAAGTATACGGTTGGGCGCTGGCTCTCTTATAAAACGCTGAATGTGATTCTAGCGGCTTCGATGATTTTTATGATCGGGCGTTACTTTGGTGAAGGCTTATCACCAAAAGTACAAAAAGTGGTCAGTGTGATCAGTCAGCACAGCTTAGGGATTTACTTACTTCACCCTATTTTCTTATGGCCGATGAAAGAGTTCGGTTTGTACACAGGACATCCTGCGTGGGTGATTCCAGTCTGGATCGTTCTAAGTGGAGCTGGAGCCTTGGTGATGAGCTATCTCTTTTCTCGTTCTGCCAAGACTCGTTGGTTACTGCCTTAACGTTTGATAGCGAAGTGAAGGAACTTGTTGCCGCGATAGGTCAGTGTTCCCTTATCTCCAGGGTTGAGTGCATGGTAGTAATGCACTCCAATTTGGAATTCACGCTTTGGACCGATAGAACCACGTTGAACGTAAATCCAATACTCTTGATCGTCTTGACCTGGTGGTGCGTTTGGTATGTCTATCGCTTGTTTATCTAAAACCGTTACCTGCGCGCTTTGCTCTGGAGCGTCTTCGCCCACATAGTGCTTACTATAAAAACGGAAAAACACCCACGCGCCCAAGGCAATAAGGGCGAATAGGGCGACAATAAGTGAGATTGGCATATTAACCTCCAATGTTTTATCGGGTCCCATTCTACAGAACTCGCTGACGAAACGATGAGTTGAGGTAACTTATTCATAATCTAATGAAAGGGATATGGAGATTATTCGGCGCACTTCACGATTTATCTTAATGATGCACGATGAAATCGTTGCTTCATCTGCAAGCTACGTCACTAAAGCTGAACTAAGCAGCTTTCACTTGTCTGGCTATATGCGCTCAAGGGCACAAATTGAAAGTAAAATTGCACTTAACGGCTCGAAAAAGCTCTAAATTTATAGAAGAATAAAAATAATGAACATAGGAAGGGTCTGGTAAGGAGGGTTACGATGTCAGATATTGAAAAAGTAGTCATGCGTACCCGAACGATCGAAAAACTTTTGCGTACTCAGTACCATGCAGAAGGGAAAGGGTTGCACCAACTTATTAATAGTTGTGAAGAACGTTTACCGCATGACGTGATAGCAAAGCTTCGATTCATCGCGACAGTGCGTAATAAAGTGGTGCACGAAGACGATTACAAGCTGGATGATCGTAAAGGCTTTATGGCGGCATGTGATGCTTGTGAAAAAGAGCTGACACCAAGAAGCTCTCGCTTTATTTGGCGTACAGCAATTTTGCTAATGACGTTGATTACGCTGGCCGCTCTTGGTTTCTACTATATGCACTGGGATATTTTGTCTAAGCACATTCAGTAGAGCTATACAGATAAATAAAAAAGGACGCATTTGCGTCCTTTTTTATTTTAAATCATTGGGTTAGTACATCATTGGCAGTGTCATTAAACCCACAACCACTGCAATCATAACCAGCCCTTGTTTTTGAGAAGATGAAATCATAACACTACCCCTTAATCTTTGATGAACTCGATGAATTTAATATAGCACTGTTTTTGGGGTTTGATCAACATATGCTCGTTAATCTTTTCAAAAACCACACTTAACTTGTCTGGTTTTACGTGATTCTGACTAATGAAACTATGTTTTTTGTCCTGTATTTAAAGTGTTCACATTGTTTTATTTTTATCCTTTTGGATTTTAAGTGTTTGATTTTATAGTGTTAAATGGTTTGTGGGGTTGGCTTTGTAATTGTTTTTTGTTTCGAATGGTATGTTGGGTCTTTATTTTGTCTGTATTTCTCAAAAATTGAGAAAATTAAAAAATGTGCTATGAGGTTACATCGTCAAATCGAAAGCATGGAGTGAGATTTTCTTACCTTATGAGAAAATCTGGGCTTCAAAAGTGTTTTGTGATTTTATGGTTTATGAAGTCCGCACTTTTATCTGTTATTGAAATTATGATTTTATTTATCATTGACTTACTTTTCTTGTCTGATGTTTTTTTTTACTGAATTAAGGTCAGTTTTCTTAGTTTTTACCCCTAATCATCAGTAGTTCCTCCTCTCTTAGAGCGCTACTAAGACTATTTTCTATTTTGTGTCTGTTATTTATTCTTGTTGCCTGCATTACATACATCCTGGTGGTTTAATCGTCAGTTTGTGAAATGGCGGCTTACCTGGAGCACTTATCTGTTTTTCAGTTAAATAGTTTTAGAAAGCGCTGGTTATTGTGTCGTGTGATTTGATGGGTTCGGCTGATGAGCAAAGCTTGGCCCCAATGTTTAGTGGCATCATTCAGGCTCATCGGCTTTATTATTACGTAGGCTGAGGGTTACAAAATGTTTCGAATCGCTAGCGAGATCCAACTTTCGTAGATTGTGTCTTTACATCAAAACTGGTCTACCTAGACTAGCGGCGAGTTTAAGTAAAAGGT
>NZ_JAWOTK010000046.1:0-11611 GCF_033338855.1 Vibrio sp. Vb0937 | reverse complement strand
GCCATCGTTGGGTTTTGTGTTTACGGTGGTATGGTTAAGTTTCGTGGTAGCGCTGCTCACACCTTAATGCGGCGTTATGTAGCCGCGAGAGGGCGGTAAGTTAAAAGGATTTATATATGTTAAATATCCGCCAAGCTTGCATTGAAGATATCAGTGTTATCAAGAAACTACAGTTTCAGCTTAATGAGTATCATCAAGCAAATTTACCTGACGACTTTTTATCACCGGAAGAAATTGAACAAAAAATAGACCTACACAAGATAATCGAAAGTGAAAGGTCAATTTTTCTAGTAGCCGAAATCAATGGGCAGTTAGTAGGTTTGGTTTTTGGTGAGCTATGGGTCCGTAAGTCTTGGACACTCAAACAGCGAAAAATCGCAAGCATTGAACAAATAGTAGTGGATTCATGTTTTAGAGACCAAGGCATTGGACTGGCGCTAATAGAGGCATTTGAGGAAAGGGCTATTTCTAACGGCGGGGAAGAGCTGTGGTTAGAAGTATACTCTTTCAATGAATCAGCTCTAGCTTTGTATCGCAAAGTTGGTATTGCGCCCAAAATCCAACTTGGACAGAAAGCGCTAGCCTGAAAGTCGGC
Organism: Vibrio sp. Vb0937; assembly: GCF_033338855.1. Taxonomy (NCBI): domain Bacteria; kingdom Pseudomonadati; phylum Pseudomonadota; class Gammaproteobacteria; order Vibrionales; family Vibrionaceae; genus Vibrio; species Vibrio sp. Vb0937. Next base: position 11,016 of record NZ_JAWOTK010000046.1, on the reverse strand, counting down.
TACATAACAAATTGTTCAAGAGTGATTCAGCACGCGTGGCATTTTTACTATGCGTTAGTTTTTGTGGTTAAGGTGCTATGCGGAGGCTTCGGTATTGCGTGCCTCACACCTTAACAAGGCGTTAGTCGCCAGAAAAAGCTAGCAATCAAAATCATGTTTCTGAGCTCAAAATTTGGCAGCTGTTTGTTTGGTACACAGATTCATTGTCGATGGTCAACACTCAGTTTCTGCTGTTCTAAGTCCAAAGTTTTGCAAGTGTCCTAGCGCTTGTTTTGTTCTTTGGTGCTGACAGAGCAGTGCAATTGAGAGTCTGTTTTTGGTTGCAACTCCGCTCGGTGAATTTGTTGGTACAAAAGTCGATTTACTCGCTGAAATGACGTTTTCTCTGGTGTCGTAAGTTTCACGTGGTTTCAGTGACTTTGTTGAAAGTCCGCACTGTGAGATTGGCTTTCCAAAAAACGCTTTTTGGTGTTGTCAGTCCGTTTTCTGCGGCGCTGTTTTTTCTAAGTGGTTTCGTTGAATAGCCGCTTTGAGACTACGCCTGACTTAAATGCATCAAAGCACATAAAGTTTGTTGTTCGCAAAGTTTAGTTCGGCTTAAAATTGTCGCTCGGTGCCTCGCGACTAACAAACTGCTCAAGAGGGATTCGCAACGCGTGGCATTTTTACTATGCGTTGGTTTAAGTGATTAAGGTGGTTTGCGGCGGCTTTGGTATTGCGTTGCTCACCCCTTAGCAGGGCGTTAGGGCTTACAAAGATAAAGGTTAATGACATGAATATTTGGTGGTTGGCAATTGATCGAGATTACACGTCTTATGAAGAGCTTAAATATCGAAAAGTTGTAGCTCAAGGTTGGCCGAAACTTGGCGATTTGTCTTTGTTGTTACCGTTAGTTACTAACAACTATAAAAATGAGTTCCTAGGAACAGTTAATGCCTTAAACAAGTTGGCTTATGGTGAAGAAGGTCATGCATCTAAGGTAATGTGGTCTCTTTTCTCAATGAAAAAGGGTGATCTTGTTGTTGGTATCGAAGGAACGACCGTTCGAGGAATTTGCCAAGTTAATCTTGATGCAAATGAAAGTTATCAATTACAGTCACCAAATGCATTTAACTACGCTCAAACTATTTCATCTGGCGTAAATTGGGTTGATTGGAATGAATCAATATTAGGCACACCTCCAACTGTCCCAGCTAAGAGTGTACAGGGTGTTGCTGGATTAAATAAAGAATACAATCGCGTACTAGAAGCATGGGAAAGGTGCACTATTTAGCACCGCCCTAACAAAGCATTTAAGAGTGATTCGCAACGCTTGGCGCTTTCGCTTCGCTCAAGTATAGCCAAGCGCTGCTCACACCTTAATGCGGCGTTATGTGCTATCTCAATTTACAAGTCCGTGTGTATCTGCTCAGCTGTAAGAACTCGCGTTAGTAGTTTATCCATATCGTCGTAAGGAATGTTTCCGTTTGTTTGTTTGAGATGGTGAACAAGAGTTTTAATGTCTGATTCGTCTTTGACAATCAGGTACTTGATATGGCTGATATCAAATTTTAATACTTGGTTTTTAATTTTTTGCATTGCTTTTGATCGCAAAGGATCATTTTCTGAACTATTAAAAATTTCTTCTCCCATAACCATTAGACAATCTGCACAAGTATCAGGCACAAACCTCCACTCTCTCTCATCATAAAATCTATAGTTTTCATAAACAGTGTTCTTTCGAATTAAATCGGCCTCATAGTTCTTGATGTATCTGAAAATATCGTAGAAACAGCGATTTGCTTTTGGTAAATGGTCGATATCACCTTCAATTTCATGTACAAACTTGTCGTAAGCTAGGTCTAAACACTGACCAATATTAGATTGCTTTTCTATATACAGTACTGGATTGAGCTTTGCTTGTTCAGCCCAAGTTTTTGTTAATCCTATACCGTATTTACCATACTTTTTGACATGATCTTTAATTTGCGATAATGGAATGTCGCAAAAGCTTACCATTGGCACGTACATTACATACTCTTGATTATTCAAGAAAACAGTTTCTTTACAATAGCTTACTCTAAATCCTGATGTTAATATTCCAAGGAGTGCTTTCTTCGTATTTGTAAAATGAATTAATGAATTTGAACTAAGTGCCATGGCTAACTTTCTGTATGGTTTGTGTGCAATCTATTACTTATAGCACATAACAAAGCATTTAAGAGTGATTCCCAACGCTTGGCATTTTTCATTCCATCGTCGGGTTTAGTGTTTACGGTGGTCTGGTTGGGTTTCGTGGTAGCGTTGCTCACACCTTAATGCGGCGTTAGGCATCAGGAGGAAACTTGGATAAATTTTCAATTGAATTACTAGAGAAAGTGAACGGATTCTATGCGACATCTTTCTCTCAACTAATGACAATTACACTTGGTTTGGTTGCATTCGTCGGTGTTTTGATTCCGATCTTGTTTACTTTTTACCATAATCGAAAAGTGAAATTAGAGTCTGAGTTGCTACAAAAACATATTGAGCAAAAGGTACTAGACGCTCAAGCTGAGCTTATGAAATATATTACTCAAGAGATCTGTTCGAAGTTTGACTCAGCTAGCTCTGAGAACGATAAAAGGTTGCATGTTCTGTCTGCTGGTTTATTTCATCTTCAAGCTAACTTTCAAATTAAAAATAAAAGCTTTAAGAATGCTACGGATAGTAGCTTTAGCGCCATATTTTCATGCATAGAGGCGCACGATGAATTAAACCTGAAGCGTGGCTTGGAAGTTCTAATGAAACGTTGCCTACCATTTTTAACGCCAGAGCATGCAGTCAATCTAAAAGAACTGGATTTTAACCTAAGTGAGCTAATTACTGCCCTAAAAGGCATTAATGAGAATGGTCGTTATACTGACACCATATTTGAGCTTTCAGCAGTCAAGCATGAGCTGCTTAATAAACTGTCTACACACCATGAGGCGAATGCCTAACAATCTGTTCAAGAGGGATTCGCAACGCGTGGCATTTTCACTATGCGTTGCGTTTGGTGTTTAAGGCGGTATGCGGAAGCATCGGTATTGCATTGCTCACCCCTTAACAGGGCGTTAGGCGACGGGCAGGAAAGTTCTTTGCTCTCATCTTCTTAGTTCTCTTTGAGCATTCGTTTTTCTAAGTCGGCAATTAAACATTGTCGGCTCAAATTCTTGAATTTCTTCTGCCGTAAAACATGCCAATGTTCGAGAGTTGCCTCATTGGTTTTCATAGTCGATTGGTGGTGAATTTTACTGGCTCAAAGTGTGGAAAGGGCAAGTTAATCGAGGTTTTCGTTCTCGCTCCAAGTTCGTATCTTTCCGTTTCGCTTCCTCAAAAGCAACTTTATCGCTGAAAGTCTGTATTTCGTGGTTGTCGAAACTTCTGCTGAAACATAGTGGCTTTTATGGTTCTTGAATCACAAAAAATCAGTGGGTGTTTGGTTGCTTATAGGGTTTCGGTTAATCTGCTTTCAAGACAACTTGAACACTGGTGGAAAACTTCGCCTAACAAGGCGTTTAAGACGGATTCACAACGCTTGGCGATTTCAATTCCAGTCAGGTTAAGCGTTTAAGGTGCAATGGTTTAGGTTTGGTGGTTGGCGTTGTTCACCACTTAACGCGGCGTTATGAGCCACCATAAAAAATGCAGAATAGAGTGGAATAGATGGAACGGAAAAAACAGGTTCAGTGGCTCAAGATTCAAAAGGGAGGCTTTCTCAGGCACTCCCTTAATCATGGAGTAGCTTTTTGTGTACCATTTGTATTTGGTACTGCATTTGTTCATAACGATTTTTACTTGAACTTGTCGCCTTTTATTTCGTACCGGCTTTACTTGGTTACTGTCATTGGCGCGGTATTTATCGCAGGCACTGATTGGTTTATTAAAAGTAGGCAGTATCAAAAACACAGAAAGGATCTACTGCGAAAAAAAGTCTCATAACAAATTGTTCAAGAGGGATTCGCAACGCGTGGCATTTTTACTATGCGTTGGTTTTAGTGTTTAAGGTGGTATGCGGCGGCTTCTGTATTGCGTTGCTCACCCCTTAACAAGGCGTTAGATTTTTATTTGAGTTGTGAGGTATCAAATTGAAAAATAAAGAAGAAATCAAAAAATTTGCACAAGAGTTAAAAATCCCATATTTATTACATTTTACTCATATCTCAAATTTGGAGAGCATTTTAAAGTGGGGGCTAGAATCTCGCAAAAAAGTGGATGAGGATTATGAAAATGTAATTACTAATGACCAAGGACGATACGATGGTCGTGCAGATACCATTTCACTCTCAATAGCACACCCTAACGATAAAATGTTTTTTAAATATCGTGAGTCTGATCAAGACTGGTGTGTTTTAGGCTTAGATCCAAGCGTATTGTGGGAATTAGATTGCTTGTTTTGTAAGCACAATGCGGCGGATGGCTTAATAAGCCATTTAGACGATGATACCTTGAGTAAGGTATCATCCTTCAAAGGAATGTACGATGAAGTTAATTGGCTTCCTTCAAGAGAAGAACAGTCATTATTAGGGTATGACCCAACTGATGTACAAGCTGAAGTGTTAGTAAAGAAACACATTCCAGCTCACAAGATTTTTGGTGTGATCGTGTCGAGTAGGCAGGTTAAGAAAAATATAGCTGAATTTACAGGTGATATTAAAGTTGCTATCAATGAACCGAATAAGTACGTTTATGCAACAAGAACATATCGAAGAAGGTGGCAATAATGGCTCTTAGACCGATATTCTGTCCTATGCTGGACGGTGATATAGGCGTCGTTGAAAAAATGATGGATTTCAAATGGCACCCCGGAGTATCTGTATCTCAGAAGCAAAAGTCTATAAATGAGCTCCACACGGTCGCTAAAACTCATGGTCTTGATGATGTATTGGAAGTATCTAGTAAATCATTGGACGAACTAGGGGTTGCTCTTAGTGCATTTAACCTCTGTATTACAACGAAAGTAAAACAGCAAAGATTTACAGTCGAGACTGCATTTCAAGGTAGCAAAGTCTTTGAAAATGGAGGACCTTATAGAGATCTCTTTGGGTTGGACTCTTTAGCCGCAAAGAAAGATGAAAGGACTAAAAGTTCAGGAAACTTAACTCATTTCGAGTTTTTTGGTACAGTTTTTCCAAACACACCGAGAACATATTTCTATGATTGGTTGTACATAAATGCCCTTGTTCAAAATGACGACCTAGCAAAGAGAGTTATAAAATATCAAGCGTTTAGCGATATAGAGTTTAACCCTAAAAAGTCAATTAACTGTCAAGCCTATTCAGTGGCTTTGTATGTTAGTTTGATGCACCATAATTTATTGGATAAAGCTCTTTCCTCACCTGAAAGCTTTTTGAGTTTAACCGAAGCTCAGTATAACCATCAATTAAGAGCGAAACCTGTTCAGCAGAAGATGTTTTAAAAATCTAACAAAGCATTTAAGAGTGATTCCCAACGCTTGGCATTTTTATGTCATCGTTGGGTTTTGTGTTTACGGTGGTTTGGTCGGGTTTCGTGGTAGCGTTGCTCACACCTTAATGCGGCGTTATACGATTAAGGAGAGAAATGAAGCCTGATTTACACGGAAGTAGAATTGTTTTGAGGTCAATTCAAACGAATGATTCTGATGATTTGTTTGAAATTTATGGTGATATTCAAACAATGGAATTTGCCTCAGACCCAGTTTTTACATCGAAAGATATGATAGTTCAGATGCTAGAAAGCGTCGTCCGGCTGGAGAAATCAGGTGAATCGTTGGAATGGGCGATTATGGATCAAGCGACAAACAAAGTTATTGGAACCTGCGGCTTACATAGCTTTAGTGATAACGGTGATTCCTGTGAGGTCGGATGCTTACTAAATTCATCGTACTGGCGACAAGGGTATATGTCGGAAGCTCTTAGTTTATTATTTTCTCATGCTAAATCTTTGGGCATTGAAAGATTGTATGCAGATATTGATGAGGGTAACTTTCGGTCTCAAGCTTTGTTTAATAAGCTAGGTTTCAAAGCTAAAAACGGTCAGTTTCAGCGCTTGGTGTGAGGCATCGTATAACAAACTGTTCAAGAGGGATTCACAACGCGTGGCATTTTCACTATGCGTTGAATTTAGTGCTTAAGGTGGTATGCGGAGGCTTCTGTATTGCGTTGCTCACCCCTTAACAGGGCGTTATGTAGCCGCGAGAGGACGGTAAGTTAAAAGGATTTATATATGTTAAATATTCGGCAAGCTCGCATTGAAGATATCAGTGTTATCAAGAAACTACAGTTTCAGCTTAATGAGTATCATCAAGCAAATTTACCTGATGACTTTTTATCACCGGAAGAAATTGAACAAAAAATAGACCTACACAAGATAATCAAAAGTGAAAGCTCGATTTTTCTGGTAGCCGAAAGTAATGGGCAGTTAGTAGGTTTTGTTTTTGGTGAGCTATGGGTTCGTAAGTCTTGGACACTCAAACAGCGAAAGATCGCAAGCGTTGAACAGATTGTTGTGGATTCATGCTTTAGGAGTCAGGGGGTTGGACGGGCGCTAATAGAGGCATTTGAGGAAAGGGCTATTTCTAACGGCGGAGAAGAGCTGTGGTTAGAAGTATATTCTTTCAATGAATCTGCTCTAGCTTTGTATCGCAAAGCTGGTATTGCGCCCAAAATCCAAATTGGACAGAAAGCACTACCCTGAAAGTCGGCTACATAACAAATTGTTCAAGAGTGATTCGGCACGCGTGGCATTTTTACTATGCGTTGGTTTTAGTGGTTAAGGTGGTATGCGGAAGCTTCGGTATTGCGTGCCTCACACCTTAACAAGGCGTTAAATGGTAGAGGTAAATAATGAGAAATATCGATATGTTCAACCTTACAGTTGCAGAAATTGCTGGGCTTTGTTACGAGAACTTCCCTCATCGAATAGACATTTCTACACATAATATTGCTGAGAAGTTAGCGAACTACTACGAAATAGATGCAGGCAACACTGAAGAGGTCGCTAATTTCATTTATGAATCGACAGAAATGGTGGAGTCAACAGCAAATTGGTTAGAACAAGCCGGTTATATTTGGGTTGAGGCTCAATCAGATGGTTCGTTTTACAGTGTTACACTAACTCCGAAAACTCTTGAACTAATGAATATGGTTCCAAACTCGCTTCAGGAGTCGATAGGCTCAAAACTTGTTTCAGCGGCATCCGAAGTGTCTAAGCAAGGGGCAATTTCAACAGTAGTAACGATGTTGGCTGCCGGTGCAAAGTTAGCTGTTGGGGCTGCCATTTAACAAGCTGTTCAAGAGGGATTCGCAACGCGAGGCATTTTTATTATGCGTTGGTTTAAGTGATTAAGGTGGTATGCGGCAGCTTTGGTATTGCGTTGCTCACCCCTTAACAGAGCGTTATGTTTCTAATTAAAATTTAGGCAAGAATTTGAATTATAAATTAAAAGCTCTGTATGATTCGAAGTGGGAAGAGCTCGTTGAAACAGCTAAAACTAAGGCTATTAATGCTGCGAACCCATTGTTAGTTAAAGTAGAGCAATCATATATTGATGCCGATGTTCGGGTGATGATAGTTGGTCAAGAAACTGATGGTTGGCACGGGCGTTTGGGGAGCAGTGATCTGTGCGTTGAAGAGCTTATGGACTGCTACCATAAATATTTTTCTCAGCGTAATTCCGGGGGGAATGGCATGGGGAAGCGCGCATTCTGGAATATGAAAAACTTCAAATACTTCGAAACTAACCTTGTGGAACACTTGAAACATAAGGAAGTAGCTTTTGTTTGGAATAATATTTCCAAAATTGGGAATGATGGGAGAGGTAAGCCTAGCTCTTCTATAACCGACTTAGAGAGAAGCCATTTCAATATCTTTCTAGAAGAATTTGAAATATTGAAGCCAGACATAGTGCTGTTTACTACTGGTGAAAGTAGAGACTGTTATATAAAGCATCATTTTGGCGATGATGTAATATTTACACCTCAGTTAAGCTTAAGTTGTGGATCGTTAGCAGATAAAACCAATAACTTACTTTCTCATGTAGCACTACCCGGATTTTCGGCCGTTAAGGCTTTAAGAATTGAGCATCCTAATCGGCGTACTCTTGACAATTCAGTTACGCTTCACGTTTTAAAAAAATTGATAGAACAAGAAACATAACAAAGCATTTAAGAGTGATTCGCAACGCTTGGCAGTTTCGCTTCGCTCAAGTATAGCCAAGCGTCGCTCACACCTTAATGCGGCGTTATGTGCTTTGAGGAAATAAGGAATTTCAGTGAATAAGTCGGAGGCAGCATTTCAGTTCCACAATGAGAATTCCAGCTTTTGGTATCAAAAATCCGTAGGTCTCTATGCTTCTGCGTCTTTAATAGCAGAAGCTCGGCAGAGTCGTGAGGATAAGAGATTTATTGAATCACTCGAATTAAAAGGTGATTATTCAATAAATATCGGGTGTGAGCATCCTTATTTAATGCTTATGGGCTTATCTTTTGAAGTTATCTTAAAAGCTATTTGCATCGAAATAAATGCAGAGTTCTCGCAAGTTAAGCATGACTTACAAGAAGTTGCTAAGTCGGCTGGTGTACAGTTGTCGAGAAAGGAAACCACTCAATTAAGATTATTATCCGACTTTGTCCTGTGGGAAGGTCGTTACCCAGTAGCTAAAAAGCATTCACAAACGACTCAGCATTGGAATGCAACTCGGAAAGAACTATGGAAAACCGAAAATATTCTTGGCTTTGAAGTAACTGGTAGAACTGACATATTTGAGCATGCAACTTTGAAATCTTTGTGGCTAAAACTGCAGGCTCATTATTGGGATGAACGCACATAACAAACGCTTTAAGACGGATTCGCAACGCTCGGCGGTTTGGTTTAATTTGGCTTTTGTGTTTAGGGTGCAATAATTTAGTGTCGTGGTAGCGTTGCTCACCACTTAAGCGGGCGTTATGGCGCAGGGCAAAGTCCAGCTAAGGGGACTAGATGAGTGATAAAGTGAAAGTGGCCCTGAAATGGCTCAAAGATCTCTTGGAGGCTGAGGGTGTTGAATACCAAATTGTTGGTGGGTTAGCGGCAACTATTCATGGTGGAAGTCGTGAAATTGCTGATATCGATCTTTATATTCGCAATTCTGACGCAAACAAGGTCTTAGCTCGCGTATCGAAGTTCATATCTAAACCGTTAACTCATTACACTGAGTACGGTTGGGATCTAGAGTATTTCCAGCTGGTTTACCAAAATCAAAAAATTGAAATCGGCTTATCTCAAAACACGAAGATACAATCAGCTCTCGATGGTTCTTGGCATGAGCTTAAAATCTACTTTTCAGAGTCAGTGGTAAAACTCTATCAAGGTATCGAATTACCAGTGATTCCAGTTCATCGTCTCGTTGAGTACAAGCGAATACTGGGTAGGGAAGTCGACCTAATAGACATACAAGAACTAACGTTGAGTTCAGCGCCATAACAAACAATTTAAGAGTGATTCAGCACGCTTGGCATTTTTGGTTTGGGTTTAGTTCAGTGTTTACGGTAGTCAATTTGAGTACGGTGGTCGCGTGCTTCACACCTTAATTGGGCGTTAGGCATCAAGGAGGATGAATGAATCGTCAAGAGAACAAATGTCTCATAGCATCTTCAGCGTGTTGCTTTTTGGCAGCATTAGCTCATTTGGGATGTATTGTGTTTGGTGCTGACTGGTATCGAATATTCGGGGCTGGGGAAACGATGGCACAAATGGCGGAGCAAGGACTTTGGTACCTTACATTGGCCACGCTTACAATAGCAGCAATTTTGTGTTTCTGGGGCACTTTTGCCTTAGCGGGGGCGGGCGTAATAAAGAAACTTCCATTTACACGTTCCATTTTAGTAGTGACAACAAGTGTTTTTCTCCTGAGAGCATTTTCATTTCCAGCACTAATGCCAAGCTTTCCAGATAATTCATTAACTTTTTGGTTGGTAAGTTCAGGTATCTGTTTGTTAATAGGTAGTTTGTTTGCAGTGGGTACAAAGCAAGAGTGGTCGAGGCTCACTCAGGTAAATGCCTAACAAACTGCTCAAGAGGGATTCGCAACGCGTGGCATTTTTACTATGCGTTGATTTTAGTGATTAAGGTGGTATGCAGCGGCATCGGTATTGCGTTGCTCACCCCTTAGCAGGGCGTTAGGTATTTTCACAAAGTCCAAGATTCCAAGTAAACTTTTACACGTGTTGGGATAGTACCTGGCATCGATTCGGTGACTAAGTATTGTGTACGTTTATCCAATCTAATAGAAGATCTTGAGATACCTTGCGTCATTGGAATCAGCCAGTGACCTTTAGAGTCTTGCATGCAAGTGAAACCCACCTTGACTCTCTGATGTGCACCAGAAATTACCGTATTAGTGGAAACAAACATATCTTTACATTCAGGAGGGAAAGTAACTTCAAGCAATTTTTGCCCGTTAGGGTGAATGACTCCTGTATATACTCTCACTTCCTTATGATAATGAAAGGTATTACCGTCCCAAAAACCAAGTTGGCGATACTGTTTGTAAGCCTTTACTGGTGAAAGCAAAAAGAAGTGCAACAATAAATACGACAGCGTAATAACAATTAGGCTAGTCATGTCTATTAAAGCACTCTGGGTCTTATCCAACGTAGGGTTTATACCAAGAGCATGAAATGTAAGCAAAGTTGAAATTCCTAATAGGAAAAAACTTTTTACTGATTCAGAAAAGGTTTTCGGCAGTACTGATGCACAGCACCTTAGCCAGCTACTGAAAAGCATCATCGATTTACGTTTTGCTAATGGAGACAAGTGGGTTTCCTCTGTTAGCTATATTGTTGTATTGTCGCATAAAATACCTAACAAAGCATTTAAGACGGATTCCCAACGTTCGGCACTTTTGGTTTGCTTCAGCTTAAGTGTTTACGGCACAATGCATTAAGTATTGTGGTCTGCGTTGCTCACCACTTAATGCGGCGTTAGGTGAATTAATGGAATATCACTACACAAATAATGATAGATTGATGCAGCTAAACGACTTAAAAGGACGTT
>NZ_JAWOTK010000045.1:0-11972 GCF_033338855.1 Vibrio sp. Vb0937 | reverse complement strand
GAACAGTACCGGAAAAAGGCAGGAAAAATCCCTAGGCGTAACAAGCAGCAAAACGAATTTATATTATTGAATTGTAAGAGCCCTTACTGGATTCGTCCGGTAGGGGCTTTCTTATTTCTAGCTCAATGAAATAAAGGAGTTTCTATGAACCAAGCCAAAAACAGCAGGAAGAATGCAGAAGTTGATACATCTAAAACCACGCCAGAAGACAATCCATTCTCTACCATTCTCAAAACAGGTGAAGCACCCAAACTAGGATCAAAGGCCCAAGGAATGGTGCTCTACGAGGTTGCTCAAAACAGTGAAGATGATCAACTCTATTTTCGAATTGCCGGACAAAGTGGCGGGGCCGGATTGCATTCAAAACACTGGGTTCCACTTAACGAACTATTCCAGTTGATCGAATCTCAAGGTGATAGCCCGTGGAAAAGTCAGGTCTATAAATCCCTATATCCTTCAGGTTCAGCCAATAACCAAGGTTTCTGTGCCTCAATAGTTAGAGACTTAGGTCTAGCCCAAAAGTCCGAATCATCAATTTATCTTCACGTACTAGGCGACGAATACCAACAGCTAAAAGCAGAGCTATTAGCGCTCGCAGACAAGAAAACAAAATAACCCTTCCATTTATCGTCGTTGACGTCGTACCGACAGCAATCACTATCAAATTCTTCAATCAGTAAATCTAATAAGGAAATGTAGTAATGAAAAAACTACTAATCAGTGCGTTAGTTCTAGCTAGCTTTGGTGCATCAGCAGGTCTATTTAGTTCGGATACAGATGATGCAATCCAGACAATTAAAGAAGGTAGCCCAGATGGTTGCCCTTACGCAATAGGGGACATGATCGACTCGGCATTCACCAATGAAACATGGAAATCAGGTAAAACCAAATCGGGTCGAATCTTCGTGGATATTGAAGGTGATGTGAATTTCCGCAATCAAGAGCAGAAAGCATTTATGCAATTCGAAGTTGATGGGGAAGAGTTCTGGCTCAATACATTGAAGCTAAATAACCAGTACCAAAGTCAGATGATGACTCGTAGCTTCGCAAATCATCTATGCGATTCAGTTAAGTAACTTGGGACATTAAATCACTAAGGGCAGTATCGAGAGGTATTGCCCTTCTTGACTACCCAAAGGAGCAAACATGCAAAGCAGAACCTTTTCACAATCATCATCCCAATCCAAAAAGAACACAGGCCTTCGTGCAGCGAAAATAGGAGCAGCTCTTGGAGCTAGATTCGGTCCATATCCATATTCCGTATTAATCGGTGGTATAGCTGGCTTCGTAGTTGGTGTCGTCGCCGACGAGCTTATAGATGATTGACGGGCAAGCTAGGTGAGCAGGAGATATCCTCTGCTTTTTGTTAAAGGCCAACGAGGTACACAAAAGTGGACGTATTTCCTTAGTTAATAAACTCATTAAGGAGTGCCGTCCACTTTCGTTCACTCAGTGATTACACTTGATTTTTGTGAGGTTTAAGTGGCTTATGAACGAGTAGGTAACAGGTCGCATCTACTATATCAGAGTGGCTCCAAATTATTTCTGGCCAGAAACATGATAGATCTGATGCTCTAAAGGGTTTCTGCCAAATTAGGAAACGCATGTTAAAGCCTTTAGCTCTTGTTAAGTGGGTTACAATCAGCAATGTCAAATTTGCCATCTTTATTATATAGAACTAATGAAGAGTTCGGACCAATAAAAATAACAGGTACTTTTTTTCCATCCTGAATCAAAAGGTCATTGTGGCAAAGGTGATTACCATTCATATCCATGACCTGTGCAGATTCAAGTAATTTCCTGTGCATGAACTCATCACTCCAAAGAAACCCTAATGTTAGGAATATCATAGAGCTCAATATCAATGTGCAATATAGGACTGCTTGTCTTGAATTACTCCAGAATGGATGGTTTGAAGTAAACATATTTATGAATGACATTATCACTGATAACGGAGTAATCACTATTGACGTTAATGCAACTACTTTTGCAATATTAATGAATATACCAACAGTAATAGTGAATGGAAAATATGACGGGTCAACTCCGAACACTGAATTAACCTGACCAAATGTAGTGTAAGTAGCCCAAAAAACAATACAGGCAGAAATAAATCCAAAAATTTTCTTTGATGATGAGTATGTGGAAATGGCTTTGACGAGTAATGACTCTTCAAAGAAGATCATTACTGACCAAATCATTACTAAGGTACCTGCAATCACTAATGGAGCAACCATGGCTCCTTGGCGAAAATAAATTGCTAATAACCAAATACACATTCCAATTAATGCAAGATTGGCTGAGCTTTTATTATCTAAGGTTTTCTGTGAATACATATTTAACTTAGAAAATATATGATCCTTCAAGTTCTGATAGCCAATTTTTGATAAATCCCGTACACCAAAAAGAAGACAGAATAATACAGCCATACCGCCTAATGCTGCTAGTGGTGTCTCAAAGGGAATTGAGAGTGAATAGTCTGGGGCAAATGCTATATTTACAGAAAGAAAAAGAAATGCAAAACACCAAACGAGACGTTTTTTGTTTTCCTGGGTTAAAGAAACTACCGATACTTCGGTTTTCTCATTATTATTCATTGTTAAATCATACTCCTTACTGTCCTATTAATTTGTCATTGTCTTTATAATATTTTAAGAAAATACAGTTGCCGTAGAAGCAACATACTGTTCTATAAGTCTTATTTTTCCTGACAATTCACAAATTGCAGAACATTTCTGTATAGTTTCAATTGATCGATTTGGCTCATACTCTGCTATTAGTGAATGTAGATCAAGAGCTTACATGAGAAAGTATTCAATAATCTCGGACTAAGCGATTTTGGGTCATAACTGAGCTAGAACAATGGCGTCACTATGATAAATAGCTAATCAAGTAAGTATTGATTTACCTAAAAGTCACTATTTGAGAACCAGAAAAAGTGGACATAAAGCCTTAATAATAATTCTATTAGGCTTTGCGTCCAGTTCTGGTCATTTAGCCAGCCACACATCGAGAGTGTTCGGATCACCATCTTTGGTCCAACAATCTGGTTGGCTTATGTTGATATCGGCTCTTATCTTCAACTGAGGGTACATTTCCTGCACTACTTGGGTCATGATCTGTGCAGTTAACTCGCTGACTGCGCTTAGGTGTTTTTTCGGTGCTTCGAAAACAAAGGCATCATGCATGGCAACGATCAATTTGGCGTTGTAACTTTTATATAACTGATGAAGTCGATTTCCGGCTGCTTTGAACAGCGCAGCAGCTGTACCTTGTACTGGCATGTTCACCATCCAGTTTTTCTCAGTATGGCCGCGCTTAGCGTCCAATTGGCGGTATCGGTGCAATCCCGTTGCTGTGCTTACATGGCCTCGCAGAGCACCATACTGGGGCATTCTCTCAATGGCTTTTTGTAGTTCGGGAAACATCGATAGAAACTTATTCATCAGTTCCGAGGCCTTGTTGACACTGATATTGAGTTTTTTCGCTATTCCAAAGCTGGTGATACCGTAAATTAGGCCAAGGGTGCATTGCTTCATGATGGCTCTTTTTTCAGGGTATTTTTCTTTGAAGGCCGACGAATCGCAGCTGCGGTATTCCGGTTCTAACTCTTCACAGAAGAACTCTTGGGCCATGGCCGTGTATAGATCGCCTTGGTTATACATCTGGACTAAGTTTGAGTCGCCATACACACCAGCAGCAATGGCTACCTCAATCTGTGCAAGATCGACTTCTCCAATCGCGTAACCGTCTTGTGCAACCACTAAAGGACGAAGGACAGCAGGAAGCCCCAAGATATTTGGCGCAACGGTAGCCTGTCGGCCTGTCGCAGCCGTAAGTTGTTTTTGTTCTGAGTGAACTCGTCCGTCACTACCGACAATACCGGGCTGTAAAATGACGTCTTTGTAGACAGAATCGATATGCGTATATTTTGCCAAGAATGCCACCGCTGGGTGTAAAGCATAGTTCTTGCTTAGCATTTCACGTTGAAAACTATAGTCATCCCCATCTTTGAAGTGATGCAGTAATCCGAGTGAAGCAAAAAGCACTTGTTTTTGATGCTGGCTATTGGGGTTTGTCATCCCTAGTTGCGCTAGCTCTTGACTGTATAGATTAAGTTTACGCTCGCACGCTTCGAGAATTTGACTGCACTTATCTCTGCATACCTTAAAACCGTTCCACTCGATGGCGGCGTTAGTCACGACCCAAGGCATCTCAATACTGATAAGGTGTTGGTGGATGCCAAACATGAGGCAGGATTGGCTTTGCGTTAAGTACAACTTCGCCACCGTGATGCTGAGCTGTGACGTCCGTTCAATCTGGAGCGCAGAAAAAGACGGGTAGTCTTGCTCAGAGCCCATCAGTAACTTCGCACTGGAAGCGAGGCTATTTTGGACATTGTAACGTTTAGCTGTCTCAGCCAAGCCATAAAACACCTTGTTCTGTTCAGCCAATGTTTGTTTGGTTTGTATCTTTTCGAACGTTGAAACATCTTGAGTGAGTTTAGCGTTATTGTGTTGACCAAGATATCTGGCTTTTTCTGCAATGCAGGTATCCCACCAATATCCGGGCTCGTTTAGGCTCAATGACCAAATACAGTGCAGGTCAGGTTTAGCGTCGTGGGTTACGTAGGTCGCAGGCAGCTCGAAAAGGCTTTGGAGTTTTGGACGAATCAAGGGGCTCGCAACGTCAATAACGAACGAGTGCAGCGCTAGCGAGTTACTTGTGTTCTCCATCAGCGTCATGCTGAGTAAGCGTGGAGTAATGGACGAAATATCATATCTGTCATTGTCGTTCGGTAGTGTGACTACCGGAGTCGAGTACGTGAATTGAAAGCTGAGACTGACAGCAGATAGAGGCAATTGGTAAGCCAGCTCAATCATTTGATCGAGCTCGGCTTCATGTTGAATGAACTGAGTTTTCCCGACGGTATGTGACGTATCTTGAGGCAGAATCAAGGCACTTGATGGCGGAGATGTTTTCTTTTTTAGATGCGCTTGGGTTCCAGGTAATAATTCCATTGCATGACCTTTTAAGTTGTGAGGAAAGCATTTCTGACCATGCCTTCCTCGCTGAGTTAGTGTTTGTTATCCGGCCTTATGGCGTCGAACGGTTCGAGTACTGATCCCTAGAGTTGAAGCAATCTCTTGCTGCTTAAACCCGTCGGCTATCATCTGATTAACCTGCTCTGACAGGGTTGTCGACGTTCGGGCTTGCTTGCTTTTTAAACCGAAGTGCTTTCGCAGTTGCTCTAGGTTGCTGTACTCATGGTCGTAACCCGACTTTGGTGCATCGTTATTTTGAAAAGTGATGATTTCACGCGATTTTGTAAATGGGCGCACGCGTCCAATGGCTTGGATGACAACCCCCATTTCTAATGTTTGCAGCATTGGGTTTACGACTTTGGCGACATCAGAGTACCGATACTTTTGATCTGTGATGACGCCATGACGCCTACGAGGGTTGTCAGTGGTTGCAATCGCCACGTCTATGCGCTCATCCTCGGCTCGCAGCTCCTGAATTGCGTTGTTGAGTATGTCTTGGGTTACGTAATAGCTGTTTAGGCAGTAGCAGCAATCGAACTCTTCGAATTGATTAATACCGATGACTCCGTAATGGATCATGGGCACTAAGGTCATATCGTCACACTCTGCATAAGCGCTTGCGGGAACCACACGAACATCCCGAACCCCTTCCTCTGCCAGAAATTGATTAAGCACGGAAACGCATTGGTCGACGTGTTTCTGTTTAGAGACCAACAATACGCGTTTCCCTTCTCTTACTCGTTGGAGCGTCAATTGGGCGAATGTATCTAGGATTTGCGGTGAGTTTTTCTTAAAGTTTGTCGCAGTCCCAATTGAGGATGCGATATTGTGCCAAACCGTTGATTCCCCCCGAAACTCA
Source organism: Vibrio sp. Vb0937 (assembly GCF_033338855.1). NCBI lineage: Bacteria > Pseudomonadati > Pseudomonadota > Gammaproteobacteria > Vibrionales > Vibrionaceae > Vibrio > Vibrio sp. Vb0937. The sequence continues at coordinate 6,068 of NZ_JAWOTK010000045.1, read as the reverse complement.
ACGTGAGAATAAGGGCAGTAAAAAGCCATCCCGAGTTTCAGTTTCAGTATGTCCGGGTAGGTGGTGCCGCTGTATAGCACTGTGTCGAATCCCGCATTGACTGGCGGCGCAGGGAAGTGAATTGAACCATCTGCTAATTTTTCGCGTGATTCCGCCTCAGATGCTCCGAAGCTTTGGAGGTCATACAGAATATTGATGAAACGATCGCCAAACATGCGATCGCCAATACTGGTGATTTGAGTCATCTGATCTGGAAAAATTGCAGGGCAGCGCCACGCTGATATATCGCGCAGTTCCTCCGTAGAGGCCTGTTGTAAACATTCCAGGTAGTGCGTTAGATGCCCTTTTACATAGTCTGATAGACGGCTCTCCTGCACGGCTTCTAGGGTTTGTTCAATCGATATGGGCGATATGGTTCGGCTGTAATGGTTTAGGCTTACGTTAGCTTCATCGAAAATGACTAAGGCATTGCTTGCTTTAGCCATCGTTACGATGTGTTGGATGAAGTAGGGGTTACGCACGAAGTGTGATTGGGTTGCATATACGATTTTCGCCCCATTCAAATTCTTGCCGTATTGGTCGGGCCAAAAACACTTATCCTTATTTGGACACAGGGCACAAATGTGCTTTTTGCCCAGCAGACCTAAGTTTCTACGTTCGTAGTCTTTCCAACTCAGATCGCGAGTTTCACCACACAGCTTGCTGGGGCGAGGTTGTATGTTGACAACTTTGATATCGGCTGGAGGGCTTTGAAGAGGCTTTCTTTCTTCAAGTATTTTTCGAGTCGGTGCTGCGACAATCACGCAGTCATATGATTTCGACTCCAACGCCAAAGTGGTCAACTGATCCAGTTGGTACGACTTGCCAACGCCCACCATCCAGTCGTTGAGAACATAGTGGTCTTGCGTCAGCATCTCAAGCATAGCCTGAGCACTATTATTAAAACGAAATTCAGCGAGGCTTTCGGCCCCGCTGATGGTGATTGGATTTACCACAATCAAGCCACACCTTTGAAGCGTAGGCGTCTCTCGATCTCTGGGATCTCTCGCAGTTCGTCGTCTGTCAGAATACGGTAGATATCAGACAAGCGTATTTCGCCAGAGTCGAATGCGTCGGAAAACGCAGTAATTTTATCTTGATCGATAGTGGCGTACTCGGGTAGGGCAGTCGCATAAACATCATAGTTGAAGCCATTTTTCTCAATTGACACGAGTTGACCGCCTTTGGTGACGTAAGGCTTGATCTGCGGAAACAAGGATTTTGGCTTCTCGGATGGTGGAACCGCCAGTACCTTCACCTCTCCCTCAATGTGATCGTAGATGGGGAATAGGTAACGGCTATCTAATTTAATTTGAGCGCGGCACATCGGGCAGTCGGGTCCATTGCACTGAAGGTATCCATGGCCATTCACGTAGTGAAAGAAGACTTTCTCTGCCGTGGGCGTAAAGAAGGTTATCTCTGCGGACGAATTCTTTAGATCAACAGCCTGAAGTGCCAGAGGTGCAAAGTTAGGTTGGTTACTTGAATCGCCGTCAGAAAAATCGTTGAAATTCACCATAGAGTTGCGGCCATGTGTTTCGTAGTTTGCCGAAGTATGCGTGTTGTTCGTGTTGTTTGAGTAGTTCATCGTATGCTCCAAAATTTATTCTTGATTCGGCAGCAATATATTGGCTGCCGAATTTGAGGTGTAAGAAGGCCGTCACCGAGAGGCTCGGCTAGTCAAAAATCAAAGTAAAAAAAGTGGTGTTGCTTAAGGGTTAGTGTTTTTCGACGGTTTTAATTGCTTCGGATAGTTGCTCAGCAGCTAGCTTGTATCCCCAATTCGACTTACTCGCTAAGCGTTGTTCAAACTCACGAGTGATGGCGTCTAGGTTGTCTATACGGCCAACTTGCGCCTGTACTTCCATTGCGGATTCGACATATTCCGCCATTCGGACTTTTGGACCTTTACAGGCGTGTTGTTTGGCTTTATTGGTGTAAGTGTTCAGTAGAACTTGAGTACCAAATGACATGATATTTCCTCCTTGGGTGTTGTTATATTGAATCAGTTTTTCGTTCAGATCGTGCTCAAGTGCGGATTTGACATTAAAGTCAAAATCATCAACTGAGTAAAAGCAGTCGATAGCCAGTGAATGGGTGGCAGCAGAAAAAAGTTCGAGTATTTCAACCTGAGTAATTTCAATATTCTCGATCACATATGCCATTGCATCGTAGATGGACTGAGGTAGGCCTTTTAGGTTGCTTTTATTGTGAATACAACTGAACGAAGCTCTTTCCAGATTGGGAAACACAACATTTGTAGTTACTTCAATATCTGCATCGTTGATGGCTTCTGCATGGGAATCAATCCATTCTTTCATTTCAAAAATATGTTCAATGGGATCACCAATTTCGCTCAAGTAATGGTTTTGAGCGATGGTGATTGCTGTGGATCCGTTTGAGTAATCGCATTCGCCGTTATAGCACTCTTCTGAATCAATAATGTTATCGATATCAGCAGGTAATTTTGATGGAGCGAACACCAAGTTGTACGCCAGCTTAACAACGTAGTGAGCGACGTTAGATGGTGAAACAGAGTTAGTTAATGTGGTTAATGTAGTATTCATTCTTTAATTCCTATAGTATGATTTATTCAATTAAATCAGGAGTTAAGTTTTCCTGATGAACATAAATTTGCCCTACAAAATTGATTTTGAAAAGTGCCTATAAATGGCAGGAAATTTGTTCTTGATTTTTTTTAAACATGGCTGATAGCCCCTCAGAACGGTTCTCGCGAGGGTAGACGTTTTTTGAAAGGGAAATTGAGGTTATCCGCTTGTTTTAAGGTGTTCTGAGAGCGAGTGAACTTTATTTTTTGTGATGAAAGTCTACTTTTTTAGTTGTAGTGTTACTGGTCGATGCTACTAAATCCGGTTTAGAGCTTAGCCTCATTGCTTTATGTGAGCCTAAGATTTAACCAAATCAATACGTCCGGCATCGGTGGCTTTGGTCATCGGTGCCGGATTTTTTTGTTTTAGTGCCGCCGTCGACTGTTGGCGATAGACGTCGACGACGACAATAGATAACTATCTTTGGATATGTGAGTTAGGTTTCTATCTCATGGAGTTTAGATCACGGTCTACACATGTTCCTTACAGTAGGCTATAGTGCGCTCGGCGTTGGTTCTAATGTGACCTTCTTTGAATAGCTGATAGATGTTATGAAGCTTATTTGAAATTATGTGTAAACTTAGATAAACGTTCACGTGTTTTTGTTGGTGTTATGTTTGGGGTCAATCACGATGAGAATCAAAGATGCAGCACGGCTGTTTAGTAGCGGCTATTTGAAAGCTCTTGCGCAAGGAGATCGTGAATTTTTATACAACGTATATACAGGCCTAGAGCTGGAACAATCGTCAATTAAAACAGTTAGAGATCTATATGAGTCTGTCTATCAACAATTAAGTAGCTCATATAGGTATGAGTATTTTTATAAAAATACGATAGTTAATAAGCAGCTTTTGGGTAGGCATTCACCTCGTACAACAGTAATGCTTTCAGAGTTCAGAGTTGGACGAAATATAGCAGATTGCGTAATGCTAAATGGCGTATCAACTTGTTATGAGATAAAAACAGAATACGATTCGCTAGATAGATTAAGTGAACAGTTAAACTCTTACTCCAGTCTCTTTGATAAAGTTTATGTAGTCTGTGATGAGAAACACTTAGCGAAAGTTTTAGATGTTACTCCGATAGAAGTGGGTGTCATTCTACTCACTCACAAAAGTACGCTCTCAACAAAGAGAAAAGCCACTGACCTTTCTCAGCAAAGTGTCGATAAAGACTTACTTATAAAATCTCTTCGCATGGAAGAGTACAAGCGTCTAGTTGAATTGATTCAAGGAGATGTCCCAAAGGTAAGCAACATTAAGATGTTTTCAGAATGTTCTAAGATCATTTCGGAAACTCCTTCATCAATATTGAGAAAGAGTTTTAGGACTGTTTTAAAACATTTTCGACGAAATGATGCTGACTTTCTCAATTCACTACCGAACTCCTTGAAAAACGCTGGGGTTAGTTATAGCTTATCCAACAAGATGCAGATTAAGCTCGTTGATGCGCTTGATGACAACTTGTGTAAGGATATTGAATGTACTACCCAGTTCTCAGGGGAAAACAGTTTGAGCTTATAGCTCTTAGAGAGTTAGCTACGGTGCTGAGTAACACAGAGTTCTGTCCGATTATTGAACCTGTGCGACAAAAGATGGACTCTTTAGGTAAAACGATTTCTCACCTTAACAAAGAAAACCTTGAACCAATAGTTGTAGTTAATCCGTACCTTGGTGACTTTTCAGACGCCAGTGGAAAGTTTAGTATCGAAGAATCCTTAAGATCCACTATTGAGGGTTTGAGATTTACACCGTGCTTTTCTACTAAAGGGCTATCTAGTTCTGAACTTTCATCTTTAATATCTAGTACATCCACACCTTTTGCTGTGTTTGTCGAAGAAGGGTTAAATAAAGATATTGTCTCCCTTCTATCTGACGCATCTTTAGTCATTTCAAATAAGTATCATAGAGCCGCTTTTAAGTCTCTGTCACAGGTTGTTGTTGTTGAAGATAATTTTTCGAGAGCGACTAAAAACTCTGACTATCCTGATAAGTCATACTTTTCAGATCGACATACAGATTATAAAGAAGGTGAGAATGTAGTAGGTTTTGGCGACTACACCATTACAGGTAATGGCTTTTTAGAGGCGGGTGGTCCAGCATATGTTGTTGCTATTCATTTGTCTTATATAGATCCAGATGAGTTTAATGCCATGTATGTCAAACACTTTAAGTCTTACGATGACAAATCTCCGACGAGGCCAGGTGATAAATTTGGTGATGCACTAGATAAATTAATTGATTTTACAAATGACAACCCTGATTTATTTAATGACACTATTGGGTTAGATGGATTTAGACGGCTTAAATCAGAAGACCATTTTCCAGGGTTAGGGCAAATTAAAAAACTATCAATTCAGCATCATATTGAAACGCTATCAAAATATAGAGAATAGTTATGTCATCTTGCTGTATTAATTGCTTTCATGATAATGAGTTAAAAAAATTCATTATCAGTAAGAATAATCTAGGACGTTGCTCTTATTGTAACTCTAGAGATACTTCAATATGTGATTCCAACTTATTAGCGGAAAAGTTTGAGTTCTTGTTTATGGTTCTAGAAGAAGACTCAAATGGACAAGAAGCTAGTGAGGCGATAGATAGCCTGTTTTCACTCTTTAATGATCAGATTAGATGTAAGGAAACCCTTTTAGACGATATTCTTTCTGCAAATATCTCTGGAAAGAGGTTTTCAGTGAGAATATCTACTGATCACTATAAAGTTGGATGGGATCAATTGTGCAATGAGTTAAAACATACGAATAGATTTTTTCTTAAGAATGAAATTTACGATAGTATTTTTAATCAAAAATTAGATGGAAACTTGTCTAGGCTATTTACAATATTGGAACAGTTAGAACAAAAGGTGATACCTGAAGATGTTCTATATAGAGCTAGAATAAGTGATGAAAAGCTAACGTCCCAAAATATGGGAGCCCCTAAACCACAATTAGCATCATCAGGAAGAGCTAATCCCAAAGGTATATCTTACTTATACCTTGCAGATAATATTGATACGTGTATTTCAGAGGTTCGACCATATAAAGGTGGAGATATTTATGTTTCTTCATTTAATCTTAAAGGTGAAATGACGTTAATAGACTTAACAGAACCAAGGCGAAAGTTTTCAATTGTACCGTTTTCAGATAGCGAGTATGATGAGGTCTTAGCTATTATAGAACTACTAGAGTCATTTTCATCTCAACTTTCTATTCCTATAAAACCTCACCTATCTGAATTAGATTATATTCCAACGCAGTTTCTTTGTGAGTATTTTAAATCTCTAGGTACTTATGATGGGATTATATTTAATAGTTCTTTTGGTAAAGGTAAGAATTACGTATTCTTTGATAGAGATAAGTTCAATATATCAGAACCGACAGTATATCAACTAGAAGATATAAACTTCAGCTACTCTTAA
>NZ_JAWOTK010000044.1:0-12048 GCF_033338855.1 Vibrio sp. Vb0937 | reverse complement strand
TCTAAGTTGGGTTAAGTGTTTAAGGTGGTATGGTCAGGTTCAGTGGTGGCGTTGCTCACTACTTAACGCGGCGTTATACAAACGGAGAAAGTTGTGAGTCAGGAAGAATTAAATATTGAACATTTACCACTTCAAAATGAGTTAGTTAAGTCCGCCTGTATATCATTTTCCTCTGAGGACAATGTATTAGCAGCGGTTCTGTTGGGTTCACTTGCTGCTGGCAAAGGCGATCGAATATCTGATGCTGACATTCTCATTTTTACCCAAAATGGGTTCCACAAAATCGCGGACTCGTGCTTCTCCAATTTCGAAGCTAGTAAAGAAATCTTCTACTGCCTTGAAGGTTTTCATAATGAAAATGCGTTCTTTAAAAAGTATATTTTCAACGATTTGACCAGCGCGGAGATTCACTGTTTAGACGTAAATGAGCCTTTCAATATATCTAAACCGTTTAAAGTTCTATTCGATAAATCTGGTATCGTAGAGTCGCGTCTAACCGATGAGCCAGCTCCAAAGCACGAGGACTTTCCAGCTTATACGAATGGCGACAAAGGTTTAATATGGGAGCTGTTCGACTGTATAAAATGGTTAAGCCGTGACAATAATGAATTGGCTAAAGCTCACCTTAAAAAGCTATCTGACAAGCTGTAACTGTTTGTATAACAAGGCGTTCAAGAGGGACAGTCAACGCGTGGCGAATTTGGCTTAAATTTTGGTAATTGTGTTTACGGTGGTAAATTGAAGTTTGTTGGTATCGCGTTGCTGCCCCTTAACGCGGCGTTATGCGTCAGGAGGAAGAATTGGATAGTCAATTTCAAGATGTAGCGAAAGAGTATCCGAATACAGGTAGCAAATTAGGAATTGCGCTTTCTACCGTAAATCAAACTCCCATCAATGGTATGAGAGTAGAACCTGAAAATGGTACTAATGGCTGGTATATCTGGTGCGGTAAGGATCTGTCTACAAACGCAGACTTCTTTGAACCGCTGCATGTTGAGCATATAGTTAAGTACTTACCTCAAGTGCAAGCTTATCTCGGGCTACCTCCTGGCTACCGTTTCCTAATAGATAACAATGGCTATGAAGATATCTGGTATGACAGCAGCTTGTTGGAAGAAAACGCATAACAAGCAATTTAAGAGGGATTCACAACGCTCGGCATTTTTGCTTCTGCTTCAATTTTAGTGTTTATGGCACAATGTTTTAGATTGGGTGGAGGCGTTGCTCACCCCTTAATTGGGCGTTATGTAAATAAGAGGAAACAATGAACATTTCAGGTAAAGAAGCAGTTTATTTTCACATCAATAGAGTTGTTCCTTGGTCTTCTCTACCAAAGTGGAATATCGGGGATGTGATTGATATCGGTGGAGAAAGTAACCCTTACTTTAGTTTTTTTGAAACCAATCAAAAAACTTATGGAGTAACTACTCCTGATAATGTTACTCATCAATTACCGGGTAAGCAGTTCTTAAATGCAGTGAGGGATGGTGAAGTTAACTGTCCAAATGTAGCTGGGATTGCAGCAGATATAACTCAACATTTTGTTAGCTATGTGCGGGAACTTATATGGGAAGATATTCGCAAAAGTGAGTTTCCCCACCTGCCATCTAGGCAGCGTTGTATTTGGCTCGCAGCCGATGAAGAAGGGGTTAAGTTTTGGCTGCAAAACTTAGGTCTAGATAATCAAAAATTTCAAATAGCGAAAGTACAAGTTCAAGGTCGTTTGCATGTAGCTAGCGACGAACACCTATTGACCGACAGTGAGCCTATGCTCACAACTATCAAGCGAGCCAGACAATATTGGCTAGGGATCAATGATCATCCAGCTAGCCGTGAGATATTGTTCGAAGGGCGTTTAAAAGTGTTAGATTTTGTAGATCCCAAAGAATTTACATAACAAAGCATTTAAGAGTGATTCCCAACGCTTGGCATTTTTCATTCCATCGTTAGGTTTTGTGTTTACGGTGGTCTGGTTAAGTTATGTGGTAGCGTTGCTCACACCTTAATGCGGCGTTATGTGCTTTCGAAGAAAACGATGAATAAGTGTCTAATCATCATATTAGCTAGTCTTTCATTTGGTGCTCTTGCTGAAGAAGAGTCCATTGACTGTAATAATGCGATGACCACAATCGAGATAAACCAATGTGCTGCTATTGAACTAGAGTCAGCACAAGTTAAATTAGATAAATATCTAAACACTAGCTTTGAGCACAACGCTCATGACCCAGAACTGATTGCAGCAATTAAGCTTGCTCAACAGGATTGGCAAGCATATATGTCCTCTCACTGTGACTCGGTTTATACGCAATGGCGTGATGGAACTATTCGTGGAATTATGGCGATATCGTGCAAAACTAAGTTAACTAAGCAAAGAACGCACGAGTTATGGGAAAATTTTTTAACTTACATGGACAGTACACCACCAGTTTTACCGGAGCCAAGTGTGGAGTAGCTTTCAACCACGCACATAACAAACTGTTCAAGAGGGATTCGCAACGCGTGGCATTTTTACTATGCGTTGCGTTTATCGTTTAAGGTGGTATGCGGCGGCTTTGGTATTGCGTTGCTCACACCTTAACAGGGCGTTATGCCTTATATCGAAAATTAACATGGAGGTTAATCGTTTTGGGTAAGCAATTTTCAGAGTTATCCGATAAACACATTGAATTTATCGGACAGCAAAAAATCTATTTTGTAGCTACCGCCGCAGAGAGTGGTAGTGTGAATTTGTCGCCTAAAGGTGGAGATTCCTTGCGTGTTATCAACCCAAAGCAAATAGCTTGGTTAAACCTTACAGGAAGTGGCAATGAGTCAGCATCACATGTCATTCAAAACCCAAGAATGACCGTCATGTTCTGTGCTTTTGAGGGCTCTCCTCTAATCCTTCGAGCCTATGGTAAGGCTACTGTTTTGCACTCTCAAGACGATAGTTGGGGTAAGTATGCATCGATGTTTCCGGAAAGTGTTGCTGCTAGACAAATCTTTGTCCTAGACGTCGATTTGGTACAGTCTTCCTGCGGAATGTCAGTTCCTTACTTTAGTTATGAGGGAGACCGTGAAGATCTAGCTAATTGGTCAGAAAAACAAGGTACAGCGGGTATAGAAAAATACTGGCTTAAAAAGAACCAAAAGAGTATCGATGGTTTTGATACTGAAATTGCTAAAAGGTCTGGCTTGGACGTAGAGTAATCGAACAAAAGCGTTCTAATCACCACAGGCATAACAAACAATTTAAGAGTGATTCAGCACGCTTGGCATTTTTGGTTTGGGTCTAATTTAGTGTTTACGGTGTTTAAATTGAGTACTGTGATCGCGTGCTTCACACCTTAATTGGGCGTTATACCACAAGGAGCAATATGTGATTGTAGTAGCAAGGTTTTCTTTTCCTCATGAAGCTCATATTGCGAAAGCGAGTCTAGATAGTGCTGGGATAGAAAGTTACATCGCTGACGAGCACACGGTGAATACTCAGTGGCTTTATTCAAACGCTATGGGCGGTGTTCGCCTGATGGTCTCCGAGCGTGATGCAGAGGAAGCGAAACAAATACTTAGTAGTGACTTCTCAGAATCATTGGAAAATGAAGTTGCCGTTGATGAAGCAAAAGATGTTTGCCCTAACTGTGGTAGCACGGAGCTATACGCATTTACAAAAGGTAAGCGTCCAGCTTTCTTAGTATTCATTTTACTGGGTTTTCCACTGTTCTTTTACAAGCATGGTTACAAGTGTAAGCAGTGTGGGGAGTTCAGTGAAAAGCTTTGAGTAGTGGTATAACAAAGCGTTCAAGAGGGATTCTCAACGCTTGGCAGTTTTGGTTCAAAGTTTAGCTTTTGTGTTTATGGCACAATAGTTTGAGTTAGGTGGCATTGCGTTGTTCACCCCTTAACGCGGCGTTATGTACTTTAAGGAAAATTGTAACCAACTCTAAAGGATTGAGAGTGATAGATCATTTTGAAATTAAGGTAGTTGCATTCGAAGAATGTCGTGTGTTTTACAAGAATGTGCTAGAGCCATTGGGTATTGAACTCAAGTGGTCAGATGAAAATGCTGCTGGCTTTGGGCTTTCGAGCGAGCCAAATGTAAGGTTTCTAATTGAAAAAGGCGTCAGTAATTCTAAGTGCCATATTGCTTTTTCTGCATCAAACAAATTACAAGTTTCTGCGTTTCATCAAGCGGGGTTATCTTTAGGTGGTAAATGCAACGGTAAGCCTGGTTTACGAAAACACTATGCTCCAAACTACTACGCTGCGTTTTTGATTGACCCTGAGGGCAACAATGTGGAGTCAGTAGTGTACCTTTAGCACGTACATAACAAATTGTTCAAGAGTGATTCGGCACGCGTGGCATTTTTACTATGCGTTGGTTTTAGTGGTTAAGGTGGTATGCGGAAGCTTCGGTATTGCGCGCCTCACACCTTAACAAGGCGTTAGTTGCCAAGGAGAAAAACGCAGCTAAAGCAGAATGTTTAGGGCTAATGTTCGTGCATTCTGGCTCGGTTTTGTATTTCAAATTTTAGTCTTTCAGGATTGTGCAAATCAGGCTTTGGTTTTTTTGTGGTCGGACTTTCTGTTTCAGAAGCTGATTCACTTGTTGAGAGTCAGCGCTGTGATATTGTCATTTTCAAATGAGCTTTTTGGTGTTGTTGGCCCGTTTTCTACGGCGCTGGTTGTTCCAAGTGGTTTCAGTGACAGGCGCTTTGAAACTGCGCCTGAACTGAGTTTTTCAAAATACGTAAAGCAAGTGTTGGCAAAACGGAAATCGGCTTCAAATCAAAGCTTTAAGTTTGGCAACTAACAAAGCATTCAAGAGGGATTCACAACGCTTGGCAGTTTTGGTTTGAATTAGCTTAAGTGTTTACGACACAATGGTTTAGGTTTGGTGGTGGCGCCCTTAATGCGGCGTTATAACGTAAAGGAAAAATATGTATTACTTGTTCGATTGGAAAGTTAAGCTAGGTATCGTTTTAAGTTGTATCTTGTTTCTTGCCTGTTGCATCAGTTTCGTTATTGCATGGAACTCTCCTCAGCCAGTTGACGCAATGAGCGCGGTGACCAAGTTTTTCAACTACCGTTGGTTTGCCGCGTTCCTATTTGGCTTTGTATCTATGATTTCAGCAACTTACAGTGCCTATCAAAAACGACTGCACTCGATTTAATGGTTTTTGAGTTCACAGAGCGTGGAGAGCTACGTTATAACAAAGCATTTAAGAGGGATTCTCAACGCTTGGCATTTTTGTTTCTAATTCAAATTTAGTGTTTAAGGTACAATGCTTTAGGTTGGGTGGAGGCGTTGTTCCCCCCTTAATGCGGCGTTATGTGCTTTAGTAAGAAAAGTGTATGAGAATAGAAGAATTAGATTTAAATATTGATGAATTGCTACAAGGTTTTGTAGAAGAACATGGGATTCTGTTGGAGCAGAATAATAGCGAACAGTCTATTTCAAGCCAATTAGCAAGAAAGTTCGCAGAATTTGCAGATGGCTGGGATGTAGATTGCGAGTACTCTAGGGACATGGGGGTGATTAAGCGATTGAACTATGCTATCGACCCTGACTCTGAAGTTATTAGCCGCAATGTTGTTCCAGATATAATCATTCATCGTCGTGGTACTCGTGAAAATTTGTTAGCTGTTGAAATAAAGAAAGTCTGCAACGGTGAAAATAGGTATAAAGACCATGCAAAACTTGCAGCATTCAAAAGTCAATTAGGCTACAGGCATACGTTGTTTATCGATTTCTTGATCGGTGACGACGGCGTAGGCGTTCAATCAGTAGTACTACGTTAGCAAGCACATAACAAACTGTTTAAGAGTGATTCGCAACGCGTGGCATTTTTACTATGCGTTGGTTTTAGTGTTTAAGGTGGTATGCGGCTGCTTCGGTATTGCGTTGCTCACACCTTAACAGGGCGTTAGGCTATTAGAAACGATATGTCGCATTTATGATAAAAATCATACCATTTACATGGGTTTAATGCGATATTAGTTGCTTATCGTTAGATTTGATGAGGAACTAGATGAAGCTTAATGTTGTCGCGTATCTAATCAAAGAAGGCTATGAAGAAGCTGACATAATTAACCCTAAGAAAAACGCTAGGAGAATTGGTGTTGATATAAATGGCAGCATAAACAGTCTTTACATAAAAAATGCCAAGTCTAAGCCTAAATGGAGTGAAATTTTTACAATTCACCCTAACGTTGATGAGTCCATTTTCTATTCTGAGAGTATTTGCGGGATGTTTCTCGTTAAAGCTCATAGCAGGCTAATAGCTTTTACTTTTGGGCATGCTAAGTCATTACTGTTACCACATGTCATCCAACGAGGTTTTGGTTTAAGAGTGTCCTTGAATATCGGTGACTCAGAACAAATCAAATCAATTGATAAGGCAACATTAGATAAAGTTGCTCTTAAGACTCGATCTCAAACCTCTAAAAATACGAACGTTTCAGATTTTGACTTCGAGTTTGATCATGAAATTCTAAAATCAATTTCTGCTGTTGTGGAAACTGATGATGATGAATTAGAGATTGTATCTGGTTATGACTCGGTTTCTTTGTACACTAAAGTGAGCCTCGAAGAGTTACCTAAAATTGCAAACAGGATAATGTCTGCATACGAGTCAGATAAATATTTATCTAGTTACCCGTGGGTCGATTTTATTCAATCAGTGACTGATCCTGAAACCATTTCAAACTTAAACGACAGAATTATTCACAATCTGGACTCTCAAAACTATGAATCACTTTGGATCGCGTGCCCAGAAATTATGGATTATGGAGACTTTTCTGGCTTTGTTTATACAACGAGAGCTAAAAAAGGCTGCTCCGTGTGCATGCACCCAGAGTTAGATTTGGAATTGTACGTTAAGGAAGCTAAGTTAAAGTTCCCAACAAGCATAGAGGCATTAAAGCGTAAACAAGTTTACGCTTATAATTCTGCTGAAATGCAAGTGAAGTCATGGTCTCTTTTCCGCTGTCTAAATGGGGAAGTTGAATTAGAAGGGGATATCTTCGTATTGAATGATTCGCAATGGTATCGAGTTGAGCGAAAGTTTAGCGATTCGGTTAACGAGTATTTTAAGCATTTACCTAGGTCTGCAATTGATTTCCCACCTTATGGAACGCTTACTGAGGGTGAATACCTAAGAAAAATAGCTGATGGTGAGAATTTTGCTCTCTTAGACCAAAAGTGGATTTATCCGCAAGGTATAGGTACTCGCATAGAGTTTTGTGATTTGCTTTCTCAATGTAACGCATTTATTCATGTTAAAAAATATGGCGCTTCTTCGGTATTAAGCCACCTGTTTTCTCAAGCAACAGTTGCAACAGAGCTGTTATTGAATGATGCATCTGTACTTAGCCAAGTGAACGCGCATTTAGATGATACTTATCTAAGTGTAGTATTTGACAAAGATAAATCGCCGCGCACCCACCGGGTAGTTCTAGCTATCATGCACAAAAAACAAGGTGAAGTGCATTTGCCATTTTTCTCAAAAGTAAACCTTAGGCACCATAGTAGAAGGTTACAAAATATGGGCTTTACAGTAGAACTGGCTAAGATTGACGCATAAAAATAGCCTAACAAAGCGTTTAAGAGTGATTCGTAACGCGTGGCATTTTTGCTATGCGTTGGTTTTGGTGTTTACGGTGGTATGCCGATATTTCAGTGTTGCGTTACTCACACCTTAACGCGGCGTTATGGCTTTCGGAATAATTCGAGTTAGGTAGCACAGTTGGTATTACTAAATATAGTGCCATGCCTCTCGCTAATCGAGCGTTATCAACTTATCATATATCAACTGTTAATCGAAAAGTTGAAAGTTTATGTCATTCCCTCCTTGTCCAAATTGTCAGTCTGAGTATGTGTATCAAGATCAAGCTAACTTGGTTTGTCCGGAGTGTGTGTTTGAGTGGAACCCTGATGAAGTTGCCCAAGATGAACTTATTAATGTTAAGGATGCAAATGGTACTTTGTTAGCCGAGGGTGACAGAGTTACTTTGGCAAAAGATCTTAAAGTTAAAGGTAGCTCCCTGGTGTTGAAAATCGGTACAAAAGCAGTTGTCAGGCGTATTTTTGATAGTAAAGACCACCAACTCGACTGCAAGGTCGATGGTGCTGGAGAAATGATGGTAACAGCGGCGTTCGTGAAAAAAGCTTAGGCTCGCGAAGTTAAGTATCGCCATAACAAAGCATTTAAGAGTGATTCGCAACGCTTGGCGCTTTCGCTTCGCTCAAGTATAGCCAAGCGCTGCTCACACCTTAATGCGGCGTTATGTGCTTGGAGATCAAATGATAAAACAGCTTCCTTACAAAGTTGAGTTTGGTCAATCAGGAGAAGTCCCTCCGGCGCACGTTGTTGCCATAGATAATACCTCAATAAAGTTAAGCAATAGCAGTCGAGATGGTGATACAACCGATCGTATTGATGAGCTTGATCTCAATGGTGGGATTCAATCAAAGGAAACCAAACAGATGATGCTTGAGCTCAATAAGCAGGGCTTTGTGTTTGCTTACGATGATAAAGCTTATATTTCACCTAGCCATTTTATGAAGCAACTTTTATTGAGCGGTGACCTAAGAACATCATTCAAAGAAATCAGTTGGTCAAGTCCAAAGCAATGGTGTCTTACAGAGTATGAATTTGAGCAACGCACATAACAAACTGTTCAAGAGGGATTCGCAACGCGTGGCATTTTTACTATGCGTTGATTTTGGTGTTTAAGGTGGTTTGCGGCGGCTTCGGTATTGCGTTGCTCACCCCTTAACAGGGCGTTATGTTTTTAAGGAGATATCATGCAAGGGTATGAAATTGTACATTCTTCCCAAATTGATGGGGAATTTGAAGGTTTTGATGATGAGGTTTTGTTCCAATTAATGGATGGAACATGCTGGGTTCAAGATGAATATAAGTACTGGTATTACTACTCTTACTGTCCTCAAGTACATATTCTTCGACGTAATGGCAGCCTCTATCTTCAGGTTGATGGTCAAGATGAAATTGTTTCAATCCGTCAATTAGACGGTGTAATGAAAAGTAGAATAAATGGAGATTTCAAAGGCTGGGAAGGTGAAACATCTTATCAATTACAAAACGGACAAGTCTGGCAACAATCTCAATACAAATATCAGTATAAATATGCTCACCGACCTGAAGTTCTTATTTATAACTCAGGCGGTGGTAATGTTATGCATGTAGCTGGCACATCAGCAAAAGTACGGCGTGTAAAGTAAAAACATAACAAACTGCTCAAGAGGGATTCGCAACGCGTGGCATTTTTACTATGCGTTGAATCTGGTGATTAAGATGGTCTTTAGCAACATCGGTATTGCGTTGCTCACCCCTTAGCAGGGCGTTATGTTTTTAATCAACTCCAAGGATTTAGGAGGGTAAAGTGATAAGTCTATTTGAAATGGAACCTGGTTGTTTTGAGCTGTTTCGTGAAAACTTTATACGAGAATACGCTGGTTCTATCAGCTCCAATTATGGCTATTCTGAAAGGAAATCTTTTGAGTTCGCTTCCCTAGACTTCGAGATGAGACTACCCAATAAGCTTGATACTGACGGTAACTATGTCTGTTCGATTAAATTGGGGGGAACTATCTATAGGTCATCTTTGGTACATAGAGAGTGTAGAAGACTCAACCGCTTTTATTTGTGACTTCTTCATAGAGCAAAAGTATCGCAACTCAGGTTATGGCGAATTAGTAATAAAAAACCTTGAATCCCGCCTCAAACAAAGTGGTATTACAAGGTTGAAGCTCCATGTTGCAAATGGCAATAATGGTGCTTTAAGGCTGTATACTCGTCTTGGGTATGGGATCACAGGGCATAATCTATTCAAAAAGTTTGATTAGCTTGATGAACACCAAAACATAACAAACAATTTAAGAGCGATTCGGCACGCGTGGCATTTTTACTATGCGGTGGTTTTAGTGATTAAGGTGGCATGCGGCAGCTTCGGTATGGCGCGCCTCACACCTTAATTGGGCGTTAGTCGCCAGAAAAAGCTAGAAGTCAAATTCATGTTTCTAAGCTCAAAATTTGGCTGCTGATCGTTCGGTTCACAGGTTCATCGTTGTTGGTCCAAACTCATTTTCAGCTGTTTTAAGTCTAAAGTTTTGTAATTGTTCTAGCGGTTGTTTTGTCCATTGGTGCTGACAGAGCAGGGCAATCGAGAGTCTGTGTTTGGTTGCAACTCCGCTCGGTGAGCTTGTTGGGTACAAAAGCGGATTTACTCGCTGAAATGATGTTTTCTCTTGTGTTGTAAGTTCCATGTGGTTTCAGTGACTTTGTTGAAAGTCCGCACTGTGAGATTGGCTTTCCAAAAGCGCTTTTTGGTGTTGTCAGTCCGTTTTCTACGGCGTTGTTTGTTCCAAGTGGTTTCATTGAATAGCCGCTTTGAGACTACGCCTGACTCAAATGCGTCAAAGCACATAAAGTTTGTTGTTCGCAAAGTTTAGTTCGGCTTAAAATTGTCGCTCGGTGCCTCGCGACTAACAAACTGCTCAAGAGGGATTCGCAACGCGTGGCATTTTTACTATGCGTTGAATTTAGTGATTAAGGTGGTTTGCGGTGGCTTTTGTATTGCGTTGCTCACCCCTTAGCAGGGCGTTAGCACTGGGTTGGCATCAACGGTTAAAAGTTTCTGTGTTTATTGGTTTCTTTTCCTAGCTTTACACCTGATCTAATGTGCCTTTCACTTTCGCTCCGGTGGCACTAGATGCGTTGTTTTCGCTTTGACTTCATCGTTTACGGTTTCTAACTTTTGGGTGATTTCTCTGGTGTGGTTTCTTTAACGCTGAGATATTTTCGTCAAAGCTAGGTTTCTTTGAAGCTGCTGTTAAAGTCCGAAGCCCGTATCCTTTGCTAATTGGAAACTGGTGAAAAAAGGGCAGTTAAGCATGTTTTTCTTCTAGCCAACTTACGTCTTGAAGCTAATTTTAAGTTTGGCAGTTTTCCGTTTAGCTTCAGTGTTTTTAGCTAACAGTTTCGTGCTATATTTCAATATCTTGGCGTATACCAAAGGCTTTAAGGGCAGCGTGCTAACAAACAGTTCAAGTGGGATTCGGCACGCGTGGCATTTTTACTATGCGGTGGTTTTAGTGATTAAGGTGGCATGCGGCAGCTTCGGTATGGCGCGCCTCACACCTTAATTGGGCGTTAGGCCTTAAATTTAAATTGCAACCTTAAGGGTTGTAATCATATGCGCAATATGTCATTGTTCAACCCATAAGGTTGGAATGAGGATTTACGTATGTATTTAAGTGAAGAGCAAGTTAAAGCAATAGCTAGTGAGCTAATGCCTAAACTAAAAGCAGAATCTATTACGGCTATGGTTGACGTCGTATGTAATGGCTTATCCGTATTAGGTGCCGCTCAACGTAACGGTGTCACACACCAGAGCTTAGCCAAGAATGTAACTAAGTTAAAAGAGTTGCAGGCTAAAATAGAAACTCTTAATAAGAATAACTTAATGGAAATGATTTGGACTTCAGCAGCAGTAAGGAAAGTCTATTTCAAAGCTCTGAACCAAGGTTACTGGGAGGATTTTCCCGATGAAGGTTTAGAGGGGGTGTTGAGCTTCGCTGAAAAGGTTGGCGTAAAGAGCGTCAGTGAATTAAAAGCTTTTATTGATGAAAAGTCAGCAGTGATGGATGAGTTTCTAAAAAAGCTTTGGTTAGAACATAAGCGAGCAACGCAAAGGCAGTGGAGAATTAGTTTCTGCTTTGTTGTTCAGTTGATGCTAATTCAGGGTAATACCGACTTAATTACCGTAGAGTTCCTATGTCAAAAAGGTTGGGACAAAGATATTGCAGAAATGGTTCTTAAAGTAGCAGCAGAGGTGGAATCAGCACAGGCCTAACAAGCAATTTAAGAGGGATTCACAACGCTTGGCACTTTTGCTTCTACTTCAGTTTTAGCGTTTATGGCACAATGCTTTAGGGTTGGGTGGAGGCGTTGTTCACCCCTTAATTGGGCGTTATGTTCTCTGGGCTAGGAAGGGATATGGAAACAGTTAAAATGCTAGATTTGGGGTTTTCTACTGCAGATG
>NZ_JAWOTK010000043.1:0-14191 GCF_033338855.1 Vibrio sp. Vb0937 | reverse complement strand
TCTAATTGGATTATCATCAACGAGTGCCCACACAGATTGATAGGTCTATATTGTTAAAGAGCTTGCTTTGCGAGAAGTTTTTCTCTCAAAGCGGAGGTGCATTCTAGCGATTTAGTTGTTAGTGTCAAACACTTTTTTAAACTAATTTTTTGTAGAAGCTTTTTACCTCTTCGACCCTGCTAAAGCCTTGTGGCGTCTGCCGTGTCGATGGATGCGCATTATAGGGAGAAGATTTTCTTTGGCAATACTAAAAATGCATTTTTTCTAAAAAAACATGCCAAATGGATACTTTCCATCCAACCCTAAAATTACCCAGAAATAACACTCAGGATTTATACAATTTACCCACAAAAAGCTGTGGATAACTACTCATCACTATCAAAGAAATAAGAAATACGCGAACGCGGATTTAGATACTCTTTTACTTTATCCGGTAATTTTGACGGATGAATCGCGTTAACTATCTTTATATCTTTTGAGGCAAGATCAATGATTGGCGCTTGCGTCCTTGGTACTGATGGATCGTAAACCAAGACATTCGGGAATAATAAATGCGATGCATTCACTGAGATAACCAGGCCGACCATATTATTAGAAAGCTGAACTACGGTACCCGGAGGAAACACGCCCATAAACTTAATTAGGATGTTCAGGTTCTCTTCTTTATATAGGTGTTTACAGTTCTTATATAAATGAGAGAGTGCGGTATAAGGAATCTTTTGATCTGAGACTATCGGTGTATGACACAAGTTATCAAACGCATTGGCTACAGCAATAATTTGAGCAAACTCGTTGATCTCATCTCCTTTCAGGCCTTTAGGATAACCAGACCCATCTCTTAGCTCATGGTGCTGCGCGATCACAATTCTCGCGACTTCGGGAAAAGCCTCGATTTGACTCGCAAGATCGACGCCATATTTAGTGTGCAACTTTAAGTAGTTGGTTTCTGGCTCTGTTAGAGGTAGTTGCTTTCTTAATATTGCAGTCGGGATTTTTATTTTCCCGATATCATGGAATAGTGCGGAGAAGGAAAGCTCTTTCAACTGTGCTGCTGAGTACCCTTTAGCACGGCCAATCATCATCGAGATAACAGCCACGTTCAATGAGTGGAAATAAATATCTTCAAACTCATTTTTTCCGTTCATCAGATGTAACGTAACATTATCATCGCACATTAACTTCTCGACGATATCTTCAATAAGAAGCTTTGCTTCATCAACTGCTGCTGTCGGACGGTTACGGATTTTAGTCATGACTGAACGCATACGTGCCAGAGAGCGCTCAAACTCTTTTTCACACTGAATCACGCGTCGACGGTATGCACTTAACTTTTCTATGCGGTTCTGTTTTTCTTGCCACATTTTTTGAGTTTCATGATCTAACGACGCTTCATTTGTTACTCTGTCAGCTTGTCTTTGATCAACAGGGAGTGGAACGGCATCGCTTTGCTCTGGATTAAAGTAAACGAACTTTACGCCGAGGTGGCGGATCATCTCGACTTGCTCTTGGTCTTTAATCTTAAAGCTATTGAGTAGAAAGGGGTGATCGTTCCACTTTAGCGGAAGACGGATATGTAATCCGGGTTGAATACGATCGACCGTTAGTTTAATGGCTGCCACTTATTCACTACTGATTTATATTTCTTAAGAGAGTTAGAATACTAGTAAATTTTGTGAATAAATTCATCAGTAACTATCAAAACATCAAACCGTTATTTCTAAGCGACTCACTTAATTAGATAGAAGTAAGCTACTTTAAGGAGCGATCTGCTTTGCGTATTTTAAGCTTGGCCTCGAACACTGGCTTGTCTATTACTTCTTGATCTTTGACTAGCCCCATTAACGTTTGTACCGCTACACGGGCCATGTCACTGATAGGAAAGTGCACTGCTGATACTGTAGGGTAAAGACTTTCACAAAGATCAACACTGTCAAAGCTAGTTAATGAGATTTGCTCTGGTACAGAAATACTGTGCTCGTGTAAGTACTGCATTGCGCCAACCGTCATTTCTTCACTGCACGAAAAGACAGCCGTCACATCAGGGTGTCGTTGTAAAATTGCAGCCATTGCATCATAACCACTTTGCCGACCATAATTCCCTTCTTCACACCAGCTTTCATCAATATCTATACCAGCATCCTTCATTGCATCAATATACCCAAGCTTTCTCAATACACTGTTATGACGTTGGGATGGACCGGCAATACAAGCAATCTTTCGATGACCACCAGCTAAAAGGTGCTCAACGGCAATACGGCTTGCATGATGATGGTTAAAGGTCACACAACGCTCTTCTATTCCTTCCACGTAGCGATCCAGAAGAACGAAAGGTGTTGGCTGTTTAGCTAATTCACGTAAGTCATCATCTGACAAATAACGACTATGAAGTACATAGCCGTCACAACGTAAATCATTAAAACGCTGAATTGCCTCTTTTTCACCTTGTGCAGAATGATGGCCTTGAGCTGTAATCAAAAACTTCTTATGAATATCCAGCTCGGTCTGAACCTGCTCCATCATCTCGCCAAAGAAGCCCCCCGTATAGTAAGTCACCAATAACCCAACCATATTACTGGATGAGGTTGCGAGTGAACGAGCAATTGCACTAGGACGATAATTCAATTGCGCCATAGCTTGCTCTACTTTTTTTCGAGTTTCCTCGCGAAATTTCCCCTCTCCATTAATAATTCGAGAAACGGTAGAGCGATTTACACCGGCGAGTTCGGCTACATCTTTAATCCTTGCCATAATGCTATTGGGTCCAACTGCAATTGTTATTAAATATTCGTTTGTGTAGAACGGCTGCCAGCAATTCGTAAGGTGCTATAGGGGGCGAAGCTGGCAGCCTTTAATCATACACCGACCATTTGATTGGTAGAAACAAGCTCAGAGTAATCCGTGACAGTTATGCCATGATGAGCTAACTGTTCTTTTAAAATGGGAGAGGTAAGAACTTGTAACTCTAGCTCTCGCTGAAGCGCATAGCCACTCTTTAAGATAAGCGCCTGATCGGCCTCTGCCGGGTGGCACATCACCTCAACCAAGTCATAGTCAGCTTTTAAGCTCAATAGATGTGCCATTAAGCCATCCAAGCTCACTTTTTGATCATAAAACTCATCAGTAAAGATATACCTGATTGTCATCGATTCTTGACACAAGCCAGTGCCCCGCAGTGGCACTCTGTATTCATTCGCTACTTCTTTAATAACGGGCAAAATTTGAGGGTGAGTATGCGCGTGATGATGGCTATCTAAGTGGCTTAGCTCTAACCCAAGCGATAAAAAATGTTCCACCTGAGCTTTTGCTTCATCATAAATGACCTGAGTTTCGAAGTCCTGCTTACTCCAAAGTTCGTCATAGTTGATAAAGTGCGCTCGGCCGTTGGTCAAGTTAGGATGCTTCGTTATAGGCACACCTGCTGTAAACCTAAGATGAACGCCAATTTTCAAGTCTGGATTATGGCGAGCTAGTTCTAAGGCATGTTGCTCAGCATCCATACCCACCATCATGGTGGTTGAATGAACCACACCTTGCTGATGAGCTTTAACGATGCCGCTATTTACACCTCTCGTTAAACCAAAATCATCAGCATTAAAAATGACTTTCATCGGCGCCCTTCCTTAGTCTTACAACGTCGTTAGTTTAAATTGAGGTAAATACGGAGCGTTCACCGCTAGGATATCATCCAGGATTGACTTGGCGCGGCCAATGTCAGGCACCAATGGGTTATTGGTTAATGCCATAAGCGCCTTGTCATAATTACCTTCGACAGCAGCTTCTATTGTTAGCTGCTCATACGCTTTAACTTGATGGAGTAATCCTTTGATATTGTTTGACAACTCGCCAACCGCAAGAGGTTTCGCCCCCCAGCTACCAATCACGGCACTACATTCAATCACAGCATCGTCAGGTAGGCCGTTGATCGCTCCATTATTTAAAACGTTAACAACATGAATACTATTACGATTGTTATAAATTGAATCAACTAGGTTCAGTGATGCATCAGAATAATAAGCACCACCCCGCTCCTCTAACTCTTTCGGCTTATGATCGAGGGTAGGATCTTGATAGAGCTTAAATAGCGCATTTTCTGTTTCCATTACCTGCTCAGCACGAGTGCCTTTTTCATCGGCACTTTGTTTCTCTTCAGCAAGCATGGCATCAGTTTGGTAGAAGTAACGATGATAAGGACATGGTATCGCCCCCAGTGCTTTTAGAAATGCCGGATCCCACGGCTCTTCCCAGATATTCTTCATACTGAAGTTGGCACCATCACCGACTTTCTCTAATACCGTTTGAGTAATATCTTCCCCATTGAGCCATGCTTTGTGTACCCACACGAGATGGTTTAACCCAGCAAACTCAAGTTGCAGCTCTTTTGGCTCGCACTCCATCATTTCTGCAATCATCATTTCCATTGAAACGGGCACATTGCATAAACCAATACTCTTTACTTTGGTGTACTTACTGACCGCTTCGGAAACTAAACCCGCTGGGTTGGTGAAATTGAGCATCCATGCGTTTGGAGCCAACTCTTCAATGTCTTTACAGATATCAAGAATGACCGGAATGGTTCGCAGTGCTTTAGCAAAACCACCAGGGCCCGTTGTTTCTTGGCCGATGACGTCGTACTTGATTGGGATTCGCTCATCGTTAGCGCGTGCAGCAAGGCCACCAACACGAAACTGCGTCATCACAAAATCCGCATCTTTTATCGCAGCACGGCGATCGAAACCGGCTTTTATCTCAATTTTTGCTCCGGCTTTATCGACCATTCGCTGAGCCAATCCTTTGATGATCTCAAGCTTCTCAGCTCCTGACTCAATGTCCACAAAATGAATCTTCTTAACGGGTAAATATTCTAAGCGCTTAATAACCCCTTCAACCAATTCCGGGGTATAGCTACTACCACCGCCAATAATGGCAAGTTTGATCGCCTCTCTAGACATTTTCATCCCCCTTTATTTGTTCGAGATTTTTTTGTTCAGTGCGACGATTTCTACAGCCATCTCTTGAGCCAAAATCGTAGTCATTAGGTGATCTTGAGCATGCACCATCACTAACGTCATCGGGACTTTCCCTTCTCCCTGATCTTCTTCAATAAGCTGAGTCTGTATTAAGTGGGCTTTATTAATGCACTCTCTTGCTTGAGAGAGCTTCTCATCAGCCGCTTCAAAATCTTGTTCTCGAGATAAACGCAATGCCTCGTAGCTTAAACTTCTGGCTTCACCAGCATTGCAAATGATCTCCATTACAACCAATTCTTGTTCCATCATTTTCTCTCCGAAAATCGGGCCGCGGTAATTGCGGCCCATTAAGCACAGTTAAGCAGTAACGCCTTCGCCTGACGGCTGCGTGTCACCTTTAGTTTCCTTCGTCGTTGGTAGTTCTTGCTCCAACATTTGCTTCTCAAACATTTTGAAGAATGGGAAGTAGATGATTAGATCAAGAATTAATAAACCAATGACGAGCAATACTGGCGCAAAGGTCCAACCGCTACCCCACGAAGCACCTATCAGTGCCGGTGTTGTCCAAGGTGTTGTAGCGACACCCATACCCACAAAGCCGACATGCACAGCAAAATACGCAATCGTAGCGTTGATGACTGGAGCGAAGACGAACGGGATAAACAAGGTCGGGTTCATCACAACTGGGCTACCGAAGATCACAGGTTCGTTGATTTGGAAAAAGCCAGGCACCGCACTCATTCGACCAATGCTCTTAAGGTGAACAGAACGGCTAAACGACATCAGCATAACAAGAGCAAGTGTTGCACCAGAGCCGCCAATAAAGATGTAAAAATCCCAGAACGGTTGAGTAAATACGTTTGGAATCGGTTCACCTGCAACAAAGGCTTCAATGTTGGCACCAATGTTGGTCAAAAAGATTGGAGAAAGCAGTCCAACAACAATTGCAGCACCATGAATACCCGCAAACCAAAGCAGCTGGCAAAGCAATAAAGCGCCAATAATGGCAGGCAATGAGTTAGACGCACTAATTAGCGGTTTAAAGATAGCCATAACAGCATCTGGAATCAGCATGTCGTACTGGGTTTGTACAAAAAGGCTAAGTGGATATAAGGTAATGAATATCGCTAAGACTGGTAGCAATACTTCAAATGATCGCGCAATCGCCGGTGGCACCTGCTCTGGCATGCGAATCGTAATATTGTGCTTTTTCATAAAACGGTAGAGCTCCACCGAAAAAAATGCACACATCACTGCGGTGAAGATCCCGGTTCCGCCCATGTGAGACATAGACAACGCGCCATCTTTAGCTGGGGCTGCAATGAGTAAAAAAGACATTAGTGACAATACAGCACTCGTGATCCCATCCATCTTGTAAGCCTTCGCTAAACTATAAGCAACGCCCAGCGAAACAAAAATGGTCATGATCCCCATCGACATGTTGTAGGGCATCATTATGGTATCAAAATGTGTAGTGGCGAAATCGAGCCAAATTCGACCAAAAGTAAAGGTTGTATCTTCGGCAAATGGGGGGAATGCAAAAATCAAAATGAAACTACCAACAATAATAAACGGCATTGCGACAATAAAACCGTCTCTCATTGCGCGAACATGGGGCTGATTCCCCACTTTAGCTGCTATAGGGGCTATATGCTTTTCGACTGCGCCTATAATTGCGTCATAAAGCTTCATAGAATCCATCCTTATTTTAGGCAAAAGAATCCCACATCAAATATTTATATTTGATGTACAGTTATCTTTTTTAATTTAAAACTATGGTTTAGTTAATTAATTCTAATGCTTGCTCTAGTACTTCCTCTCCCTTCATCATTCCATAATGCTGAGGAGAAATCGCGTCAATGTTTTTACCATGCTCTTGCGCCGTTTTTCTTAGCTCTTCTAGCTGAAAACGTACTTGAGGCCCGAGAAGACAAACATCGTACTCTTTAATTGCATCTTCAAATGCATTCACTGACATCGCATCAATTTTGCATTCAATTCCTTTATTTTCAGCAGCTTGCTCCATTTTCTTAACAAGCATACTGGTTGACATCCCTGCGCTACAGCATAAAAGGATCTTTTTCATAGCCTTACTCCCGTTGTGTAAATTTCAACCTGCAAAAACTGTAGCAAAAATAACCAAGACAAAAAAGCGCAACCGGTTGCATTATTCGTGAACACAATCCCAATTTAGAAAATACCACCTATTTTTTTGTAATTATTTAGGTCTAGGATAAAAGTCATAAAATAATTTAAGACATCACATTAAGTTTCAAATTATCAATATTTTACTACTGACAACGTCGTTATTAATTTCTTAAAAGGAATAGAGAATGAAATTTAATAAATTGGCTATTGCAACGCTTGTAAGTGCCGCACTATCACAACACTCATTTGCTCAAACCGACTCTAAAGGCACAATTTATCTAACGTTTGATGATGGACCAATCAATGCATCTATTGACGTTATTCAAGTACTTAACCAGGAAGATATCAAAGCGACGTTTTACTTTAATGCTTGGCATTTAGATGGAATTGGTGATGAGAATGAAGACCGTTCCCTAGAAGCCTTAAAGCTCGCATTAGACACTGGTCATATTGTTGCGAACCACAGTTACGATCACATGGTGCACAACTGCGTGGATGAGTTTGGACCGAACAGTGCTGCGGAGTGTAATGCGACCGGGGACCACCAGCTTAACTCGTATCAAGACCCTGTTTACGATGCCTCAATGTTTACGGAAAACTTATCTGTGTTAGCAAAGTATTTGCCGAACATTACAAGCTACCCGAACTACAAGGCAACAGAGTTTGCTAGACTGCCCTACACCAACGGTTGGCGCGTGACGAAAGACTTCAAAGCAGATGGGTTATGTGCCACGTCTGATGACCTGAAACCTTGGGAACCAGGATATGTATGCGATACATCCAACCCATCCAACAGTGTAAAAGCAGCTATCGAGGTTCAAAATATCCTAGCGAATAACGGCTATCAAACTCACGGTTGGGATGTGGACTGGGCACCCGAAAATTGGGGCATTGAAATGCCAGCAAACAGCCTTACAGAAGCAGAAGCATTTCTTGGATATGTGGATTCCGCGTTAAACACTTGTGCACCAACAACGATTAACCCGATCAACTCCAAAGCTCAAGAGTTCCCATGTGGTACACCTTTACACGCCGATAAAGTTATCGTATTAACTCACGAGTTCCTATTTGAAGATGGTAAGCGTGGCATGGGTGCAACGCAAAACCTACCTAAGCTCGCTAAGTTTATACAGTTAGCAAAACAAGCGGGTTATGACTTCGACACAATGGATAACTACACACCGAACTGGCAAGTTGGTCATAACTACGACGCTGGCGATTACGTCTTACACCTAGGTACTGTATACCAGGCTGTAACAAACCATACTGCGCAACAAGATTGGGCACCGTCTCCAACCTCTAGCCTTTGGACAAATGCAGACCCAGCCACTAACTGGACTCAGAATGTTTCCTATAAACAAGGTGATGTGGTGACTTATCAAGGTTTGCGTTATCTAGTTGATGTACCGCACGTGTCCCAAGCAGACTGGACTCCGAACACTCAAAATACCTTGTTCACAGCTCTATAGGCTGTTCCTACTATCACCATGTAGTAGTTTGCGCGAGGCATACCCCTCGCGCTTTTTTGTTTTGAAGATCCAGATACAACAAAGCCCCGACTTTCATCGAGGCTCTGTCTTAAAATATGGTACCGGTGGACGGAGTTGATTGGACTGGCATTCCTGCCGCCACCGCGAAGGCAACGCTAACTTCCTTTTGATATTTACGAGCACCTAAAACGACGAAAGGCCGCTATAAAAGCGACCTTTCTATGTATGGTACCGGTGGGCGGACTTGAACCGCCACGCCCGAAGGCAACGGATTTTGAATCCGTCGTGTATACCAATTTCACCACACCGGCATCTTTGGGCTATTGCCCTTTGATGGTTGGCATTATACGTAAGCTTTTGACCTGCGCAAGCAGAAATACCTTAAATAACTATCGTTTGCTGATAATTTCGCCACAAAGTGTGACAAAGCTGTACTCATAAGAAACGTACGCTCCATTTTCTACTACTCTTCCAGATGAAAATGAGTATACGAAACTCTTTTTAAGTTCTATTCACTGTAATATCAGAAACATAACCATTCCCAATGCTCGACAACGCATTATGGAGCATCTCTGCGGCATCTTCTGCTTGCATGAAGTGACTCGTGTCCATCGTATTGCCGCTTGTTTTCCAGAATTCCGTATCCATTCCACCAGGATAAACCGCGATAATTTTCATAGGTTTTCCTTTTAGCTCCAAACGAACCGACTCAATTAATCCTTTGATGGCCCATTTCACTGCACAATACGTAGACTCTTGCGCTTTAGGTTGTTGCGCGGCTGTAGACATGATCATGACCACTTTTATTGGATGATCTTTGTAACGCTTTACTAACTCTCTTAGCACATGAACCGCAGAATTCAGGTTGTTATCAATCAACTTTTGAATCTCTTCCGGCTCCTGCTCTTCCAGTAAGCCAAAATAACCACTTCCCGCACTATGAATGACCATTTCAGGGGACTGTTTCACCCCATCAAAGAGCTGTTTCACATTTTGGTGCGATGAGAGGTTGCAAGCTTGATAACCAACGTTATGAGAGAGTTGTTTTGCTAGTGCGGATAGTTTTTCTGTATTTCTTCCTATTACATACGTCTCTTTGCCTTCCGCATCATAACGCTTTGCTAGTTCCGCCCCTAAACCGCTACTTGCACCTGTAATTACAATCATGCGCTACCTCTTTTCAATCACATACTTTTAATTCATCTATCAATTAAGGTAACAGAATCGTGGTAATTCACACCTCAAGAGCACCATTCTTTGAAGCAAGCAGCTTTCTTACTTTCGTGATGCATGAAATATCAAGCAGAACGACGGGCATTTAACCTATGCTTAAGCAAGAATAACTTTCTGAATTTTCTATCGACTTTCTAGTGAGAACTGAATAGGAGCAAAGCATGACTGGGTCAAAATGGCAGTGGTTACTGAAACAGATGACACGAAAACTGTGGGTCCGGACGTCACTCTACGCATTACTAGCTGTTGCTACCGCCTTAATGTCGATTGTTTTAAACCAGTTCATTACTCTGCCCCCTGCCATCAACGTCAGCAAGGATTTGTTGAACAACATATTAAATATCCTCGCAACCTCCATGCTTGCAGTGACTACATTCTCTCTCAATATTATGGTCTCAGCGTACAGTGCCGCTAGTGCAGGGGTAACGCCGCGAGCGACAAAACTGTTGATGGAAGACAGCACAACACAAAATGCCTTAGCAACCTTTCTTGGCTCTTTTCTATTTAGTTTGGTAGGAATTATCGCGCTAGGTATTGGGGCCTATCATCAACAAGCACAAATTTATCTGTTCATCGTGACTATCGCCGTAATCGTGATGATCATACTCACTCTGCTACGTTGGATTCAGCACCTTTCCGTACTAGGAAGGGTCAGTGAAACCACTTCATACGTGGAGCAAGCCTTGTTAGATGCGATAAGAAAACGGGGCAAAGAGCGTTGGCTAGGTGCTCACCCGTGGAGCCACCCAGAACATAAACCCAGAGGAAGTAAACCTATTTTGAGCCAAGAAATTGGCTACTTACAGCATGTTGATATGCATCATCTCGATAGTATTGCTGAAGCAAACCAATGCACCATCTACCTTGAGCGACAACCGGGAAGTTTTGTGTACGTAGGTCAACCATTGGCTTGGGTTTGTGGAGAATTGCCAGACGAAAGCGAAGTAACGGCAGCCTTCACGATTCGAACAGAGCGTTCATATGATCAGGACCCTCGCTTTGGTTTAGTCGTTATGGCGGAAATCGCCTCACGAGCACTATCTCCGGCTGTAAATGATAATGGCACCGCGATTGACGTTCTTGGGCGTTCTGTACGAGCACTTTCATTATGGGGAGACCTACTCAGTGAGCCGCCTACCAAAACTCGATATCCTAGACTATTTGTGCCCGCATTGAGCTGCCAGGATTTGTTTGATGATGTCTTTTTGCCGATAGCACACGATGGTGCAGCGCAACTCCAAATACAGATTCGCCTACAAAAGGCCTTGCTAGCTCTCTCTAGTATGCACCCTAAGTTATTTTTGTCACCAGCAATCAAGCTGTCAGAAAAAGCTTTAGAGCTTTCATTAAGCCAACATTATACCGAAGATGAGAAACACCAACTCTCTCAGCTATCTAATCTGGTCACAGACCAAAAAGCCAATGGTTAAGAGAGTCGAATTCAGTTGAAACATATTGCTGCACGGCCTCGTGTATCATGACATGTGCTGATAACGTAGGGCAGAAAAGTCTCTTCGTTTATACACAATTAAAGACTCTGTGCGTTAGGTCTCTTTTCTCTTGGTGAGGGAATCTATATTCTGACGCACAATTTTTAAGGTAAGTGATGGAATAATGACAACGTCTACAACTCTTCCACCTGCTGGTCTCTTTCGTCGACTTGCAGCGTTGATTTACGACACATTGATTATTATCGCAATTGAAATGATGGCCGCAGGTATTGTTATGGCCGTTGTGTTTGCACTAAATGCAGCAGGATTGTTGAGCTATGGCGAGTACGCTGATGCCGCAGATATGCTCGGAAAGCACCCTGTATTGAGCCCTCTATTTACACTTTATCTTGCGGGTGTGTGGATATATTTCTTTGTGTTCTTCTGGACGCGAGCAGGACAAACTCTTGGGATGCGCGCTTGGAAGCTTCGAGTTCGCAATGCCAAAGACGGAGCACCAATTACGGTAACTCAAGCTCTGATTCGTATTTCGACATCTGGCTTTGGCTTGGCAAATTTGACTGTACCGATTGATCCGAAGAAACGTGGTTTCCACGACATTTGGGCCCAAACAGAGGTTGTTGTATTACCTAAGGCAAATTAACTTGTCTAGGAACACAAAAAAGGAAGGCGTAATGCCTTCCTTTTACATTTGGTTCGGTAAAACTTGGTTTATTCGATGATGCTTCAGTTATAGCTTTCTTCGTAGCAGTGCAATCGCAATAGCTAAGAACACCAAACTCGGGGCCAAAGCACCAAACACTGGGGATATGCCATACACCAAGCTTAATGGACCAAAGAACTCACTGGATATGTAAAAAGTAAACCCGGCAACCACGCCCGACAATACCCTTGCCCCCATGGTCACGCTTCTGAGTGGACCGAAAACAAAAGATAGCGCCATTAACATCATCACAGCAATTGAAAGCGGCTGAGTCAACTTACGCCAAAACGCCAACTCATAGCGAGATGCATCTTGTTCCGATGCTTTCAGGTAAGTCACATAATCATACAAACCGCTCAGTGACAGTTCTTCTGGCTTCACGGTCACCACAGCTAGCTTATCTGGTGCCAAAGAGGTGTGCCACTCCATCTGTTCGATGTCTTGCTTTGAAATTACGTTTTCATTTTCCATGTCCGTAATTTGTACGTAGCGCATCAGCCAGTTGTTATCTTGTTGGTAGTCGACTTCTTCGGCGAAAATAACTTTTTGTAGATTCTTATCATCATCAAAACGCCACATATTTAAAGCATAAAGCTTGTCGTCTTCGACTTTACCGATAAAGATAAAGTCGTTTGCGTCACGAGCCCACACACCTGAGCGCACAGACACAATGCTACCACCTGATATCGCAAACGCACGTAAGTCACGGGCCATCTTCTGGGCCTCAGGAGCGCCCCATTGACCTAATGCCATAACAACAATCATGAGCGGGACGGCCGTTTTGAGTACCGATAACCCGATATCCAGCTTAGAGAAACCAGCAGCTTGCATCACCACTAGCTCAGAGCTTGAAGCCAACATACCTAAGCCGATCAGGGCACCGAGTAATGCCGCCATTGGAAAGAACATTTCGATATCACGCGGCACACTGAGTAACACAAAGTACAACGCATGAGTGAGGTCGTACACACCTCGCCCTACTTTACGTAGCTGTTCTACATATTTGATGATGCCCGATAAGCCAACAAACGTCGCTAAAACCAAGGCAGTGGTAGAGATGATGGTTCTACCGATGTAAAGGTCTAAGATTTTGAACACAGCTTACGCGAGCCTCTTCTTGCGGAATTTGTCTTTTATTCGTCTAGCAGCAACGCTGTCCATCATATTCGCCATGATAGCAACAATCAGCAACATCGCATTGATTGGCCACATACCAATAGCAGCCGGGATGTCACCATCTTCTAATGCAGATTTGGTTGCACTGATCGCCAAGAAATACGCTAGGTAGATCAGAATCGCAGGCCCCATTTTGGCAAACCGTCCCTGACGCGGATTCACCGCAGACAAAGGAATAACGAGCATTGTTAAGAGTGGAATACACACAAATAACGAAATTCGCCATTGTAGCTCCGCTTGCGCCTCTGGATCTGGGTGACCTATCAAGTCAACCGTTGGGTATGCTTCCCAGTCTCGCCCTTTCTTTTTGACCTCACGTTGGCCGATAACACCTTCGTATTCATCGAATTTCGTGATCATATATTCAACGCGAGTAGGCACACCTTCATAACGCGTACCTTCTTTCATAGTGATGATCTGACGACCGTCCGAAAGCTCTTTTACTTCACCAGAAGATGAGAACATCACACTCGGTAACACTGAATCTCGAGGGCGCATCTGCGCAACAAAAACGTTGCTCAAGGTATTGTCTTTAATGTCATCGATGAACACAACCGATGAACCGTCTGGTGTACCTTGGAACTGACCTTTTTTAAGTAGGTCAACGCTGTTTTCTGACGCTACCTGCTCATAAAGCTGCTCAACGCGGTCTTGAGACCACGGCGATAGCCACAACGCATTGAAAGCCGCCACCGCTGAAGTAATCAACGCTAGGTATAAGGCCGCTTGAACCAAGAATTTATTACCAATACCTGTCGCGTTCATTACGACAATTTCGCTCTCTGCATACAGACGACCAAATGTGATCAATATGCCGATATACAGACTTAAAGGCAGCATTAACAGACCCATTGCTGGCATGTTCAAACCAACAATCGAGAAAATCAATCCAGCAGGAATATCCCCATCAGAAGCATCAGCAAGAACACTTATGAATTTCTGGCTTACAAACACCAAAAAAAGTACGAAAAAAATCGCAAATTGGCTCTTGAGTGTTTCGCGGATCAAATATCTAACAATAAT
>NZ_JAWOTK010000042.1:0-17164 GCF_033338855.1 Vibrio sp. Vb0937 | reverse complement strand
GAATTGGTAGACGCACCAGATTTAGGTTCTGGCGCCGCAAGGTGTGAGAGTTCAAGTCTCTCCTTCCGCACCATTATCGGAAAACCCAGCATGACTTTGCTGGGTTTTTTCTTTTTTTTGGTTCTGGACTCGGGAAATCATTAGATTTGCCGAATTAAAAAAGCGAGCTCATGGCTCGCTTTTTTTCTATCTGTGATTTGAGTAGCTTACTACATACCTAACGCGTATTTCAGTACTTGAGCCTTAATTGGCCCTGAGTTTTCAGCAAGCTTCAATGCAGCATTACGTACGAACTTCAATGGCCCAAGATCGTTGCTAAAACCTTTATAGAAAAAGTCCATGCCCGTCTGCATGAGTAAGTTGTCAGGTCGACGTGCGCGTTCGTATTTCGCGAGTAAGGTATCTTCCAGCTTTTCTTGGTGTTCTGTTACCGAAAGGAGAACGTCTACATCTTTGAAGCCTAAGTTTACCCCTTGCCCTGCAAGCGGATTGATCGTATGAGCAGAGTCACCCACTAACACGCAATTTTTGCTTGAGTAGCTTTGCGCATGACGACGAGTGAGTGGGAATGAGCCAAACTGTAAAACTTCAATATCGCCTAATTCAGCAGGGAAATGACGTAAGATTTCTTCCCTTAGTTGAGGTTTACCCATCGCACACAGTTGTTTAATACGTTTAGGCGAGTCATACCAAACCAAAGAACCTTGGCCTACTACTTGACCATCGTCGTTACTCAAAGAGCACAGAGGTAAAAATGAACGTGGGCCTGAAGGTGTAAATTGTTGCCAAGTAATATCTTGCTGAGGCAATTCTGTTTTCACGTTAATCAACATGCAGTGTTGTCGGTAATCCCACGCAGTTACACCAATTCCAGACAATTGACGAACTTTAGAGTTTGCACCATCAGCACCAATCACCCAGTTAGCTTCAAACTGCTCCCCACTTTCTAGTGTCACAAGGTTTACATCTGCAAACTCAATGGCTTTTAATCGCTCAGGACACATCACGGTTAGATTTTCATACTGAGAGAAGACTTGCCAAAGACCTAATTGGATTAGGCGATTTTCAACGATGTAACCTAGCTGATCCAATGACAATTCATCAGAGTGAAAACGAGTACGGCACTCTGGGTGCTCCCAAGTTTCTAAGCGCCGATAAGGACAAACTCGCATGCTCTTGATCTCTGACCATGCTCCGAGTGAATCAAGTAACTCCACCGACTGGTGCGAGATTGCAGATACACGAATATCCATCGCCTGAGCGGCATCAAAAACTTTAGGTTTTGTACCTTCAACCAAGACAACGCTTCTGCCCTGCTTGGCAAATCCAACAGCGACGGCTGCCCCAACCATACCGCCACCGATCACGGCGATGTCATACTTGTTCATTTTTCACTCTTCATCGTGCTGATTAATTGGCGTTTTTTATTGTACTTTCCATGGCTATTTTTACAAAATTGTTTAACAAAAAACCTTGTTCTGCATAGGGCGAAAAACTAGATTTCATCAGGCTTTGCAGAGAATTAGCTAGATCACTAGTCAGGTGCTTTTTAAAGCAGTACAATACGCCGCTTACCGCCGTGATGGCGGCTATAATTTGAGCAATAGCTCTCCGATTTAAGTACAACTGAACGAGCGAAAGTGAGATGAGTAAGAAACTGCTAATTAAAACCTGGGGCTGCCAGATGAACGAATACGATTCATCAAAAATGGCCGACCTGCTTAATGCTGCAAACGGCTACGAGCTGACGGAAGAGCCAGAGGAAGCAGACGTACTTCTACTTAACACCTGTTCGATCCGTGAAAAAGCGCAAGAGAAAGTTTTCCACCAGCTAGGCCGCTGGAAAACACTAAAAGATAAAAAACCTGGCGTAGTTATCGGTGTAGGTGGTTGTGTAGCAACGCAAGAAGGTGACCATATTCGTGAACGTGCACCATACGTTGACGTTATTTTTGGCCCACAAACTTTGCACCGCCTACCTGAGATGATCAAACAATCTCAGTCCGATGATGCACCAGTTATGGACATTTCGTTCCCAGAGATCGAAAAATTCGACCGCCTACCTGAACCTCGCGCTGAAGGTGCGACAGCATTCGTTTCTATTATGGAAGGCTGCTCTAAGTACTGTACTTACTGTGTCGTACCGTACACTCGTGGTGAAGAAGTAAGCCGTCCAATGGATGACGTACTGTTCGAAATCGCCCAACTTGCTGAACAAGGCGTACGTGAAGTAAACCTTCTGGGTCAAAACGTAAACGCGTACCGTGGTCCTATGCACGATGGTGAGATCTGTTCATTTGCAGAACTGCTTCGTTTGGTTGCGTCTATCGATGGTATCGACCGTATTCGTTTCACGACGAGCCACCCGTTAGAATTCACAGACGACATCATCGCAGTATACGAAGATACGCCAGAACTTGTGAGCTTCCTGCACTTACCTGTGCAAAGTGGTAGTGACCGTATCCTAACGATGATGAAACGCCCTCACACCGCTATCGAATACAAATCGATCATCCGTAAACTGCGTAAAGCTCGTCCTGATATTCAAATCAGTTCAGACTTTATTGTTGGTTTCCCTGGTGAGACAGACAAAGACTTCCAAGACACCATGAAGCTAATCAAAGATGTAGACTTTGACATGAGCTTCAGCTTTATTTTCTCTCCACGTCCAGGTACGCCAGCAGCGGATTATCCTTGTGATGTGTCAGAACAAGTGAAGAAAGAGCGCCTTTACGAACTACAGCAAACTATCAATGCTCAAGCGATGCGTTACTCTCGCTTAATGCTTGGCACAGAACAACGTGTTCTAGTTGAAGGTCCTTCGAAGAAAAACCTAATGGAACTACGCGCTCGTACAGAAAACAACCGTGTAGTAAACTTTGAAGGTAGTGCAGACCTAATTGGTCAGTTCGTTGATGTGAAGATCGTAGACGTATTTGCAAACTCACTGCGTGGTGAGCTAGTACGTACTGAAAAAGACATGGATCTTCGTAGTGTGATTTCCCCAACGCAGATGATGGCGAAAACACGTCGCGAAGATGAGCTGGGTGTAGCTACTTTTACGCCGTAAGCTCGTATAAATAGCCATAGAGAGCCTGGTCGTTATCAGGCTCTCACTAAGTGGCAAAAAATGAGAGGCAACATTGAGCAATAAAATCGTAACTCTAGAAATTAACCTAGAACCTTCAGACAACCGCCGACTAGCTAGCCTGTGCGGTCCATTCGATGACAACATCAAGCATTTAGAACGTCGTCTAGGCGTTGAAATTAACCACCGTAGTGACCACTTTACGATTGTCGGTAAACCTCATACCGCATCAGCTGCGCTGGATATCCTGAAAACTCTATATGTTGATACCGCACCTGTACGAGGTGAGATCCCAGATATTGAGCCTGAGCAAATCCATCTAGCGATCAAAGAGTCTGGTGTTCTTGAGCAGAATACTGAGTCTAACATCGAGCATGGTAAAGAAGTCTTCGTCAAAACCAAGAAAGGTGTGATCAAACCACGTACGCCAAACCAAGCGCAGTACTTGGTTAACATGGTCACGCATGATATTTCTTTTGGTATTGGCCCGGCTGGTACAGGTAAAACCTACCTTGCTGTAGCAGCAGCTGTTGACGCACTAGAGCGCCAAGAGATCCGTCGTATTCTACTTACTCGTCCAGCGGTTGAAGCTGGTGAGAAATTGGGCTTCCTGCCTGGTGATTTAAGCCAGAAAGTCGACCCATACCTACGTCCGCTATACGACGCTCTATTTGAAATGCTGGGCTTTGAGCGCGTAGAGAAGCTGATTGAACGTAACGTGATTGAGGTTGCCCCTCTTGCTTACATGCGTGGTCGTACTCTAAACGACGCCTTCATCATTCTTGATGAGAGTCAGAACACCACTGTTGAGCAGATGAAGATGTTCCTAACGCGTATTGGTTTTAACTCTCGCGCGGTTATCACTGGTGATGTCACGCAGATTGACTTACCTCGTGGTGCGAAATCGGGTCTTCGTCATGCTATTGAAGTACTAAGCGAAGTTGACGACATCAGCTTTAACTTCTTCTTGGCCGACGACGTTGTACGTCACCCTGTGGTTGCTCGTATCGTTAACGCGTACGAGAAGTGGGAAGCACAAGACCAGAAAGAGCGTAAAGAGTTCGAGAAACGCCGTCGTGAAGAACGCGATGCGAAGTTACTAGAAGCAGCAAAAGCCGAACTGAATGCACAAGTTGCTTCAACTAAGGAATAATCATGGCGATTGAACTTGATCTGCAACTGGCAGTCGAAAATGAAGAAGGTCTGCCTTCGCAGCAAGATTTCCAATTGTGGCTAGATAAGACAATCCCTCTCTTCCAGCCACAAGCCGAAGTCACCATTCGTATTGTTGATGAACAAGAAAGTCATACGCTCAACCATGAGTATCGCGGCAAAGATAAACCAACTAATGTGTTGTCGTTTCCATTTGAAGCACCTCCTGGTATGGAAATAGATTTACTTGGTGATTTGATTATTTGCCGCCAAGTTGTTGAAAAAGAGGCGGTTGAACAGAGCAAGCCTCTGCTAGCACATTGGGCGCATATGGTTGTACATGGCAGCTTGCATCTGCTAGGTTATGATCATATAGAGGATGACGAAGCCGAAGAGATGGAGTCCCTCGAAACCGAAATCATGCAAGGTATGGGTTATGAAGATCCTTACATTGCTGAAAAAGAGTAGCTATTGGCCACTCGACAGGGAAAGGCGAACCACCTAAATGACTCTCGTGTTCGCCTCTCTATGTGTGCTATCACACTTCTGATAGCGTTACTTAATTGAGAAACAATGAACGAAGATAATTCTCCCTCTTCTAACGAAGATAAGAAAGAAAAGGCAGAAGGTCCGAGTAGAAAGTCCTTCTTTGAACGTCTAGGTCAACTATTTCAGGGCGAACCAAAAGATCGCCAAGAGCTTGTGGATGTTATCCGCGACTCTGAAGTTAACGACCTGATTGACCATGACACTCGCGATATGCTTGAAGGTGTTATGGAAATCTCCGAAATGCGTGTGCGTGACATTATGATCCCGCGTTCGCAAATGGTTACCGTTGAGCGTACTCACGACCTTGATACCTTGGTTGCTTTGATTACCGATGCTCAACACTCTCGCTACCCTGTAATCAGCGAAGATAAAGACCATGTGGAAGGCATACTTCTAGCGAAGGACTTACTTAAATACTTAGGCTCAGGCAGTAATCCATTTGATATCGAAGAAGTCATTCGACCAGCGGTTGTAGTACCGGAAAGTAAACGCGTTGATCGACTGCTGAAAGAATTCCGTGAAGAACGTTATCATATGGCCATTGTTGTCGATGAATTCGGTGGTGTTTCTGGTCTTGTGACCATTGAAGATATCCTTGAGGAAATCGTCGGGGATATTGAAGATGAATTCGATGAAAGTGAAGAGACGGACATTCGTAAACTAAGCAAGCATACGTTTGCTGTCAGAGCGCTGACAACCATCGAAGAGTTTAATGAGACATTCGGAACCAACTTCAGCGATGAGGAAGTTGATACCGTTGGTGGTATGGTCATGACTGCCTTTGGTCACTTACCTTCTCGTGGTGAACTGGTTGAAATTGAAGGCTACAACTTCAAAGTCACCGCTGCCGATAACCGTCGTGTCATTCAACTCCAAGTGACGATCCCAGACGAAGAAACCCTGGTTGAAGCCACTCAAGAGTAACGCGATACCCATTGGGAATCTCAGAAAATTACAATGATGAATGAACTCTTTCATCGCCTTAAGCGGCCCTCAGTGGCCGCTTTTGTTGGCGCCTCTACTACACTCGCTTTCGCTCCTTACCAGCTGTGGCCTATTGCCATTCTTAGCCCTGCAATTCTACTGATTCTTCTTGCTAACCAAACTCCGAAACGCGCACTATGGATTGGTTATGCTTGGGGGTTAGGTCAATTTGCAACTGGCGTTAGCTGGGTTTACGTCAGTATCTCCGGTTTTGGCGGTATGCCGCTCATTGCCAATTTATTTTTAATGGGCTTACTTGTTGCCTACTTGGCTGTTTATTCAGGCTTATTTGCTTGGCTCAACAACAAGCTGTTTCCTCAATTTACGCTCACAAAAGCACTTCTCGCTGCACCTGCTTTATGGCTGATCAGTGATTGGTTGCGTGGTTGGGTGATGACCGGCTTCCCTTGGTTATGGCTAGGCTATAGCCAGATAGATGCTCCACTCGCAAGCTTTGCACCAATTGGCGGCGTAGAACTGCTTACTCTATTTATCCTTATCAGCGCAGGGGCGTTAGCCTATGCATGGATTCATAAGCAGTGGCTGGTGGCGATTATCCCTGCGGTGCTACTCAGTACTGGCTTTGGGGTTCGCAACTACGATTGGGTAACACCCCGAGCAGAAGACACGACTAAGCTCGCACTAATTCAAGGTAACGTAGACCAAAACCTAAAGTGGCTACCAAGTCAACGCTGGCCAACCATCATGAAGTACGCTGACTTAACTCGTGAAAACTGGGACGCTGACATTATCGTTTGGCCAGAAGCAGCAATTCCCGCTTTTGAAATTGAAGTGCCTTCATTTTTGAGCAATATCGACAGCGCTGCAAAAATGAATAACAGCGCAATCATCACCGGTGTCGTCAACCAAGCTGAAGATCGACAGTTCTACAACAGTATTCTGTCCCTAGGCATCACACCATACGGTGACTACAGCTTCGATTTAAGCGAACGTTACCATAAGCATCACCTACTACCATTTGGTGAGTTTGTACCATTTGAAGATATTTTGCGCCCATTAGCGCCATTCTTTAACCTACCGATGTCGTCGTTTAGCCGTGGGGCTTTTGTGCAGCCAAACATCGTTGCGAATGGCATGCACATGGCACCAGCGCTTTGCTATGAGATCATCTTTAATGAGCAAGTGCGTCAAAATGTGACTGACGAAACAGACTTCATTCTAACGCTTTCAAATGATGCATGGTTTGGTCACTCTATCGGTCCTCTTCAGCATATGGAGATCGCCCGTATGCGTGCCTTAGAGTTAGGTAAACCGCTCATCCGCTCGACTAACAACGGATTAACAGCGGTAACCGATCACAAAGGTAAAATCGTTGAGCAAGTACCGCAGTTTGAAACTGCAGTACTGCGCGCAGAGCTCACCCCAACCAATGGACAAACGCCATATCGAGTCCTTGGTACTTGGCCATTGTATATTTGGGTTGGGTTAAGTTTAGCTCTGGCTTTCGGCTTAAGAAGAAAACAGAGCTGATAACAGCTTGAAAGTAGAAAAGACAAAAAAGAGGCGACTAAGCCTCTTTTTTATTCATAGCATTATACTGTCGTTACGCGCCATTTATGGCTTTAATGACTGACGAGTAAAGCCTTTGTGACCACATTTAATACACGGAATGATTACAGTTGGGTGGTTATACGTTGTCTTGTGACCACACTCATCACAGACTAAAGTGCCTAAGCCTATCACCTCTCCTGCTTCATATAGCCCTTGATGCTCTAAGTCATCGAACAACTCAACCCACTCAACTTTAGTTCGGTCAGTAATCTCTAACAGCCCTTGCCATATCGAGTCCGCAATCGTTAAGTAAAACGGGCCGCTTTTGCTATCCTCGTAACTCTCTGAAAACTCTTTTAAGTCTGCTTTAAGGTACGCTTTGATTAAAGCCAATTCATCTTTGGTCAAGTCATTAGCAGCATCCACCACTTTGCCCGACGTCTCAATCGCTTTGTTAACTTCTTCCGGACTGTGCTTCAAGGTTTCAATCACATCCTCGAGCATTTCCTCATAACCTGTTTTACGTTTAGGCATAACTGACCTCCATCTTTCTCCTACCTGCGTCACTTAAGGGCGTATGGGTACAGATTGGCTATTGTTGTGATCCCTAGCTTTAGGTATTCTATGACGATCTATTTAAGTCTGTTCTAACCGAACTCACAAATTCCAAGATAACGGATACCATCGATGCAAGAACAATACAACCCACAAGATATTGAACAAAAAGTTCAAAAGCACTGGGATGACAACAAAACCTTTGTTGTAAGTGAAGACCCAAATAAAGAAAAATTCTACTGTCTGTCCATGTTCCCATACCCAAGTGGTCGACTGCACATGGGTCACGTGCGCAACTACACTATCGGTGATGTAGTATCTCGTTTCCAACGCCTACAAGGCAAAAACGTGATGCAACCAATCGGTTGGGACGCATTCGGTCTACCTGCAGAAAACGCAGCAGTAAAAAACAAAACTGCGCCAGCACCTTGGACTTACGAAAACATCGAATACATGAAGAACCAACTTAAGCTTCTAGGCTTTGGTTACGATTGGAACCGTGAATTCGCAACATGTACACCGGAGTACTACCGCTGGGAACAAGAGTTCTTCACTAAACTTTACGAGAAAGGTTTAGTTTACAAAAAGACTTCTTCTGTTAACTGGTGTCCTAACGACCAAACTGTTCTTGCAAACGAGCAGGTTGAAGACGGTTGTTGCTGGCGTTGTGATACGCCTGTAGAGCAAAAAGAAATCCCTCAATGGTTCATCAAAATCACTGAGTACGCTCAAGAGCTACTAGACGACTTAGACAAGCTTGAAGGTTGGCCTGAAATGGTGAAAACCATGCAGCGCAACTGGATTGGTCGTTCTGAAGGTGTTGAACTGAAGTTTGAAGTTAAGGGTCAACAAGACCTAGAAGTTTACACAACACGTCCAGATACGCTAATGGGTGTGACTTACGTGGGTATCGCAGCCGGCCACCCTCTTGCAGCTCTTGCAGCAGAGAACAATCCAGAGCTTGCAGCGTTTATCGACGAATGTAAGAACAACAAGGTTGCAGAAGCTGAGCTAGCGACAATGGAGAAGAAAGGTATGGCTACTGGCCTTACTGCTATTCATCCATTGAACGGCCGTGAAGTTCCTGTTTACGTAGCAAACTTCGTACTGATGGACTACGGTACAGGCGCGGTAATGGCAGTACCTGCACACGACCAACGTGACTACGAGTTCGCAACGAAGTACGGTCTAGACATCGTGCCTGTTATCAAGCCTGCTGATGGCAGCGAGCTAGACATCTCTGAAGCAGCATACACAGAGAAAGGCGTACTGTTCGATTCTGGTGAATTCGACGGCCTAGAATTCCAAGCGGCGTTCGATGCAATTGCAGCGAAGCTAGAAGCAGAAGGCAAAGGCACTAAGACTGTAAACTTCCGTCTACGCGACTGGGGTGTATCTCGTCAACGTTACTGGGGCGCACCAATCCCAATGGTAACGACTGAAGACGGTGAAGTTCACCCAGTACCTGCTGACCAACTACCAGTGATTCTTCCAGAAGACGTGGTAATGGACGGCGTAACCAGCCCAATCAAAGCAGACAAAGAGTGGGCGAAGACAACCTTTAACGGCGAACCTGCTCTACGTGAGACAGATACGTTCGATACGTTCATGGAATCTTCTTGGTACTACGCGCGTTACTGTTCACCACAAGCGGACGACATCCTAGACCCAGAAAAAGCAAACTACTGGCTACCAGTAGATCAGTACATTGGTGGTATCGAGCACGCTTGTATGCACCTACTGTACTCACGCTTCTTCCACAAACTACTGCGCGATGCGGGTTACGTAACTTCTGACGAACCGTTCAAGCAACTACTGTGTCAAGGCATGGTACTGGCTGATGCGTTCTACTTCGAGAACGAGAAAGGCGGCAAAGAGTGGGTAGCTCCAACAGACGTAGCCGTTGAACGTGATGGTAAAGGCCGCATTACTTCTGCTAAAGACACTGAAGGTCGTGATGTAACGCACTCAGGCATGATCAAGATGTCTAAGTCTAAGAACAACGGTATCGACCCTCAAGAAATGGTAGACAAGTACGGCGCTGACACAGTACGTCTATTCATGATGTTCGCGTCTCCAGCGGACATGACACTTGAATGGCAAGAGTCTGGCGTAGAAGGTGCGAACCGCTTCCTAAAACGTGTTTGGAAACTAGTTAAAGAGCACACAGCGAAAGGCACAGCAGAAGCAGTAGATACCTCAGCGCTTTCTGGTGATCAAAAAGCACTTCGCCGCGACGTTCACAAGACTATCGCGAAAGTGACGGACGATATCGCTCGTCGTCAAACATTCAACACCGCGATCGCTGCGATCATGGAGCTGATGAACAAACTAGCGAAAGCGCCTCAAGAATCTGCGCAAGATCGTGCAATCCTTGACGAAGCACTGAAAGCTATTGTTGTCATGCTTTACCCTATCACTCCGCATATCTCATACGAGCTATGGGCAGCACTAGGTGAAACAGACATTGATAACGCGGCATGGCCGACGTTTGACGAAAAAGCGCTAGTTGAAGACGAAAAAACTATCGTTGTTCAAGTTAACGGTAAGCTACGTGCGAAGCTAACAGTCCCAGCGGATATCTCTAAAGACGATATCGAACAGCTTGGTCTAAACGACGAAAACGTGGTTAAGTTCACTGATGGCCTGACTATTCGTAAAGTCATTTACGTTCCAGGTAAACTGCTGAACATCGTTGCAAACTAATCACAGCTTGCAATTTGTCTCTGTTTAGCGAACTTATTTGTTAACCAAGAGTCATTAAACAGGGTAGTTTTCTACCCTGTTTATTTACCTCAAACCATTCACATGAGTGGTTTAAGGTAAATAACCCCTTCAATTTAGGATGAATACAATCAATGCGCTTTTTCTCTTTGATTAAACTACCAGTGGTATTGGTATTAGCGGGGCTTCTTTCTGCCTGTGGTTTTCACCTTCGCGGCGAGTATTCCGTACCGGAAGAGCTGCACACTATGTCTTTCTCCAGCTACGATGAATACAGTGAATTAACTCGCTATGTTCGCTCTCAACTCGAACTGAACAAAGTTGAACTTGTTCAACCATCATCGACGGTACCCAACCTTCATTTGACGGAAGCGACAATCGATGAGCGTACACTATCGCTTTATCAAAATAGCCGTGCAGCAGAAAAAGAGCTGACATACGTAGTAAAATACCGTGTGACAATTCCTGGCTATGGTTCTAAAAACTTTACGACAACAGTAAACCGCAACTACCTAGACAACCCGTTGACCGCACTTGCAAAATCTGTTGAGCGTGACGTAATTGAAGACGAGATGCGCTTGCAAGCTGCAAAACAGATGATGCGCCAGTTGGGCCGTATTCGTGCCGAATATGAAGCAGGACAAATCTCTGAGCCAGCGAACAAAAACTCTTAGTCACTATGCGAATTTATGCCGATAAGCTAACGGATCATTTAACTAAACAAGTTAAACAGGTTTACTTAATCTTTGGTAATGAGCCGTTACTGATTCAAGAAAGCCGCCAAGCCATCCAAAAGGCAGCGTTTCAGCAAGGTTTTGAGGAAAAACACCGTTTTGCGGTGGATGCTAGCATCGACTGGAACCAAGTTTACGACTGTTTCCAAGCGATGAGCCTGTTTTCAAACCGTCAATTGATTGAGCTTGAAATTCCTGAAAGTGGCGTGACAACCGCCGTCAGCAAAGAGCTGCAAACACTGTGTGATATGCTTCATGATGACATCATGCTCGTCATTGTTGGTAGCAAACTGACCAAAGCCCAAGAAAATGCGAAATGGTTCAAAGCATTAAGCTCAAAAGGCGATTGGGTAAGCTGCTTGTCGCCAGACCTTCAACGCCTACCTATGTTCATTCAGACACGTTGCCGCACGTTGGGACTAAAACCCGATCAGCAATCACTGCAAATGTTGGCTCAATGGCATGAAGGTAACCTATTTGCATTGACACAAAGCTTAGAGAAATTGGCCCTACTCTATCCGGATGGTGAGCTGACCAT
The DNA here is from genome assembly GCF_033338855.1 of Vibrio sp. Vb0937. Lineage (NCBI taxonomy): Bacteria > Pseudomonadati > Pseudomonadota > Gammaproteobacteria > Vibrionales > Vibrionaceae > Vibrio > Vibrio sp. Vb0937. The sequence goes on along the minus strand of NZ_JAWOTK010000042.1, from coordinate 5,328 downwards.
CATACGTTTAGAGGAAGCCCTAAGTCGCCATAATCACTTCACTACCTTTAACTGGATCGACGCCTTACTGGCAGGTAAAGCAAACCGTGCACAACGTATTCTTCGCCAACTTGAGGCGGAAGGGGTTGAGACCGTGATCTTGATTCGAAGTGTACAAAAAGAGTTGAGCCAACTTTTAAATATGCATCAAGACTTAACTCAAATGGGAATGAACCAGGTATTTGAGAAATATCGAGTTTGGCAAAACAAGCGTCCACTCTATAACGCAGCACTGGCCCGCTTATCAGCGAGTCGTATTTGTGCATTGCTCTCCTTGTTGGCTCAAGCCGAGATAAAAGCCAAAACTCAGTATGACGAGTCTGTATGGCCAACTATTCATCAGGTGAGCTTAGAAACCTGCTCTCCTGATATTAAGCTGGCAATTTAAAAATCAAAGCGTGATATAGTGCGCGACCTGTTTTGCAAGCAAGAATGTAAAACACTGTAGAGATAAGAGACAAACCGAGGAAAACCGAGTGCTTCGCGAAGAACTGAAAGACTTTTTAGCTGATAAAGCCGACGACATGAAAGCGGAAGACATTATCGTCCTAAATGTGGAAGATAAATCAAGCGTGACAGATTACATGATCATCTGTACTGGTACATCCAAACGCCACGTTTCATCCATCGCTGACCATGTTGCAACAGAGGTGAAAAAAGCCGGTCTTGAGCCACTAGGAATGGAAGGTGAAAACGAAGGTGAATGGGTAGTTCTAGATATGGGCGACGCCATGCTTCACGTGATGCAAGAAGAGCACCGCGAACTCTACCAGCTAGAAAAACTCTGGGGTTAATCTTTTGAAAATTCAACTAATTGCTGTTGGCACAAAAATGCCAAAATGGGTTGAGGAAGGCTTTCAAGAATATCGTCGCCGTTTCCCACATGATATGCCGTTGGAGTTGATTGAAATCTCTGCTGGCAAGCGTGGTAAGAATGCCGATATCGCTCGCATCCTGCAAAAAGAAGGAGAAGCGATGCTCGCGGCGGTACCAAAAGGCAACCGTATCGTCACGTTAGATATCCCAGGTAAAAAATGGGACACTCCTCAACTCGCTGAGCAGTTAGAAGCTTGGAAATTAGATGGCCGTGATGTATCAATATTAATCGGCGGTCCTGAAGGACTCGCTCCTGCATGCAAAGCTGCAGCAGACCAAAGCTGGTCATTGTCTGCCTTAACGCTACCCCACCCTCTAGTGCGTATCGTAATGGCAGAAAGCTTGTACCGAGCGTGGAGCATCACCGCTAACCACCCTTATCATCGCGAATAATCGTTGTTTAACTTTAGAGCCAAGCGTTAATGATTCGTAAACGACGCAGTCAAATCCGAGATTATCAAGCCGAAGCGCGTCTGTTTGCCAGCCGCGCTATTGTTGCTTTTATCGGCATTGTTGTCTTGATGGGAGCTCTGGTTGCCAACATGTACAACATTCAGGTGAACCAGTTTCAAGACTATCAAACCCGCTCGAACGATAACCGCATCAAAGTAGTGCCTATCGCGCCTAACCGAGGTCTAATTTATGACCGAAATGGCGTTTTACTGGCAGAGAACCGTCCCGTCTTTAACTTAGAACTGACCCCAGAAAAAATTAAAGACATTGATGCAACCATCCAAGAATTACAAACTATTCTGGAAATTACACCAGACCAGATTGAACGTTTCCACCACGAGCGTAAACGGACTCGTCGATTTAAATCGGTCCCACTGCTGACCCAACTGAACGAAAAACAAGTAGCGGTATTCTCCGTCAATCAGTACCGCTTTCCGGGTGTGGAAATAAGTGCGACCTTAAAGCGCTACTACCCTTTCAGCGAAGTCTTAACCCACGTGATTGGTTACGTTTCTCGAATCAATGATCGCGACATGCAGCGCCTGATCCGAGAAGAAAAAGACGCAAACTATCAAGCCACTCGCGACATTGGTAAGCTGGGTATTGAAAAATACTACGAAGACCTCTTACACGGTACAGCCGGATATCAAGAAGTCGAGGTAAACAGCCGCGGCCGAGTAATCCGTACCTTAAAGTACGTTCCACCTGTACCCGGAAAAGACATCGTTTTAAACCTTGATATCAACTTGCAGTTGTACGTACACCAATTATTGGACGGCCGCCGAGGCAGTGCTGTAGTAATCGATCCTAGAGACAATGGTGTACTGGCTATGGTTTCGAGCCCTAGCTACGATCCTAACTCGTTCGTGCACGGAATCTCAGGTAAAGACTATCGCGCCCTTTTGAACGATAAAAACCGTCCCTTGGTCAACCGAACCACACTTGGCATTTATCCACCCGCGTCTACCATCAAACCATTTATGGCGGTAGCCGCGCTACAAGAAGGTGTCGTCACACCGAACACTACGCGAAATGATCCAGGTTATTGGCGCATACCAAACTCCAACACTCGCCCATTCCGTGACTGGTTACGTTGGGGACACGGACGCGTCGATATCATTAAGTCGATCGAAGAGTCTGTTGATACCTTCTACTATCAAATCGCTTATGACATGGGTATTGACCGTATTTCGAATTGGATGATGATGTTCGGCTTTGGTGATTACACTGGCATCGATATCTACGAAGAAAGTAAGGCGAATATGCCGACTCGTGACTGGAAAATGTCTCGCCATAAAACCCCATGGTATAAAGGTGATACGATCCCTGTGGGTATCGGCCAAGGATATTGGACAGCAACACCAATGCAAATCGCCAAAGCAACCGCCGTATTAGTAAACGAGGGAGAAGTGATCGCACCTCACTTGCTCAAAGCGACGATAGAAAATGGTAACGACTTCGAAGAGCAAAAAACGACAGAATACGTGACTTACCCACCAATCAAGAATGTGCCTAAAAAGTACTGGGATATGGCGAAAGAAGGCATGCGTCGGGTAAACCATGGCACGCGCGGAACAGCTCGTCGCTCATTCTACAAAATGAATTATGAAACAGCGGGTAAATCAGGTACTGCACAGGTCTTCGGTCTGGGTGAAAACGAAGAGTACAACGCCGATGAGATCGCCGAGCACTTACGTGACCATGCGTTATTTACTGGCTTTGCACCATTTGATGATCCTAAAGTGGTCGTCACTGTAGTACTAGAAAATGCCGGTGGTGGTTCTAGTAACGGTGCCCCAGTAGTAAGGAAAATTTTTGACCGAGTCGTTCTTGGTCCAGAAGAAATTGAGCCTGAAAACAATGCGAAGAAAGAGGTAAAACAGTAATGAAGATGGATCCCTCTACAGGTAAAAATCGCGCCCTGTTTGAACGCTTCCATATCGACTTACCACTCCTACTTGGCATACTGGCCCTGATGGGGTTTGGCCTGGTGATCATGTACAGCGCCAGTGGCCAAAGTTTACTGATGATGGATCGCCAAGCCATGCGAATGGTGCTTTCACTCGTTGTGATGCTCGTCCTTGCACAGCTTTCTCCACGAACTTACGAAAGCTTGGCACCTTTGATGTTCGTTGGTGGCGTTATACTGCTTTTCGGCGTGCTGTTTTTCGGTGAAGCATCGAAAGGCGCGCAGCGTTGGCTTAACCTCGGTTTTGTGCGCTTTCAACCGTCAGAGCTATTGAAGCTCGCAGTGCCATTAATGGTGGCTCGCTATGTCGGTAGACAGCCCCTTCCACCAACGCTAAAAACACTCATTGTTGCACTGATTATGGTCTGCTTACCAACCATTCTCATTGCAAAGCAGCCTGACTTAGGTACCTCGATCCTGATCGCCGCTTCCGGTATTTTTGTTATCTTCCTCGCCGGCATTAGCTGGAAAATCATCGCTGGTGCTGCGATTGCATTAGGTGGTTTCATTCCAATTCTGTGGTTTTTCTTGATGCGAGAGTATCAAAAAGTGCGAGTTCGTACTCTATTTAACCCGGAGTCTGATCCGCTAGGAGCGGGCTACCACATTATTCAGAGTAAAATTGCGATTGGCTCCGGCGGTATTTCCGGCAAAGGTTGGTTGCAAGGTACGCAGTCACAACTAGAATTTCTTCCTGAACGACACACTGACTTTATCTTTGCAGTAATTGCTGAAGAATGGGGTATGATTGGCTTCCTTTGCCTTTTAGCCATCTATCTATTTATTATTGGACGAGGTTTATATCTCGCCAGCCAAGCGCAAACCGCATTTGGACGAATGATGGCAGGCAGTATTGTACTCAGCTTCTTCGTGTATATTTTTGTAAATATTGGCATGGTAAGTGGCATCCTACCTGTAGTAGGTGTACCGTTGCCACTCATCAGTTATGGCGGCACATCAATGGTAACCTTGATGGCTGGTTTTGGTATTCTGATGTCGATTCATACGCACCGAAAAGCATTCTCTAAGGCGACCTAGACATGCAAAAACGCGCTTTATATTCCTTGGTTTTCTCTGCTCTTATTTTGGCAGGCTGTTCATCAACTAGCCAAAAAGAACAAGAAGGCCGTTACGAACTCGAATCCGATGTTGCACCGGATACACCGCTTTCAGTCGAACACATCGAGGATGCGCATCCTAAATATGAACCGTACAGCCTAGGTGGGAACAAAGATTACCACTTGCGTGGCAAAGACTACAAAATAGTTCGCAATGCGAAAGGCTTTAAAGAAAAAGGCCGAGCATCTTGGTATGGGAAAAAATTCCAAGGTCATTTGACTTCTAATGGCGAAATCTATGACATGTACTCAATGACGGCAGCGCATAAAACGCTACCGTTACCAAGTTACGTAAAAGTTACCAATACTGACAACGGCAAAACCACCATAGTACGAGTTAATGACCGAGGTCCTTTTCACGATGGCCGTATCATTGATTTAAGCTATGCCGCCGCGCACAAGTTAGATGTCATAAAAACAGGCACCGCGAACGTGGAAATTGAAGTGATCAGTATCAATCAGCCCATGGACAAAAAGTCATTAGAAGCGCACCCTAGGTACGTTATTCAAGTGGCATCATCAAAAAATGAAGAACGCGCGCGAACTTTAGGTACCGAGCTTGGTCAAAAATTGGATACAGAAACTTTCCTAGAGAGTGCGAAAGAGTCTTATCGCTTGTTGTTAGGGCCATTTACTGACTATTCCCTGACGCAAGCCACATTAGATAAAGTAAAGTTGCTCGGCTATTCGTCTGCATTTATTAAAAAACACAACACTGCCAAATGACCTCGTGTCATGAATTTCTCTTTGATCCCCCTCTTACATAACTAGGGATTCTGATAAGATGTCTGCAGTTAACCCAAAAATTTGAATTACCATGAATAAAAATAAGTTTGTGAAATCTATTCTCGTTTCTTCGGTTGCCCTTTCTGC
>NZ_JAWOTK010000041.1:0-17829 GCF_033338855.1 Vibrio sp. Vb0937 | reverse complement strand
TCCAGTCGGCGACCTGAGCAAATAATGTGGTGCGGTTTTTTGTACCTCGTCCAGACTTTAATTCAATACCTTTATAATCAGGCTCTTTACTTGAGTTAGCATCGATCCCAAGCATGGTTTCTAAGGTGTAACCAATGGCAGTGTCACCTTTCCTTAAGGCTGGGAAGGGAAACTTTGCAATCTCTTTAATTTTTGCAAGAAGTTCATTGGCAACACTGTTGTGTTGATCACTAATCTTCTTTAAAAACTCTTTAATAAAAGAGGACGTTTGGGTTAAAGATCGTTCTATATCTGAAGTAGTTAAGTTGATAAGGTGAGGCATTCCGTCGTGAATGATAATGGCTATCTGATCACCTGGATTTGCATATGCAGGCAGGCCTTTAAACCACATTCGTGGATCACCCTTTTTGGTTTTTGGTCGGTATAAACTGGCTTTTGAAGGGATGATTTTATCGTCAGTAAGAAAGCAGGCATCTTTCATTACTTTGTTATCAGGGCCTTGAGATTGCTCTCCATAGAAATGGAATCCCTCTAATTCGAAATGTGTCCTTACCGTTTGGGTGGCATCTAAGATGGATTTTTTCAATCCAGTAATCGTAGGCTCAAAAAGAGAAAACTCTACCCCTACTTTTGTTAGCTGTTTTTTGTTTTGAGTTACTCGTTTTTTTTGCTCAACTGGGAGGTCGTTGGTTCGTTCTTTGTCTAAAGATTCGAAGTCACCATTGCTCATTTCAACATCATCATATTCAACAAATATTGTCGTTGGTGAGGGGGTAGGGTGTTGAGACTGTTCATTTTTTACTAATTCATTTTTAAATGAAGCCCAGCTTTCAAATCCAAAGTCTGCACTAATAAGAGTCAAAGCTTCAGTATGGGAAATTCCTAACTCGTTTTTAAGTTTCTTAGCTCGTTGTTTGATGCGACTAATAGTAGGGATGTTTGTTTTAGGTACACTCATGTCTTGAGTCCTATATTAGTGCTGTACGTTTGAAGGAAATTGTTAGAACAAATGTCGGGTACGCATTGGCGCTTTTGCGGAGGCTTTCCCTATAAGCCCAGTAAAAGCATCAAGAAGGTGAGGTACAGCATAACCACCTAAACAGATGCTTAGGTAGATAAAAACAAATACGATGGGTTAGAAAAGTCGATCTCTAACTGCAAATAAACGCAAGTATATCTGTTGATTTATCTACAGAGAGGACCTGAAGGGGTCTTTACATATGAAGGTAGGCTACTCTCATAAGCCTTTCAAAACAGTATATTACATTAATAATGAGAGTCAATGCATGTAGGGGGACAAAAATACCCCTGGACTTTTAACTAAGAGTTGAATAGAATTCTTCCCCTGTTTTTGTAATGTTGGGTTTTTTTGTGAATCATATAGAGTTGTTTTCAGGGTGTGGAGGTTTGTCGCTAGGTTTAAAGCATTGTGGTTACGAGCTTACATTGGCGAATGAGCTTTCTCCAATGGCGGCGGAATCATTTGCCTACAATTTTCTAGACGAAAACTTAGAAGAGCTTGCTAGAGAGGGTAAGTCTCCAAATAATACTATTTGGCTCAATAGCAATTTTGACAACTTAAAACGTCGTTTAAGAGAAAACCCATTTACATTCCCTTCATTTAATGCAGATACCGGTTACTCTGATATGCCTGAAGATTTGACAACTTTGGAAGGTAAGTTGTTGGTCGGAAGTATTATTGAGCTTAACCATTTACTTGACTCTAGTCCGAAGCTGGTTGAGTTGTTAAGAACTAGTTTTGGTTCTTCTCGGGGATTAGACTTAGTTTCGGGGGGACCACCATGTCAAAGCTTTAGCATGGCAGGGTTAAGGGAAAAAAATAGCGATAAGAATACGCTACCCTGGGAGTTTGCTAAGTTTGTTCAGCATACAAAACCTAAAATAGCATTACTGGAAAATGTAACAGGAATCTTACGACCATTTAAAGGTGATGATGGTAGCCTTTTTCATGCTTGGTATGAGGTAGCTAAAGCTTTTGCTGGTATTGGTTATGTACCGCTTTGTTTACATATCAACGCTCGCTTTGCTGGCATTGCTCAAAACAGACCAAGATTTATAATGATAGCTGTGCGCCTTGATCATTATAAAGCTATCTTGAGCAAATTTAAGGCTGGTTCTTCTGACTCCATACTGTTTGCTCAATCACATGAGTTTTTTAAACTAGTTCAAAAGCAGGGCAGTACTCTGGAGTTTGGCCATCTTAAGTATTTTGATGTAAAAGACCCAGCAGATCGCAAGCTTATCGAGGAATCCTTCTTATCAGATCTAATCAATCATCAACCAGTATCAGTATCACAGGCACTAGATGATCTTAAACATAACTACCCTTCACCACAGTCAGAGTTTGTAAAAACACTAAACTCTACTTTTGATCGCTTACCGATAAGAAACGAAATAGCTAACCATGAGTTTCGAAATAACGGGGAAGTGGTGCAGCGTAGGTTTAGGCTATATCAAGTTCTTTCTGATATCGACGAACGTGCAGTGACAAAGTCCGTTTTTTCTGTTCTAAAAGGAGAGGCTGACTATGTAACAAGTGCGGCTTGGAGTGCTTGTAGTCAATATCGATTTTTGCAGGTGGATGGAACATTAGATTACTTTGAAAAAGAGAGTGATTTTGTTGATTACTTGAAGGCACATCCTACGAAAAAGCAAACTCAGAAAGCTTTAATCGCAACATCACCAGCGCCTGCAGCTCTGTCTATACCTGATGATGCATGTCATTATGATGAACATGAGCTTCGAGTGTTAACTGTTAGAGAAATGGCAAGAATCCAGTCGTTTCCGGATAACTTTGTATTTAGATCTAAAGTTACAACCGGTGGGCAAATGAGAAAATTTGAAGTGCCTCAGTATACTCAGGTTGGGAATGCTGTTCCGCCTCTGCTTGGTCTAAGGCTTGGGCAGTGTATAGCTCATTTATTAGATTAAAAAAACGCCAGCATATGCTGGCGTTTTTTATATACGCACTGGATTAATATTCTCGTTTAAGCTATAGCAGCTGAAATATTCTTAAGGGTCTGTATATATTTTTTATTTTTTTCAATTAACAAATCATTATTAATTTTTAACACAACGCTTTTTATCAAATCTGTCGTTTGTCTAATGTTAGTCTGTTCTTTTAGGCTTTCGATTTCTTTAGCCACCATTCGCCCTTTCAATGATAAACGTTTTTGAGCTTTACCTTGGAATAACTCTGAATCAATATAGCTTCGGATATCATCTCTAGGTATTTCACCAACATTTAAAGCATGTATATAGAATTTTACTATATTTGGCGCAAAGTCGATGTCTCCACTAATTTCAACACTTGCTAGATTTAATATATCTATAAAATGCGCTGGGACTCTGCTCTCAATAGAGCTTCGTTGCTTCGCCAGTTGCTTTTTAACTACAGGTGTAGACTGATGCGGAAGTGATGCAACCTTATCACAATTGTTACAAACGCCTACCAGCACATTTTTCACAACACCACTGCCATCACTGAAAGGAACATTTCTCAGTTGAAATGTTACGGTCTCAATAGCTTGACATGTATGGCAAATGGCTTTTTGAGTATCGCCTACTTTTAGGATTTTCATGCAGATAACCTCTATAGTGAAAGGTTTGCTTTAACCTTATGGCTAAAGCAAACCTTCAATCCGTATTGAACGGCTACATTAGTGAACACTAATGAAAATAGTATCCGGTTCAAGGAAATACCACTTGATATACCATTCTTGGCCTTTGTATTTTGTAACCACAATGTGCACATCAATACTTTTAACATGGTGGTGTGGACTGGACTCATATTCATTACCACGAGATTTTTTCAGGATCTCGACCACTTCTTCTTTAGTTATGTCCCCAACCGCAAGTTTGTTTTTCTCATCGATATTATCTCTTTCTTCATGTGAGAAAAAACCACTCTCAAGACTTTGAATTACTCTTATTTTATTTTGTTTAAAACTCATAGGTCACCCTTCTATTGTACGACAGCTTTCGTACATGTCAACTGTCTGGTTATTTTAAATTATTTTATTGACAGCATGTCCGAGGTAGATATAATGACCATCTCACTAGCAAAAACCCACCACAAGCTGATTTTAATTAAAATCAATAATATCAAACTTGTCGTACATCCCGTATGGTAATTATAGCATCAAATTCTTGCCATTTGCAAGCTTTTTTTATTTTTTATTGCTAAAGCATTGAAAATCAACTAAAAATACAACTTTCACTTTAAGTGAGAATGTAATCCTCCTCTTATGGAATCCCTACTTTTTAGCTACAAACCTTAAAAATTAAGGGATATACTATTTCTAATTCCTATACGGAGGCAGAAATGGATACTCAACAGACCACCCAGAGCTTTCAATCGCTTAAACAAGGGGCTGATGCTTATATCAAGCGTCGAAACTTACGATTACTCGCGAATCACCGCAAAGAGCTGCGCAACTTCACTCGAGCAGAAGCTTCCACCTATTTAGCTATTGATGCTAAAACTCTTGATCGATATGTTACTTCTGCAGGTATCGACCCGCGTCGCCATGAGGACTCTCAATGGTCGATTGATATAGAAGAAATGTATCGTGTAAGAGACTTATTACCAGAAACCTTACGTAAAGAGCCGAAATTCCAGCGTGGTGAAAAGCAATCAACGCAAGTTATCGTAATCCAAAACCAAAAAGGTGGTGTAGGTAAGACAGTATCTGCCGCAACTGTAGCATCGGGCTTAGCGACGGAGTTTCACCAAGAATATCGAGTAGGGTTAATCGATATGGATGGCCAGGCGACTCTGTCTATGTATTACGCGCCAGAAGCTGATCAGGAAGGCAACCTCTCAGTGGGCGATCTCATTATGCGTAACTTTGACTTAGACGAGGATGAAACGTTCGAGCAAGCGGTATCTGAAGCGTTCTTAGAAACCACAATCCCCAACTTACGTATTCTTCCTGCTTCGCAAAGTGACAGAGCAATTGAAGGGTGGTTTCATGAACAAGTATTCACACATAAGCTACCATCCCCCTACTCTATTTTGGCCGACATCATCGATGCAGTAAAAGATGAATTCGACATCATCATCATTGATACGCCGCCTTCTCTAGGTTACGCGACTTACAATGCGTACTTTGCAGCAACAAGTGTTGTTTTCCCGTTATCAATTACCGAAAACGACATCGATGCAACTTGCTCATACTTTAGCTATATCCCACAAGTTTGGGCGTTGTTAGCCAATGCGAATCATCAAGGCTATGATTTCATGAAGATATTACTGACAAACCATCGTGATAGCTCAACGACTACCGAGTTGATGAATAGCCTTTATGAACATTTTGCGCCTTACTTATATTCCAAAGAATTCAAGCATAGCGAAGCGATTAGACAAGCTTCTTCCTTACTTGCCACCGTTTTCGATATGTCAAAAAGCGAATACCCGAAAAGCAAATCCACTTTCCAAACGGCGCAGCAAAATGGTTATGAAGTAATTAGCCAAATTCAACGAGATATTTTGAGTGTTTGGCGCGAACAGGAGCAAGCATAATGGCAAAAAAACGTGGTGGTAGTCCACTAGGTAATACACCAGGCGCAGTTGAGGCTCAACAGTCAGCAGCAAAAGCGAACCTGACCACATTAACGCAACAGCTCACGGCTGAGCTGGATAGAGCCGGCACTAATGCAGCTGAGTTTTTGCGAGAACAGTTTGGAATTGAGTCTGTCGGTCAGAGCGTGGTTTGGCAGTTAGCGTCGGGGAATAGCGCGACCTTCAATGAAGTGACCCTGTCATACGAACAAGTTCGTGATGAGACGTTTGTTACCTTTGATGTGAACGGACGCGATCAATCGCTTCTTACGGCAGAATCTCTATCTGATTTGAACTCCCTTGAATTTCAACAGTTCTACCCTGCTGTAGGTCGACAAATCGATGGCAAGATTGATGTATTAGATGGCTCTCGCCGTCGAGCTTGGTTCTTACTTCAAGGAGGTCGAGTTAAAACATTCCGTATCCTTATTACTCAGAATGAAATCTCTGTCAGTGATGCTAAGGCGTTGGCCAAGCAGCTACAAACTGCCAAAGAACATAACCTGCGTGAAATTGGACAACAATGTATAGCCATCAAATCGGCCAACGAAGAGATAACTCAGGCTGAGATTGCAAAACAGGTTGGGCTTAGCCAAGCCGGTGTAAGTAAAGCGATGAAAGCAGCCAGTATCGACGAGAAGCTGGTTAAGCTATTTCCGATTGTAAATGCCCTTTCACACCCGGATTATGCCCTGCTCGATAAGGTAATGAAGGCCTGCGAAGACAAAAAACAACTTACTGATTTCGTAAAGAAGATCAAAAAAAGCCTTGTCAATATTCAGGCTGAATATTCGCTGGAAGACCAAAAAGACGCAATTGTTGCAGCGATCAAAAATGAGCTAAAAGTCGCAGAAGCGAAGAAAGGGACAGACAAAGCGGAAGTCACTCCTCTCGTCCAATTCGATAGCAAAGGCATGTTTGCACGTAAACGCGTTAAAGGGAGAAATTTCTCGTATGAGTTCGGGCGGCTTTCAAAAGGAATACAGGAAAAGCTCGATGAGGCAATACAAAAGGTTTTAATGGAAGAGAGTAACAATGAGTAATGAGTATTACCCTTTACAAGTTGAGCTTCTGGAGCACTCTAGATCAATAAAATCTCAGGCTATGACTATTATTCTAAAAAAGCTACCTGATGGCAAAGATTTAGAAAGTCTCCAAGTATTATCATCTATGATCAATAGTATTGATAAGCTTGAGCTAGACTTTAAAGAGAGCCTGAAATCTAGTGGAAGTTTGGATAAAAAACTGAAACTTATACAAGATATCTATACGGAATCTAATGCTCTACTTTCCTTTATAAAACACTAATAAAAATAGATTTATTCATGTAAAACGTCATTTTTCAATGACGTTTTTTAAAATTAAAATTTATAAAGAGTAACTTAACACTCTTTCAATCCATACTGCTCCCCTACTGTGCTACAAAAGTATGTCCTTCCTACTAGATGCATTTTCAACGCAACTTTCTTATCAGGCTCAACTGAAATTTTCATAATCTCACTGTAACTATCGCTATCTAACGTCGAGTGAATTAATTCAGGTAACCCTCGTACAGCATCTAGCTTAATAACGTTTTGTGGATAGGATTGCTCTAAGACGACCTCATCAAATACTCGTCCTTTTAAAACCAACATTGCGTTAGTGGTACAGTCACTGATAGTGTCGGACAGGGACAAAACCAAGCAACGCTCTGTTGGGTCTATGTTAGATAGCTCTCGCAAATGAATATATACGGGCATATTTCTAAAAACAGCTTCACTTTTAGCCATGATAAGTAACCCTGCAAGTTCATCTTTAACCGTATTGATTCGAGAGCTTTTCATTATTTGAGAAAAGTTTGGCGCTGCAAAAAGCAATAACGCCCCTAATACACTAATCGTGATGATGAGTTCTATAAGTGTAAACCCCCGTTGGTAAGCTCTATTTAACATGAGTTACTCCCTAATTACTCCGCTTTGATTTGTCATTATTCAGCCTGAATAATGACAAACATTGTTTAATTTAAATGAATCTAAATCGGTTAGTTTTCCACTCTAACGCATCAATTAATCCACTCTCATACATCCCTGCCCAGTCGTAAAAAAATGGTGCAAACCCCTGCCCTCCAGTGATATGTGAAAAAGCGATACAAACTATCACTACGCCAGCAGAGATTGCGTATTCCACAGGGTCACCGGTTCTAAACCGCCCACCAAATAAATGAAACCGCCTGTCACTGTATGGCGAAAATGGCACTCCAGATACCGTCATTGCGTCAGTTAAAATATGACTTACGCCCCCCCAAGCGAACGCCATGCCAATCCCTTGATAATCCCATATAAAAGTAAATACGAGTGCCACAACGAGCCAATGGGTAAAAACATGGGTAGGACCTCGATGTTTTATATGCCGACCGACGACCTTAGCAACATATTCAAGCCAATCAGGTGCCGTGGCACCTAACACACAAACAGGTACATGAGGGGGAGAGATAACGGCACAAATCGACCCAGCAATAAGCCCATGATTCAGCCACTTCATTGAGTAACCCTCGGTTTAGAATGAGGTGGGAGGTAGGCAAGCTTTTGCAAATACTGGTTTACACTGTCGCTGTAGGAACTCTCACACAATGCAACTAGTGCCAGTCGATGCTCGACGATTTTAGCTTCATGAGCTAAAACGTCTCGATGTGAGCTCGCGACTTTTTCAAGTAGTGCCACTTGTTCGTTCACGTTCGCCACACCTTGGGCAACCCGCTGCTGTGAACGTGCTTCAAGTGATAGGTAGAGACCCATCAAGCGGTAAGCGTAGTTTCTATCAGCGAGAGCTTGGGTGAAGGAAGCAACCGACGTCGCTGTGGCAGTTCTACGTTGGTACTCCCATTGCCGCTCTCGAGATTGCTCCGTCGTAGAGTAGAGCGGCATTTTTCCAACAATCCCGACATAGTGTTCTGAGATTTCAGGCCAATCATCACTGTTGTATTCATCTAAGTTCGTCCTCATTCCAGCGACAAGGTTTAAGTCGAGTTTGAATTTACTCTTCTCTGGATAACAGTTGAGTACTGTCTGAAAGATAGCATCTGGGTCAATCTTAGGCGCAGGCTTAAGAGCAGGAGTGGAGGTATTGTAATGAGGAGCATCGCCTTTCAATGTCGGCAATTCGAAAGGCTTAATCTCCGGTGGCTGCGCTGTTGGTTCATCCCAGGGTGTAGAAATCCCCCAATCATTGGCGTAAGCCACGGGGCAGAACAGGAAACACAGCACTAAAAGGCAATACTTAATCGGCACGCGTAGACCTCCGTCCGCTACCAAGCATTTGCAAGCCGCCAATCACAGCTCCAGCTTCCCACGCGCCCGCAACAACGCATAAAGCAACCATAAACCAAATTAAAGCTTTCGTAGTGTCATAACTGACATCACTCTCTAAATTGATGCGCTGTGGTTCACGTCTTTCAACGATGGGACGAATTGACGGGGGAAGGCGTCCTTCTTCACTACACGCCATCAACCAAACCTTGGCAGACAGTAAACATTTTCGTGCAATCTGAGCTTTGCGACCTGTCAACTTATGAGCATCATCAATGAAAAGCAAAGATTGAGTATCAACTAGGTAATCTGCCAATAAGTCCGCTTTCAATTGGAGATTAAGTTTGCTCCAAGGAGTAAAATAAGTACCTTCTTCTTGGCTACTTGCATACCATTTTTCAATCCCTTTAACCTCAACCCAGCTAGATAATGGCATTAGCCCTTCAAGCAAAACCGGTTGTGGTTTCTTTCCCCAAATTTCATGTCGGCTATCGCGCAATCGTGTAAGCCAACGGCTTTTACCAGAGTCATGAGCTCCGGTAATAAGTTGGCACTGAGTTCGGCGTAAGCTCGTTTCTTTCCTATCTCGACTTGGTGCAAAGCGGCGAGGGGAGTCTACGATCAAAGGGGTTACATAACGGGTCCCATCTTTTCGCTGACGTTTATGATCGGTTCTAAGTTTTAAAAATCGCATGCTCTTCTTTCCTAACAGCTACAGCATACAAGCGAAGAAAAACAAAAAAAGCGAGGCCTAGTTTCCTGCGAACAACTCAAAATTAAAATGTAATTGCGTTGTTTATTGGTGCAGATAAAAAGCAGCGTGAAGAAAAAGCGAAGTGGACGAGGAACATGAGTTAAATTCGCGCAGCTCCGCAAGTTTCAAACCGAAGGAAAGGGGTAAACAATCTGATGATGAATATCAATGATTGATAATTGATGAAGTGATTGAAATTAACGACCGTATTTTTCGCGCATAAGGGGTCTATGACGGGGCTGGGTGATGCCAAACTATAGCGTTAGCATCAACCTCACTTTCCATCATAAAAAGCACAGATTATTGGTTTTTCTTCGTGATGATTTATCAGGTGCGATTTACTGTGACAGATTAGTTAGGGCTGGGCCTAGTCACACGGCTCGCCACACCGCTGCAGGTAGAGGCGTTACTCTCTTCCGTTTCCTATACTGGTTTGTGTACCGACTTAACCAACCTTACAGACAGGCATATCACCATAGAACCTGTTTATCGATCGTTAATACCACACCATTGTCCAATCACGTCCCCCGTAGACGACATCACGTTGTCACTTACCCATTGCTTTCATCAAACAAGCTTGATGACCTCCCATTTATTTCACGTCGCTGGCGTATTTATCCGCAACGACAGAGACGGTAAGAATCTCCATAAACTCTTTTGTCTTTATGCCTCTCCCACAGTTAAAAGGAGCATGAAGTTATAACGAGAGGGTTAGTGCGCAAAAAGAGTAGGGTATAGGATCCGATCAAGTCAGAGATCTTTGGACATGATGATCATATCAATTACATAGCATTAAATGACATTATTTAGGCTAGGTAATTCCTCCATTACCTAAAACATGTCATAATTACCTAAATATTGTTATCTATGGACATAGTGTGAAATGAGTGATGAAGAGTATTTTTATCCAGTCGTAAGCGATAACTTACCAAAGCACATAAAGAAGGGTCATCAGCTGGTTTTCAGTCGACAAGATTTATCGGCAAGAGAAGCAGATATGTTCGCTTTAATGATCGCACATATGAAAGCGGCGGACTGGGAACAAAAAACCCCTCATTACGAATTCACTTCGCATCAACTATCAGAATGGTTAGGTGTCGAGTCTAAACATATTGGTAGTAACTTAAGCCCAGTAGCAAACCGCTTAGCCAGTAGAAAAATAGGCATCAAAGTCGACACATCTAAAGGTGATATAGAGTTTGATTATCGGCCGCTATTTAAGCACATCGCTTATAAAAACGGTGTGCTTACTATGGTTCCTAACGATATGCTGAAATCAGAGTATATTGAATATAATCAAGGTTTTGCTCTCATTAACACTCGCAATTTCTTTGACGTTAAAAAAGAATATTCCAAACGCTTATACGAACTACTTAGCCGCTTTAAAGATAAAGGCTTTGAGATGCACACACAAAAGTTAAGTGAGCTCAAAGGAATCTTTGGCCTTCTGGATGAAGCTGGTAAGTTAAAGAAAGATAAAAGCTCTTTTAAAAACAACAGTGTGTTTATGAAGCGTTGTATTCGTGAAAGTATCAAAGAGCTTTCCGAGCATCCTCAGATCAGCAAAGAGCTTCTATTTTTAGAAAGTAGTCAAGGGGATAAAGGCTTTGAGGTTGTTAAAAAAGGACGAACAATTACCGGGATAAAGTTTCTTTTCCGTTGGATAAAGTTAGGCACAATAGATGAGCTAAATCAACATGAAGCAATGAAAACCATTAAGGATCTAGAGCTAAAAAGGCTTCAAAACCAGGTTCGCCTCACCGAATCCGAACTGGAGTCATTAGCTATCGCCTACCGTTACGTCGGTAAAGAAAGTCATGCATTGAAAGTCGAGGAAAGCCTCTCAAGGCGGCACTTAACTCAAGACGAACAAAACCATGAAGATGACAACGAGCTAGAATCTTTGATTGAGAAAATAGAGACACTTTCAGAACTAAGTGATAGCCCAGATTACTAATTTCGAATAGAAGACATTTTCTAGGTATTTCGATCTCATTAATGACATATTTTAGGCAACAAAGAGTGATTCAAGACACAATTTAGGTGTTTTGGTGATAAGGCTCCTATAGATTCAAACTCTAGAAAGGGGAACTCATAAGAATACATGTCATAACAAAGAATAACGCCTTGTTTAAACTAAAATATGTCAGCATTCAGAAGTAAACACCTAAAATGTGTCATTAGTAAACCTGATATGTGATCAATAACACCTAGAATATGTCACCAATGAACCTAAAAAATGATCATCAACACCTAAAATTAGATCATAATCACCTAAATCTTGTTATCCCAACACCTAAAAGATGATCATGAAACATGATTAAATCCATACAAATCAATACTTTGCGAGGGCTATAGGTTTTATAGATTTATACTTTACATAGAGTAATATAGTTAAATATAGATCTTTATAGTTTGTGTGGATAACTGGAAAATCAAAGATTTACACAGTTACCCACGACAACGATCAATTTCATGTTTCTTCTTAATAAATTTTTATCCAGTCACATTTTAGATAAGAACAACCAATTTAGTTCTCATCCCTTGCTATAACGTGAGAAAAGGAGGTGGTATGTCTAATTATGCATATCTACGTGTTTCAAGCGATAGTCAAGATGTGGCAAACCAAAAGCATGGTATCTATGAGTACTGTAATAAGGTTGGGTTAGCTAACTTATGTTTTGTTGAAGATGTTATTACAGGCAAAAAAAAGTGGCATCAACGTAAGCTCGGTCAGCTTATAGAAGGAATGGGAGCCGGAGATAAACTCATTTTTTCAGAAGTGAGTCGTATAGCTCGCTCAACACTTCAAGTATTAGAGGTTCTTGAAGTCTGCATGGCAAAAGGCATTGATGTCTACATTGCCAAGCAGAACATGCAACTAGATGGATCCATGCAAGCAAAAATCACAGCAACGGTTCTCGGACTTGCGGCAGAAATAGAACGAGAGTTTATTTCTATGCGGACGAAAGAAGCATTAGCAGCCAGAAAAAAAGCCGGCGTCATCTTAGGTCGTCCTAAAGGTGAAGCGGAAAGACTCAAGCTGGACCCGAAGCGAGAGCAAATAGAACGTTATTTAGGAATGGGGTTAGGCATTAGACCTACTGCAAAATTGATCGATGAAGCGCCAAGCACATTAAGGGATTATGTGAATCGGAAAAACTTAAAAGCAAAAGTTATTGTTTAGTGTCTGCTAACTCTAGTCTCAGCTTTAAAGACTCCATCTCTAGCTTTATTTTTTCAGCTTGAAGGCTTTGGTATTCTTTCATTGAGACCATTATTGCAACCGGTTTTCCATATCTTTTTATTTCAATAGGCTCATTTTGAACAGTCTCTAGTAGTGATTTAAATTGTGACGTTGCTTCGTTAGCGTTTATAGATTTCATAATAGTCTCCTTTCTTCAATTCTAACTGTTTCTATCAGCATGAACAAACTCACAACTGTCCACAAAGGTACACCTTTATGGACAGTTGTGAGACAGCATCACAAATCTGTTCATTTAGTCTTATAAATATTTAATGAACATGTACACTATTAAAATTACCTCTTAATGTTCACTTTGGATGCAAATATGAACCTTGGCTATGCACGAGTCAGTACCGATGACCAAAATCTTGATGTTCAGATTTCCCAGCTTGAACAAATTGGCTGTAAGAAGATCTTCCAAGAAAAAGCCAGTGGAAAATCGACGGAGCGTGAAGCTTTGGCTAGATTAATTGATTTCGCTAGGGAAGGGGATATCGTGCATGTAACCAAGGTGGATCGGATTGCCCGAAATACTATCGATGCATTGCAAGTTGCCGATCAGCTGTCAGAAAAAGGCGCAGGATTGGTGTTCCATGATCTCGGTGATTTAGACATCAATAGTGATGTAGGTCGTGTTATTTATACCACCATTTCAGCCTTCGCAGAAATGGAAAGAAAACGTATTTTACAGCGCTGTAACGAGGGTAGGGAACGCGCAAAAGAAGAGGGGCGGCATCTTGGCCGATTTCCTAATAAAACATTGCACAAGCGCATACAAGAACTTGCTGCGCAGGGAATAAACAAGCATGCCATCAGTAAAGAGCTAGGGTGTAGTCGAACGACGGTTTATAAGGTATTGAGTAACCCTTCTTCTTAGGTATCAATACGTAAACTGTTGGAAGGTTCAGACTTAAAAAATTGAGAGCGTTACCTGAAACTCAACACTTGCACTTTTTTTGCTCAATTTCATTGATATACAATAATGCCACTCGATTCATATTGCATGTCAGGACGAATGATGCAAAAACGCGAAGAAGATGTACATTATGTTACGATTGATGAGTTAGAAAATGACTTTGAAGTTTTAACTGGTGATAAAGCAGTAGCCAAGGCTCAAGCCAAGCTTTTTTCGATCAGATATCGTGGCGAAGTGATTGATGCTGTTCGTTTTCAGAGGGGATTAATATCTGAAGACGACTTGCAACTAGCCAAACATATACGGTGGCAACACCATAAAAACCATAGTCGAAACCTTGCTGCGAATATGATGGCGGCAAGGCGTAATAAACCAGCTAACACTGCCGCTCATCATATTGTGGCGTGGGATCACCCAAGAGCTGCAAAATCTCGCCTTCGATTGGCGGCGTTTGGTATCGATATTGATCATGAAGCGAATGGGGTTTACTTACCTAGATTTAAAAAGCATATCCCCCATAAGGCGATGCCAAGTGCTAAGGCACACTCTGTTACCCATACTCATCAATACTACCTGAATGTAGAGTTCCTTTTGGAAGATACTATTGCAGAAGGTCTGGGACGCCCAGGTATTATTGATACATTGAGAGAGGTAGGCGAGGATCTTGAAGCGGGAGAGTTCCCATTGAGAGAAGCGATTCAATCTGTTTAAGGATGGTTATGACAGCATTTAACAAAGTGTTTATTGTCACCCCCAATGCGAATGATTTTGCAATCTTGCAAGAATCTGCATTGGAAATGTCCCTTCAAGTAACCACAAACGAACCTATCCAGCTGTATGGAGAATCTGTTAAAGACAGTTGGAGAAGTATTGATATTGAATGGTTAGATGTTGAAGGTGAAAACACATTACCTAGGCCTGATGTTGCTGCTTGGGGAGCGGTTACTTTCGCTGTGCCAGCTGCCATTGCTGATAAGCTTGGTGCGTTAAGCGAGAATGTCGAATTCTTGCCATTGAGTCTAAAAGGACAGCCTTGGCGAGCATTAAATATTATTACTCAAATCGATGCTATTGATAGCTCTGCTACCGAGTATAACCTTCGCAATGGGAAACCGAGTCGTACTAGGCCGTTTAAGAAACTCGTTTTGAATAGAGAAGCCATTAATGAAGCTGGCTTATTCAGAGTAAAAGGTGCGGGACTCAGAACGTTTTGCACGGACAAAAAAGGTGGATTGTACGATAGAGTCAAAGAACTAAATTTGACTGGCTTGGATTTCAAAGAAGTGCTTGTTTCTAGCTAATCAGAGATTAGCTAGAAGTAATTGTAATTAAAGGAGTATGGTAATTAAGGCCAAACTCCTTTCAATCTTATTATTGTGATGATGTCACTAACAGAGAGTCGGAAGTTTTAGGCTGCCATTGGGCTTTTGATTGTTCCAATGCGGTTAACAGAGAGTAGTACTTTATTTTATATGGCCATTGATTCGAAGGGTGCCAAAAGTCAACGAAGTAGAAACCTTCCGACTGATATAGCCACTCGCCTTCTTTAGTTAACCCTTGTTGTTTTAACTTGTTCTCGATCAAAGGGAAAGTATGGCCACAAATAATAATGTCAGGATTGACTCGTTTAATTTGTTGCCAAATCCACGTCCAGTCAGATTCAACGTAGCTAGTTAGATCTTCATTATTTGAAGAGCTTTTTCCCGCACTCTTTTTAATGTTGATGATTGCACAGCTCTGGAAGAGAACGTCTAGGTTAGCGTCTTGTTTATAATTTTCGTTAAATGGTTTGACTGTGCCATTGCGAACTAAGTGATCTAAGCCGTCCAACCATTGGGCCATCGTCCACCACATTGGCTTTCCAAGCACGGATAATGGTTTATTCAGGTAGTCATTTAAAGCCCAATCTTCTTTTACTTCACTTGATGACTCATAGGCTTCTTTCATCAAGAATAGAACCTTAAGCTGACTTTTTTGCCATAAGTCATCATCTAAAATACCATCAGAGATAAACAGACTGCCTTTGTGTTTTTCGGTAATTTTCCAATCAGAGAAGTTCATTTCTTGTCCTGTTTTTATTGTCTTCAATGGTAAGGGTTTTTCATTCCCTTCTAGGGGGGAGTAATTACAAGTTTCCTCGGACATTAAGATAATGATGCCTTGCTAAACACTACAATCCGTTTTGGCCACTTCTTATCCTTTACCACGAAAAAGCATGTCATGGCCAAAACATGCGTCACTGCGTGACACTGGCCATCACATAAACGTCGTAAAGGATAAGGCGGCTCAAAGCGGACTTTCGTAGCAAGGCCGCTTAAAAGATCTATTACCAACCCCCATCCCCCAAGCTTGGGGGTATGTGCGTCAATTTAACATAATGTGGAATAATGCAAAATTGCACGCGCCTTATCGCCAGCAAGCTGTCGGGCGTTGAGCAACTTCAGGCATTATTGGACATTATGTGTAAATTGCCGCCACCGCACTGAAAAGCGTGCTCTAAGGTAGCCAGCAAAGCTGGCGCAGTTTATCTGCCTTGCCCAAAAAGACGGGCAAAGCAGGGTGACGCATCACAACACAAACAATGTGTTTTGATGCGGGTGAGGTCAGCGTTTTATGATTCAGCACTTGCGGTACGTTCGTTGTTGTCCGTTCCGGCCAATCCATAAAAGGCGCAAGCTATTTTATGGCGTACCACCACATCCCCCGCCCACCCAATGCTGCGCCCCGTTCTTTGGGTTTTAGGTATATTTGCGTTTGTTGTGAGTGTGATGGTGCCATTAACTCTCAACTTATAAACTAACGGCGCAGCAGTGGTCGTGTCGTGGTGGAGCTTTTAAAACGTCACCGTTCATGACTTTTTGCCTTACTTTACTCGTTATCCTTTCAGGTGTTCATTAAACTTTAAAGCATAGTCGTTAGAGGTGAAAAGCTGTGAGATGTATACATTGTAGCAAGCCTCTGAGCAGTCCCAGTTGTTACTGGCGTCATGCTGGCCTTTATGTAAACTTCGTTTTATCTTATCAAATTTACTTCTTGAAATGCCCCCTACTATATATCCCTCTGTATAACGACTGAAGTCGTCATCACGACCTTTGGTAAGACGGAGAGAAACAAACAAATAAGCGGTGGGTTTTTGAATGTCATGGACATATTGTGGGACTGTCGCCTCGTAATTGATTCTTGGAGCAACAGTTCTTCGTTTTGTTTTAATTTCTAACTTTATTTGACCTTCGACTAAGTAATCGTGGGAAAATTCGTCTCTACAGTCTTCGAAAGTGAAATTATGTTTCGTAAGCCAATGTTCAGCGATCATTTCTCCTAATATACCATCAACTTTGGCAGTTAATTCCCCATCTCCTTCTTCTTGAATGTGCTGCTTAAAGTTTTTAGGGTAGTCTTGTAACAATTGTGCTCTTTTTAAAGCTCTACTGACCATTTCTTGTGTTATTGCTACTTTATAGAATGACATCTTATCCCTCGATATTTAATAATTGGTATGTGATGGGCTCCGGGAACAATAGTTCCAAGTCACTTTTATTCATTTTGAACAGCGGCCCTTTCTCGCTGACTCGCCCTTTTGTATTTCTTTTTATCAAATGATCCATTGTGATGACACCTGACTGGATAAGTGGCATTAACTGACTTGCTATTGGTGAACGTGTGTGGGTTATTCTGTGAATCTGGAAGTGCTCTACCCCATCAATAATCTCACTTTTCGCCTCTACCCAGAATGTCTCAGCGTGCTTTTCTTTGAGTCGTTTGCGGAGTAACTCGCCTGGCCATACTGCAACAAGTTCTTGCTTGTTATGCCACTCTTGTAACTCGTCATTCGATTGGTCATAGATAAAACTTAAACCTTGAGAGTTTTCCCTTTGGGTCGTGACTGTGCAATATAGTTTGAAATCATCGCCGCGCTCATAGCCATACTTGTTTAAAATCTCTGCACTCTTTTTGCAGGGGCTTTTACTCCAGTCGGCGACCTGAGCAAATAATGTGGTGCGGTTTTTTGTACCTCGTCCAGACTTTAATTCAATACCTTTATAA
>NZ_JAWOTK010000040.1:0-18954 GCF_033338855.1 Vibrio sp. Vb0937 | reverse complement strand
AACCATCAGCTCAGTGCTTACTCAAAAGAGACGCTAAAAGCGCTGCATGAAAAGGGTTATACCTTTGTCTTTGCAACCGGCCGTCACCACGTAGACGTTGCGAGCATCCGTCGCCAAGTTGGCATTCCAGCTTATATGATCACGTCGAATGGTGCCCGAGTGCATGACCAGGAAGATCAGCTAATGTACAGCGAGAATGTCCCTGCGGAACTGGTACAAGGCGTGATCGACACGATCAAACATGATCAAGAAATACTTATTCACATGTATCAAAATGATAGCTGGTTGATGAACAAGGATGATGAAACGTTACGTGACTTCCACGATGAATTCACTTACGTCTTATTTGATGAAGACCACGCCCCAACTGACGGTATTGCGAAAGTTTTCTTCACGCATCCAGGAGAAGACCACGAACGTTTGGTCGTATTTGAAAACAAACTACGTGAGCAGTTTGGTGATAAGCTGAACATCGCATTTTCAACGCCTTGGTGTTTGGAAGTAATGAGCGCTGGCGTGTCTAAAGGTCATGCTCTTGAAGCGGTAGCGAAAAAACTCGACCTCACGTTAGAAAACTGCGTAGCATTTGGTGATGGCATGAATGACGTAGAAATGCTGTCGATGGCAGGTAAAGGGCTAGTTATGGGTACATCACACGAAAAAGTGATGAAAGCTCTACCAAATAATGAAGTAATTGGCAGCAATGCAGAAGATGCGGTTGCACACTACTTACAAGAACACTTGCTGTAAGCTTCAATACTCCAAATAATGAAGGGCTGCACATTCGCAGCCCTTCTCTTTTATCGCTGACTTGGCAGCTTCTCTTTGCCAAGAATCGCGTCCCATTCTTCTTCTGTCACGGGCATAATCGACAAGCGATTTCCACGTTTCACCAACGGCATGTTCTCAAGTTCTGGCATCGCTTTCATCACCGACAACGGAATCACTCGCGCCGTTTTACGTACAAACTCTACATCCACCATAATCCAACGCGGGTTGTCTGGGTCTGACTTTGGATCGTAATAATCGCTTTCGGGATCGAATTGGAAATGATCGGGATAGGCTTCTCTCACAACTTTAGCAATACCTGCCACGCCAACATGTTTACAAGAAGAGTGGTAAATCAGGACTAAATCGCCCACCTTCACTTGGTCACGCATCATATTGCGCGCCTGATAATTACGAACTCCCTCCCAACATGAAACCTTTTGGGTTCGAAGCGTGTCAATAGAAAAGGTATCTGGTTCAGTTTTAAATAACCAATATGCCATAATGCCATCCGATGCCGATTGAGTAACAATAATGAGGAAGATATAACATGAAGGCTTTGAAAAACCCAGTGGCGCTTGCCACCCTGCTGGTTCTGCAAGCATGTAGTTCACAGTCGCCACAATCTGGTGCCGCTGACCTAACCTCTCCACCAGCAACCTTAGATAAGCCTGAAACCATTCAACCTCAAACTTTTATGCTGCGCGGAAAAGTGATCGTCGGTCACGAGAGCCAATACATCATGCCTTGTGGCAGCGACAAGCAATATTGGTTGCAACTATCACCACAGCAAATGCAACGAGCAATTCAGTTAAATAACGAGCCTTACCAGACTATGTATGGCGAGGTTATCGGCCACCTCAACCCACCGGGCATCGATGGGTTTTCTGCTGATTTCGATGCTAACTTTGTCGTGGAACAAGTGAACTTCCTCACAACGGAAAACCCAAACCGTTGTCAGCAACCAAACAAACCAACTCGCGTGTTTGGTAATGAGCCTTCTTGGTCGGCAAGCTTTGAGGCTAATGGACTAACATTCCAGCAAATCGGCAAACAAACCACAAAATTAGCGATTAACAGCAGTCAGCTTCAACCTCGCCAGCGCACTTATCAACTGCAAGGTGGTGAGCTTCGCTTAACAGAAAACCTCTGCTCAGACACAATGAGCGATTCTTTGTATGGCTGGAAAGCAACACTAAAACATGATGGCGAGACGTATCAAGGTTGTGGTATGGCTGCAAACGTCGATGCAACGCTTGGCTGGGCTAATACCTATGTCGCGACCTCAACCCAATCACAAGGCTTTGAAGTACAAATGACCTTAAACCCAGACCACAGCGCCACAACAAAATATCGTTACGCCAATGGACAAGCACCATTAATCGAGCGTGGTTACTGGCAACAGTTAAGTCCGTCTCAGGTTCAAGTAGTCATGACGCATCATCAACAGCAAAGGCTAATGTCAGAGCGACTGTTTACTCGAGAAGGCAATCAGCTCAAAGCGACCAAAGAAAAAGTCGGTAACTTAGTATACCCAATCGCCGATGGTGGTTTAGTCCTTTATCCTGCCACCGTTCGTGATGAAGGCATCATGCAACCAGCCGAAAAACGCACCAACAACCCCATCGGTAGTGCTGACGTCCCTTCTAGTGCAGAGTTTGATTCAAAAGTAGATGCCGCGGTGCGCAACTACTTCTTTATCCATCAAACCACCCCCAACAATAACCAATACCGTTGGCTAACTTACGACCTCAACAGCGATGGTAACGAAGAGCTATTGGTACAGTTGGATTGGTGTGGTTCCGGAGGCTGTACATTGCTGATATTTGAACATCACGAAAAGGAATGGCGATTTAATAGCCGCATTACACTAGTGCAAAGCCCGATTATGCTCGGCCAACAAACCTCTCATGGTTGGCGAGATCTGATTTTTAATGTCAGCGGTGGCGGAGCTAAAGCGGCTCAACACGTGATGCAATACACTGGGGTTAGCTACCCACTCAACCCAAGCATGGCGCCAACGGCAACGCCGAACCAAGTCAGTGGTGTGCGTCTGTTCTCTGATGGGATAAGCCCGGTGCGCGAAGGAGTTCGTCTGTAATGTCACAACCGTGTCCAACCTGCGGTTTTCAATTCAATTGTATGTGCTCGCTAATGCCGAAACTTACCAGTGAGCACAACATCCTGCTGTTAATGCATCCGAATGAACTGAAGCGTGATACTAATACCGGCCAGCTACTAGAGCAGTGCCAACTCAACATTGAGCGAGTAATCTGGGATCGCAAACAGCCACCAGCAGAATTGCTCACTCTATTAGCTGATCCGTCGCGGTATCCGGTGTTGCTCTTCCCCTGTGAAGAAAGTATCACACTCGAACATGTGGTACTCCAAAGCCAGCAACAAACCAAAACTCCGCTGTTTATTATTTTAGATGCCACCTGGCAAGAGGCGCGCAAGATGATCAATAAGAGCCGTTGGTTAGAAGGTATCCCTACTATGGGATTGTCTGCGTCGGCGGACTCACAATATCAGCTGCGACGCAACCAACAACAAGGTAATTTGTGTACGTTTGAAGTCGCTGCACATTTGCTCGGGCAACTTGGAGAACAAAACAACCAACAACAAATGCAGCGCTTTTTTGCCCATTACCTCGCTCTGTTCCAAGCTGAAAAGAGTGGACACGCTCTTAAGCGTTAACCATTAAGCTCAGTAGAAGAACCAAACAAAAAACGCAGCCTACGCTGCGTTTTTTACGACAAGAAGTTTCACGTGAAACATCATTAAAACAGTCGAGTCGGCTTGCCAAGATAGTAACCCTGCAAATAGTCCACCCCCATGTCTTGTGCAATGGTACACACCTCCTGATTGTGGACGAACTCCGCCACCGTCTCCGCGTTAAACACCTGGCACAAACGCACCAACTGGGAAGCGATCTTGCGCTGTTTTAAGTCTTTATCAATATCACGAATCAAGCTGCCATCGAGCTTTATGACTTCTGGCTCCAACTTTAGGATTTCATCGATATTCGAATAGCCGGACCCAAAGTCATCAACAATGATACGCGCCCCTAAGCTTCTAAAATGACTGCACACTTCTATCATTCGGCCATAGTCTTTGATCTGCTCAGATTCCAGCACTTCTAAACCAATTCGCCTTGGGTCATTTAGCTGGCTAATTTCATGCTCTAAAAGTATTAAAGTTTTATCACTGAGCAAATCTTGCGGCGATAAGTTTATAGAAAAGTCACCTTGCTTATCTCGCATGTAATGCAACGTAGAATGAATCATGTGCCGACTTAGTCGAGTGTAAAGATGCGTATCAGAGATAATTGGCAGAAAACGCCCTGGCGCAATCACCGTTCCATCGGCTTCCAGAATACGAACCAAACATTCTTGGCTTGCCAATTTGTGGCTACCAGCATGCACAATGGGTTGGCTATAAGTGATGATGTTCTGTTTGAGAATGGCTCTACTGACGCAACTTAGCCATCCAAGTTGCTCTTTACGCACATCCTCACTGACTTCAATATCTTTCGCATTACAGATATGGGTATTACTGCGTACACCGGAGCGCCTCGCTTCGATGCCTTTGAGTAAGAGCTCATCTACTGAAGCGGATGGAAAATCTCGACGACTCACTAAGCCGCCGCATAGCGAGATAGAAAGATAATCTATTTCACGTAGGCCAATTGGCTCAAAATTAGTTTGTTCTACCGCGTCAGCAAAACGCGCAAAGTGCTGTTTGATGGTCTCGCTGCTTTGATCAGCTTTAAATATGAACGCCCATTCACCAACCCCAATACTATAAAGCTGCAAAGCCGTTGGCATGCCGAAACGCTTTCGTAGTCGATTCGTAAAGTGCATTGAGAGATCTTTGAGTAATTGATCTCCCACTCGGTAGCCGTATTTTTCGTTGATAT
Source organism: Vibrio sp. Vb0937 (assembly GCF_033338855.1). Lineage (NCBI taxonomy): Bacteria > Pseudomonadati > Pseudomonadota > Gammaproteobacteria > Vibrionales > Vibrionaceae > Vibrio > Vibrio sp. Vb0937. The sequence goes on along the minus strand of NZ_JAWOTK010000040.1, from coordinate 14,267 downwards.
GACTAAAGTTAAGTAGCTTTAGAGTCAACAAATGCTCATCCAAATCAATGTTACTCAGCCGCTCTTGCAATGCGACCCGGTTTTGTAATCCCGTGCGACTGTCGCGTCGATAGCTTTCTTGTAACTTGCGCGTTTGGCGATCGAGTTGATACCCCATATGCGCGTTCATATGGTTGAGATCGCCGATCGCATTTCGAATCAAGCTAAACAGCGGTGAAATAGAGGAGCTAACGGGCGACTTAGGCAAGTTCAATGTTTGCACTTCGTCTCCCTCTCGCATCGCTAAATAAGTCAGGCTGTGATGAAGAATTTCGGGCTGACCAATACCACCATGCAGTTCCCCCATACAGTAACTACCAAACGTCGTCGCAATATCTTTGAAGGCTTGGACTTCGTCGCTGCTGTCAATAAAGTCTAACCGTGACGCGCAGTTAAAAATCATCACGACTTCAGGTTGGTGCATGGCTAACTCAACCACACCATGCCGCACTTGCTCGAGCGTTAACGAGGGATGGTTATAGCAAAATTGCACTTCGTCACCAAGACACCAGGGCCTGTCGAAGCTCATACTGCCATCAGCGTGTAGCTCCGTTACCGTACAAACTTCCTTTCGCCCTAAGCTTTCTCGATATAAAGGAAAGCTGAGCAGTTGACTCAGCGTCACGTCATGGCCATCCGCCAAGTAACGCTTGTATACGTCCAGTGCTTTCTTCTCACCTAAACAATACAAGCGCGTTCCTTTTGCATGAGTGACTTTGTGTGGCATGCCAATCGGGTTCCATTCCGAATACGCATCAGTCCATAGCTTCAAAGTATCACTGTGCAAAGCTACGGCAACCACAGCGTTATCGTAAACTCGGTTTTGATATAGCACCCAGCAGCCATCGTCAATACTCTGCGCCAACCCTCCAGAAATCACTACTTCTTCACTGGCGAAGGTTTGAAACAAGGGATAGTCACGTCGTTCAATTTGCACAGCAAAGCTGAGGATCACCTGTGAATTATGCTGCATTAGAAGAGAGCGCTTGAGCTCCCCGCCATCAATGTCAGGGGAGTAAGAGTATGTTTGTACCGCAGAAGTCAGCGTGGTTTGCTCAAATTCAATCACACTCACTAGGCAACCAGAGGTAAATATCTCCCCTTCCAGAATCACATTACGCGTACTATGCCCCATAACATGAGCATTCGGCAGCGACGACAAAACGGCGTCTGCAAGTGTGGTCGTAATTTCGCGCGATTGCGTCGACAATATTTGTACTAAATATTGTTTATCTGAGGAAGTCGGAAAAGTGACTAAAAAGTCATTCAGTTGACTGACATCGTGAACCAGTTTTGAAAAAGCTCGCATGGACCTACCACTGCCGTAACACTATCTTCACCACGACGTGTGGCGTTACTATTTTTATTTAATAGAGAATAATTTACGTGGCTTTGCGCTGCTTTTCTAGACACAAAATGAGATTAGAATGGATTAATGCGAAAGCAATTAAAAAAGTGTGAGTAACGGCTGCAAACTATTGATTTCAATATCAGGTAAAGTACGTGTTTTTGAATGGTTAATGACATTTTTATTCATATCATTAAACCAACAGGCTGCAAAACCAGCCAACTTTGCACCATGCACATCCGTGGTTAGATGATCACCAACATGCAGAATATTCTCCGCAGGGGTATCCAAGAATCGCTTCGCTTTAGTAAACATATCGGTTGCGGGTTTCGCCAATCCATCTGGTCCTGCTTTAAGTACCTGTTGGAAATAAGGCGTAAGACCGATGCGGTCTAAATCCACATTACCGTTGGTGATTGCCACCAACGGGATGTGCTGCGCGAGTTTCTCCAGTACATCGAGGCTTTGCTGCGGCACTTCAAAACGGTTACGCCAGTCCAACGCAACGTCTACTGCGGCTTTCGCGGCGGCATGTGCTGCGTCTTCGTCGTAGCCTACTTGGGAGAAAGCTTGCTGAAGTTGCACTAAACGCCATAAAGTGACATCGCTCTTCAGCTCGGGTTGTTGCTGCACAACTCGCTGTTTGAGAGCAAACCAATCCGCTTTGTTCATATGAGCAACCGCTGGATGATGGTGCTTGAGCCAAGATAGCAACTCACGCTCCATGCGAACGATCACAGGATAGTTGTCATAGAGGGTATCATCTAGGTCAAAGGTCATTGCCTTAATAGGCTCGATACGGCGATAAAATTTCATACTTCGGCTCACTCCCCGTTCTTTTTGCGTGCGCGTGGGTGGGCTTGGTCGTAGGCTTGCGCCAAATGTTGGAAATCCAAGTGCGTGTAGATTTGGGTCGTCGAAATGTTCTCGTGCCCTAAAAGCTCCTGCACCGCACGTAAGTTATTGCTTGATTCGAGCATATGTGTCGCAAATGAGTGACGCAATTTATGCGGACTAATATGGCTTGCGACAGACTGTTTCTGCCCCCATTCAGCCATGCGCTTTTGCACGCTACGATGCGAAATACGCGTTCCGAGCTTAGATACAAACAAGGCGGGCTCACCTGGAGCGGCTAAATCACCACGAACGCGTAACCACTTCCCGACCCACTCGGTTGCCATCCCAGAGAACGGCACTTTACGTTCTTTATCGCCTTTACCAATAACACGAAGCTCACCACTACGCAGTTGTACATCACGTACATCCACACCCACCAACTCAGCCAAACGTAAACCGGCGCCGTACATCAGCTCCATCATGGCACGATCGCGCACAGCCAACGGGTCGTCCTCGTTGACTTCAAGTAATTGGCTCACTTCGTCAACATCGAGGTTTTTGGGCAACGGGCGTTTTTTGCGAGGTGCTGAAACCCCTTTGGCTGGGTTAGCCGACATCTCGCCACGCAGAATAAGGAAATCGAAAAAGCTACGCAGCGATGAGAGTCGCGTTGCCAAACTGCTGGCTTTCATGCCTTCTCGCATGCCCTTACCTGCTAATTGGCGCACCCAACCAGCATCCACTTGAGACCAATCTTTGAGTCCCATTTCAGCTAAGTGCTGCGCCATTGTTTCTAGCTGCTGTTTGTAATTGCGCTGAGTATGTAGGCTAAGCCCCTTTTCGCTTCGTAAGAATTCATAGAAGCGCTCAAGAGGCTTTTGCAGACTATTTGGCAGAGGAGTGTTGGGAGTTGTCGTCATCGTAACTTTGCCATACCAGTGTTTGAGCGAGATGTGCCACTACTAATGATAGGTGACGCAAAAACAAGGTATCCATATCTGGCTGAAAATGGCCGCCATCTTCACTAGAAAAAGCAAGCACGCCCAGTGTTTGCTGTTTCACGAGCGGCAGTACCACATAGGACCCCATTTCCGGCACTTCCATGTTGCCAAACAAAGCTTCACGATCTACTTTGCGAAGACGTCCTAAGTACGCATCTTTGCCATTTAAGTGAGTGGTCGCAAAGCGTTGATAACTTTCCTTACTCAATTGAATCGATGCGTCGCATTGACTAAACAATCGAACAAACGCACGTAAGCCCAGCGCCTTGGCTTTCTCTTCGATAGAATGAATGACTTGTTTAAAGTCACCACACTTTAGAATCTGCCCCTGCAAATCCATAAATTCGTAAAAGGTGCGATCATTGTTCGCCGCAAGCGACATTAGTGTAGTGATCTCTTCCTCTAACTCTTCAATGCGCTGACGTTGGCGATTCATTTGGATGTGTACCAAAGATACCGCGCCTAAGTCTGAGTGTGGGAAAGATAAACGATCCACAAGCTCCGGACGTTGCACAAAAAAGTCTGGATGATCTTTGAGGTACTCGGCCACTACTTCAGCCGTTAAGGCATCTGCTTCTACTTGAGACAAACCGTTTCCTTTTTCTTCAACTAGCAAGATAATTGACCATCAAATACATGCGTTGTAGGTCCGGTCATAAACAACGGCTTGCCAGGACCTTGCCATGCAATTCGCAATTCACCACCAGGTAGAGAAACCTTAACGTTTTCATCCAACAAGCCCTGCAGAATCCCAACCGCGACTGCCGCGCATGCACCACTACCACAAGCTTGTGTCTCTCCTGCGCCTCGCTCATAAACTCGAAGACGAATATGGTCACGACTCATCACCTGCATAAAGCCAGCGTTGACGCGCTCTGGGAAACGCTCATGCGACTCAAGCAGCGGACCGAGAGTTTCCACTTCTGCCGTATCCACATCGTCGACCACGGTCACTACGTGCGGGTTACCCATGCTCACAGCACCACAAAACAAGGTATTGTCGCCTGCTCGCATGATGTAAGTTTTCTCTTTTTGCTTCGCTTTGAAAGGAATTTTGTTCGGTTCAAACTCTGGCACGCCCATGTTGACCGTCACTTCCCCATCATCTTCGATGTTGAGAATCATCTTTCCTTTCTTGGTGCTCACGCTGATGCTGTATTTATTGGTCAGCCCCTTCAAGCGAACAAAGCGGGCAAAACAGCGTGCACCGTTACCACACTGTTCAACTTCACTACCATCGGCATTAAAAATCCGATAATGGAAGTCGGTTTCAGGGTCGTAAGGGGCCTCTACCACAAGCAATTGGTCAAAACCAACGCCAGTATGACGATCCGCCAAGCGGCGGATCAGGTCTTGCGAGAAAAACACGTTCTGGGTAATACAGTCGACGACCATGAAGTCGTTGCCCAAACCGTGCATTTTGGAAAAGTGGAAATGCATTTGTTGTGTGTTACTCCGGTAGAATCTGTTCCAGCTGCCACAAACTGGTCAGCTCCTCACGCTGGCGAACTAAGTGGCTTTGTTTACCGTCCACCATCACTTCTGCCGCTCGGGTACGAGTATTGTAGTTCGAAGACATCACAAAACCATAGGCACCTGCTGAACGAACCGCGAGTAGATCACCTTCTTGCAAAACGAGTGCGCGATCTTTACCCAAGAAGTCGCCGGTTTCACAAATAGGACCAACCAAGTCGTAAGTCTGTGCTTCACCCTTTCGCGGTGAAACTGGCACAATATCTTGCCATGCTTGGTATAGCGCAGGACGCATCAAGTCGTTCATTGCAGCGTCGATAATCGCAAAGTTTTTATGCTCAGTATGTTTTAAAAACTCAACACGCGTTAGCAAGATACCTGCGTTCGCAGCAATTGCACGGCCTGGCTCAAAGATCAGCTCCAAGTCTTGGTGATTTTCAAGACGGCCTAGTAACGCTTTGGCGTAATCAGAAGGCTGAGGTGGTAATTCATCACGATAGACCACACCCAAACCGCCACCGACATCAAGATGGCGAATGTTAATGCCTTGCGCTTTTAAATCATCAATCAGAGCTAATAAACGGTCTGTCGCGTCGATAAATGGGTCTATATTGGTCAGCTGAGAACCAATGTGGCAGTCGATACCTTGCACATTCAAGTTAGGCAGGCTTTGCGCGAATTTATAAACATCTGGCGCACGATCAAACGCAATGCCGAATTTATTGTCGCGAAGACCAGTCGAAATGTAAGGGTGTGTTTTCGCGTCGACATCTGGATTGATACGCAGAGAAATTGGCGCAATCACACCAAGCTCACCCGCAACCTTGTTCAAACGTTCTAGCTCTGGCTCAGATTCAACGTTGAAACATTTGATACCTAGCTCAAGAGCGCGCTTCATCTCTGCCGGTGTTTTACCAACACCAGAGAAAACGACTTTTTTCGGATCACCGCCTGCGGCAATCACACGCTCAAGTTCACCACCCGACACGATGTCAAAACCCGATCCCAAACGCGCTAGCGTGTTCAATACGCCTAAGTTTGAGTTGGCTTTCACCGCGTAGCAAACCAGGTGAGGATGCTGACCCACAGCACTATCAAACGCCTTCCAATGGCGCTCTAGCGTGGCTCGAGAATATACGTAAAGAGGAGTGCCATATTGCTCTGCAAGAGCTTGAAGTGGGACGTCTTCGGCCCAAAGCTGGCCATCATCCTGATAGTTGAAGTAATCCAAAATTCGCTTCCCTTATTTTATTCGACTGCTGAACCCTAATTTCACCCTAAGGTGCGGTTATTTATTGTGATTGCTCATTCTGTTGAGTGTCATCTGGAATGTATAGTGAGCCAGACTGACCACACCCCGCTAAGGTCGCGGCAACCATCACAAACAACACAGTAACTAATTTTTTCATTTCGCATATCGTGATTATTGAATCAATGCCCCCTATAATCGCACCACACTCAGGAAAAGCAATAGGATAGACGGATGAACGATACTGAATTTCATCAACTGGTGGATGCGCAGATGCAAATCATCGAAGAATCCATCGATGATTCAGGCGCAGACATTGATTACGAAGTCACTGGCAACGTAATGACATTGGAATTTGAAGACCGCAGCCAAATCATCATTAATCGCCAAGAGCCGATGCATGAGATCTGGCTAGCGTCCAAATCTGGTGGTTTCCACTTCAAACTTATTGAAGGTAAATGGACCTGCTCAAAAACGGGTATGGAGCTATTTGAAATGGTGAAGCAAGAATGTGAAAAGCACGCGGGCGAAGCCATTGATTGGGCATAATTCTGGTCAATCGTCACCAAAACAAAAAGAGCACCGAAGTGCTCTTTTTGTTTATTGATACGGGTTTAATTACGCGTTCACAGTTTTGGTCGGGCGACTCGGTGAACAACCGTCATTACGGTAAGGAATGATATACGCATTCCCCTCTTCAGGGTGAATAATTTGATAGTACTGAGGCAGGTTAAAGTTAATAAACTTCGACGCGACGCGACTATCGTCTTTTACCGACGTGTAGAAGCTGTTTACAGACGAAATCATTTCATCTTTGGAGCCACTAAATTGGTGATACACTTCTACTTGATTTGACTCATCCAACACATAAATATTGAAGCCATCCTCGTTATCTTCAAAGAAGAACTGCACCAGACCTTCACTGGCAAACCCATCCACCGCTTCCGGCATTTGATATTCTTGCTCACGATCGAGCATTAACAGCGGCGAGCCTTTGAGCTTGTTAGTAGAAATGCTGCGGTAGAAATCGATGGAATTTTCTAGCTTCTGCACCGACACACCACGACGTTCAAAGAACAACCCATAAGTCTGGTTACCAAGACGCATCGCTTTAAAGCGGCGGCGTTTCTCTTGCTCTACTGGTTTCAAGCGTAAGTCGATACATTCAGCTAAAAGCTGGTAAACCATATTACGCATCACACCACGCATGTTCTTCGCATAGCAGAACACATCCACTGATTCTGGTGGCAACGCATCTTGGTGCATTTTGCCCAAAATGGTTTTCAGTGCATCCAGCATCGCCGTTTCCCCTTTGAAATGCAGCGTACGCACTTCATGCCAAGAGTTACGGTAAACAAGGTCAACACTGCCGACTAAATTTTTATGTTCTGGACCAAAGCTAAAAATATCGGTGTTCTTAACATCCACTTTCAACGAACGACCAGAAAGTTCAGACGTCGGATCATTTTCAAAGTTGATGAACATCGCAAGCTGGCTTATTTCACAAGGACTCGCTAGCGCCTGCATAGATGGACGACGCTTACGCAACGCAAAAGTATTTCGTAAGTCACTCACCATTTGGTAAAACTTATCAATATCTAGCTGCGCTTCACGTACCACGGCATGTAAACGAGTCGATTCAGTGATCAAGCCATTGAAGAATGCCCAAGCAACCAACTTACTCAAGTATTCATGATGCTCTAGATATGGTTGCCCCAAAATGCGGTGCGCAATAAGCGGTTGTTTATAGAGGTACCAACCAGACTTGTTTACCCCCCCTTTTTTCACTTCGATAAAGCTCAAGTCAGGCTCGTGCAGATCAGGTGAAATCTGTGGGTTTAGTAACGTTACTTTGCCCGGCAATACTTCAAAAGCAGCGTAGAGTTTACGGGCCAAAATACTGATGTCTTGCGGACTGATAGCAGAAGTGATGTCGTTACGACGCGCAAATTGAATCAAGTTACGGTAGCTTTGCATCAACGCATCCAGCAATGCATGATGTACCACCTTCACTTGTTCAACCTTCCAATTACGGCGGTCATCGAGCTCTGCAACGACACTGGCATCCCAATTCCATTTTGCAATCATATCGCTCAGCGCTTCACGACGCCAAGCTACTGAGCCAACATTCGGCTCACGAGATAGTTTTTCATGGGTTTTGAGATAGAAACAGCGACGCACTAAATCCAAACGTGTATCGTCTTGAATTCGCTCTAAGTAACGGGTTACTTTTTCCAACATTAAGTAGTACGCATCCATGCCATAGAGATCAGGCTCATGGGCAAAGAAACGACGTTTAGTGTCGATGCTTAACAATTGAGTATGCGGGTATTCCCACGAGTAAGCTTCTAGCAAGATGGCTTTTAATACCGATTTGTAGGGAGAGTCGATGCTTTTGTATAACTGCCACAAGTTCGAGCCGAAGTATTCTTCAGCAGGAATGCAGTTCAATTTACCAAAGTCGATCCATTCACTACAGTCGATGTAACCATCACTGCAAAGTTGAGAAACGTACTCGTCGTAACACTCTTCCATTTCTGGCGGCACGATTTGCCATAACAAACGCTGTCCGGCAATACGCACCGCACTACGATAGAATTCATCTAGCAAAAGTAAGTGCTGAGATGAACCACAGTTATCACCTGTCATCTCCTCAGAATGATTGCTTCTAAAGCGCTCTTTATCCATTAAGAAAAAGTTCGCTTCCACGCCTTTGCTTTGTGCCCAATCCGTGATGAGTAGGCATTTATTGGTCAATAACTCGCGTTCGTCACAATCCATCTCTGGAGAAATACACACCCAAATATCCAAATCACTGGAAGTACTTTGACCAATCGAGGAGGTACTGCCCATGGTGTACAAACCCAATATAGCGGGCTTTTCTACCGTCTTGAGCGGCTGACCAATGGCAAGTTGAATATCATCTATGAATTGTTGCTGAATGCTATTTAGTTCAAGCCCATGCACACCAAACGGGACATCGGCATCATAATAGCCAGGAATTACAGGATGGTTGTAGTTCAACAAGGCAGGAATCAAATGGAAGACTTGCTGGCTTTGCGAATCCATAAGCGCCAGCGCGCGATCAACTCGCTGCTGATTCAAATTATCTAGTCGCTGGATGATTTTTTGGGTGTAAGCCTGCAAGGGGAATTCCTTGGTTGAACAATCACGAAAATCTGCTGACGTTTTAAACCAAAACGGCTTAAAAACGTGATCAATTTAACACTTTTATTGGTGCGGGTAAAGCTTCACGCCCGCGTATCACTCTGGATACAAAACCATACTTTAGTCACAAAATTAATCGCGCGGTAGTGTCGCTCTTATTACCTATTACTAATAATAGTCCTTAGTCTAATTGAGAATCCAGTCACACTATTTTCATAACGTCATGTAATTCCATTCATAGCCTTCAGAGATAACGAACTAACAGTAAGCATTTCTTGATGAGAATGGTAGGATAAACCCAAATCCAAACAGCATTGAGAAGATCATGACACAATCCACACCGATTCGCATTGCAACTCGAAAAAGCCCTCTTGCTTTATGGCAAGCTTACTTTGTTAAAGACGCCCTTCAAGCCGCTCACCCTGGCTTGGAAGTCGAGTTAGTAACCATGGTGACCAAAGGTGACGTGATTTTAGATACACCACTAGCAAAAGTTGGCGGCAAAGGCTTGTTCGTAAAAGAGCTTGAAGTCGCGATGCTAGAAGGACGTGCAGACCTCGCCGTTCACTCAATGAAAGACGTACCCGTCGATTTCCCAGAAGGCCTTGGCCTCGTGACCATTTGTGAGCGTGAAGATCCTCGTGATGCCTTCGTCTCTAATACCTATAGCCACATTGATGATCTCCCTCAAGGTGCCGTGGTTGGTACTTGCAGTTTGCGCCGTCAATGCCAACTGAAAGAATATCGTCCGGACATCATCATCAAAGAGCTTCGCGGTAATGTGGGCACTCGCCTTGGTAAGTTAGATGCGGGTGAGTATGATGCAATCATTCTTGCTGCGGCTGGCCTCAAACGATTGAAGCTTGAAGAGCGCATTCGTAGCTTTATCGAACCAGAGCAATCACTACCAGCGGTAGGCCAAGGTGCTGTCGGTATTGAGTGCCGCCTTGACGATGAAAGACTGCTTAAGCTGCTTGAGCCACTTAACCACCAAGACACCGTAGACCGCGTTTTGTGTGAGCGCGCAATGAATCTGACCCTAGAAGGCGGCTGTCAGGTACCGATCGGCAGCTATGCCCTACTAGACGGCGACAACATTTGGTTACGCGCATTAGTTGGCGAACCAGATGGCAGCGAAATTGTTCGTGGTGAAATTCGTGGCCATCGTAAAGATGGCGAAGCATTAGGAGTGCAGCTAGCCAATGAGCTGCTAGATAACGGCGCTCGTGAAATCCTAACTAAGCTGTACGCAGATAACGAATAACCATGGCAGTGTTGGTCACTCGGCCGGGAGAGCAAGGCAACGCGCTTTGCTCTCTGCTCGAAAGGCACGGCATTTCCGCATATCACCATCCTCTGATCGACATTGTCGCCGATCTCACGGACACGCACCTCTCTAAACATCTACATCAAGCTCAAATTGTTATCGCTGTTAGTCGACATGCAGTGCAATGTGCACAGCAAATCTTAGCCAGCAACGGGATGTCATGGCCGAAACAAGCTATTTACCTTGCCGTTGGTCAAAAAACAGCACACTATTTAAGCAAATGTACCCAACAGAAAGTACACTATCCCCAAGTCAGTGATAGTGAACACTTATTGCGACTGCCAGAGCTCAACAATGTGGCACAACAACAAGTTCTTATCCTTCGTGGTAACGGCGGAAGAGAACTGATCAAAGATGCATTGGTGAGACGTGGCGCAAAAGTTCACTATAGTGAGACTTACAAGAGAGAATTCATCCCATTCGATCCAGTAAGCTGTGTCTCACTATGGAAAAACCTACAAATTAACCAGATTGTTGTCACCAGTGGTGAACAACTGGATTATTTGTGCAGCCAATTGACGTCGGAGCAATTGACTTGGCTTAATCAACAAGAGTTGTATATCCCCAGTCAGCGTATCGCTGACATCGCAATTCAAAGGGGGTTCACTCGCGTGAGATGCACGGGAAGCGCATCCAACCAAGAATTACTGGCGGCTCTCCAGCCCTAGCTACACAGGATATAGGCATGACAAGTAAAAATAACGACCAAAAAAATAACGATAAAAACCTTTCCGAAGAAACCTCATCGGCACCGCTAATCGAAAAAACCACATCGCAGCAGGATGCGAACCTTAAAAAAGAGCAACCACAAGCGGCCGAGCCCCCAAAAACAGCAGAACCAAAAGTCGAGTTTGAAGAAAAACAAGGCAAACGCGGTGTCAAACTAGGCACGGTCGCTATCATCTTATCGATTATTTTTGGCGGTGGCCTCGCGTACAAGCTGCATCAACAGCAAGCCGATTACCAAGCGCAGATCGCCCAACTAAAAAGTCAGCTAGAAAGCACTCAAGCTTCCATGAAGCAAGAGCTCAGCCGGGTACAAGAAGAAACCATCGAGAAAGCAACAACCGTGACACACAAAGCGGAAGTGGTACTTGGACAGCAACAGAAGAGCATTGAAAGCTTACAGCTCGCCGTTGCCGATGTGAAAGGTCGTCGACCAAACGACTGGCTATTGGCGGAAGCCGATTACCTCGTCAAATTAGCCGGCCGTAAATTGTTCTTAGAGCACGATGTAGAAAGCGCGACTCAACTGATGGAAAGTGCAGACCAACGCATTGCAGCGCTGAATGACCCTAGTCTCGTCAAACTACGTAAAGCAATGGCAAACGATATCACCAAACTTCGCACTATCCCGCTAATTGACCGTGATGGATTGGTATTACGCTTAACTGCCCTGCAACAGCAAGTAGACAAGCTCCCTCTCGCCAATGCACTGCTACCTGAAGCTGAAGCCGTAGAAAACACTGAAGTGTCTGAAGATATCGCAAACTGGCAAGATAACTTAATGACCTCTTTGAAGGACTTTTCGGAAAACTTCATTACCTTCCGCACGCGCGATGGTAACGTCATTCCACTGCTTTCTCCTGAGCAACACTTTTACCTGAAAGAAAACATCAAAGCCAAATTGGAAACGGCAATAAAAGCGGTGTACCAAGAACAAGGTGAAATTTACACCACATCTCTAAAAACAGCCGACAAATGGGCATTAGCTTTCTTCAACCAAGACGATAATTCCGTTAAAGAGTTCAACAAAACGGTTAACCTGCTAAGTCAGCAAAATATTCAAGTGGAATACCCAACAAAACTGCAAAGTCAGTCTCAACTATCAGATGTCATCCGTGAACGCCTACGTCGTGAAGTCACAACGATGACAGGCATGGAGGATAAGTAATGTTTCGTCTTATTTTCCTATTTGTTGTACTAGGCGCAGGACTATTTGTTGGCACCCAGTTTTCTGGTCAGCAAGGCTATGTACTCATCTCCATTGCCGAGAAAACGATCGAGATGAGCGTAACGACATTAGTGGTTTTCGTTATCGCTGCACTCGCAGGTCTTTTTCTGCTTGAGTACCTGATTAAGAAGTTAGTTTATGCTAGTTCTACAACATGGAACTACTTCAGTGTTCGCAAAATGCGCCATTCCCGCCGATACACCAATGAAGGCATTATTAAACTGCTAGAAGGTGACTGGAAAGGTGCTGAGAAGAAAGTAACTCGCTGGGCAAATCATCACGATATGCCGCTGCTTTGCTACTTGGTTGCGTCTGAAGCCGCACAAGGCCAAGGTGATAAAGCAAAACGAGATCACTATCTAGAGCTAGCGAGCCAACAAGAGAACGCCCATCTCGCAGTAGAACTGACTCGAGCGAAACAATTTATCCGCGACAACGAGTTCGAGTCCGCTTTCGATACCTTGCAATCGTTAAAAAGTCAGTATGCGAGTAACTCTATTGTATTGAACTTGCTGAAAACAACGTACATGCAGCTAAAGTTGTGGCAACCTCTTATTGACCTCTTGCCACAACTAACCAAAGCAAAACTCATCACGGAAGAAGAACATGCAGAGCTGATTCAAAAGGCGCAGTGCGGCTTACTCCATGAAGTAGCGCAACAACAAGGTAGCGAAGGGCTTATCTCTCATTGGAATAGTCTCTCACGTAAAGTGAAACAAGACACACACCTCGTTGCCTGTTTTGCTCGAGAACTCATCACACGAAAAGCTGATGCAGAAGCCTTTACCGTGCTAAAAGAAGCATTAAAAAAACAACCTGCCCCAGAGCTTTATCAACTACTGCCAGATCTAAATCTGCCAGATACCCACCCTGTCGTGGTCTTCTTAGAGGGAGTAGTGAAGAAAGAACCGGATAACGCCGCTGCCCATAGCGCATTAGCGCACTTCTATTTCCGTCAAGAGAAGTGGCAAGAAGCCCAGGATCACTTTGAGATCGCCTTAAAGCTTCGCTCTGACGTCTCTGACTATGCATTCCTAGCAGACACACTAGAGAAGCAAAATCTAACCAAAGCTGCTCACGAAGTCTCTCGTAAAGCTCTCACGCTCGTCCAGAATGACTAACTTAAGATGACCTAACTAAGCCGACAGCTTACCTGTCGGCTTTTTTATTGCCTGCTATTAACCCTTTAGTCCTTACATCAATATGTTTATCAAATTCATTGGTTCCCAAGTAATTTCCAACTTCCTAGCAACTCACTATCGCTTCACTTTCACTCTTCTCTTTTGACTACTCTGATCCTGTCATTCCAGCAGAATCCAAAACAATTTTAAAAGATGCAGGAATACGTAACTTTAGCCTGTTGATGTATGGTTTTAAGACGTAGCTAGATTTAGGCAATAGAGCACACGCATCGCTCGACTGAGCAAAACAAAAAGACACATCAGTGAAACAGTGGCTATTTGAGTATGCTTATTTGTTCGGTCTATCCAGTAAAAGGGGCTAGAGAAGCAATGGTAGTGCTTTAAGAGAACGATAAGGCAATAGATGGTTCAACACCTTAACAAAGCATCTCCAACAACCTTATCGGGACAGCATGCAGTGATGAGGATGAACAGCTTTAGAGGCAACTGCACTTCTTAGCAAAAATCAAAACGTCACAACCAATACCGATACCAATATTACTTTGTCGAAAAGTAGATCGCATATGGAATTGATTTTTGGCAAGCATAGATAGAGTAATAAAGATGTGCGGAAATGAAAAAAGCCTCGCTATTTCTAGCGAGGCTTCTTAATAGTGGCGGAGAGATAGGGATTTGAACCCTAGATACGCTATTAACGTATGCCGGTTTTCAAGACCGGTGCTTTCAACC
>NZ_JAWOTK010000039.1:0-20925 GCF_033338855.1 Vibrio sp. Vb0937 | reverse complement strand
TACACTGTTCGCACTGACGATCAAAGTGCAAAAGTGGTAGCCAACCAGATCGTAAAAATGCTAGAAGAGAGATAAGTCTTTATCTTTTTTTTAATTGGAGCAAACCGATGGAACGGATTACGGTCAACCTAGCTGAGCGTAGCTACCCAATCTCTATTGGCGCCGGGTTATTTGAGGACCCGGCGTACCTCTCTCAAGTTCTCTCAAACAAAAATGCAAAACAAAAAGTTGTTGTGATCAGTAATGTCACAGTGGCGCCTTTGTATGCAGACAAAATTTTAAAGCAACTCGAGCAGCTCGGTTGTAGTGCATCCTTGTTAGAATTGCCTGACGGTGAACAGTACAAAAACTTGGATGTATTTAATCAAGTAATGAACTTCTTACTGGAAGGGAGTTATGCTCGTGATGTTGTGATCATCGCGTTAGGTGGTGGTGTTATTGGCGACCTTGTGGGTTTTGCGTCTGCCTGTTACCAGCGTGGGGTCGACTTTGTTCAAATACCGACCACATTACTATCCCAAGTGGACTCTTCGGTTGGTGGAAAAACCGCGGTGAACCATCCGTTGGGTAAGAACATGATAGGTGCGTTTTACCAACCTAAAGCCGTGATCATTGATACCAACTGCCTGTCGACGTTGCCTGAACGTGAGTTCGCTGCGGGTATCGCCGAAGTCATTAAGTACGGCATTATTTACGATGCAGATTTTTTTGTATGGTTAGAAGACAATCTTGAGCGCTTGTATGCGTTGGATGAAGAAGCACTAACTTATGCGATCGCACGTTGCTGTGAAATAAAAGCGGAAGTGGTGGCTCAGGATGAGAAAGAGTCGGGCATCCGTGCTTTGCTTAACTTAGGTCACACCTTTGGTCATGCGATTGAAGCGGAACTTGGCTATGGCAATTGGCTGCATGGTGAAGCGGTATCTTCCGGCACTGTTATGGCGGCCAAAACGTCGCATCTACGTGGTCTGATCTCGGAAGAGCAATTTGAGCGTATTGTTGCGATTTTGCGTCGTGCAAAACTGCCTGTGCATACTCCAGACAGTATGAATTTCGATGACTTCATCAAGCACATGATGCGAGATAAGAAAGTCCTCTCTGGTCAATTACGATTGGTTTTGCCTACAGGCATTGGCACTGCCGAGGTAATTGCTGATACGACACAAGACGTACTCAAACAGGCAATAGACTTCGGTCGCGATATTTAACCTTGTAATGGCGCCTTTGGGCGTCATTCTTGTAGTGTATTAAGGTTATTAGATGAGTGTTGCTCACGTACTGGAATTAGATTCTCAAATCGAGTTGCTTGATAGATTAGGTCTACTGACTAACTTTGGTTCCAATCTCATTGCGATTAATGGTCATGATGGGTACGGGAAATCTTGGTTAGCGCAGCGATACCTTGAAGTGGGTGCCAGTAACAAGAATCAATGTTTGTTACTTTGTCATTCTAATCAAGACGATGTGCAGCATCGCGTCCTTATTTTGAGTCAACTGGTTTCAGACGCATTGTTTAATCAGCAAGAGCCTTTACTTGATAGCCTTGAAAGGCTTTTAGGTGATGAGCCGTGTGACATTGCAATTGTTGTCGATGATGCGCATTTATTGAGTGAGACACTTATCTCTGAGCTTTGGATGCTGGTCTTAGAGGCGCACCATAAGCCAAATTGGACCATCAATGTCTTACTGTTTACACAGTCTGGACGTTTAGAAGGTTTGCTAGCACGTCTCAGTTATGGACAAGAGATAAAGCCTGTTGAGCTTGATATTGATATGTTGTCCGAAGTGGAAGCTCGTCGTTTCTTTGAGTCACTTGTTGCGCGCTACGTCGATGATGAGTCTGAGAAACGGGTTCGAGATGCATTTAAAAAAGTCGACCCAGTACCGGGTGACATCATGGCGTTAGGAGAGATGAAAGTGGAAAAAAGGATCATTATCCGCTCGATTGTCGGTTCACCCCTGAATATTGTGTTGGTGGTATTAGTCTTACTGTTGCTTGCTGCTGGTGGCTATTGGTGGATGCTTAGTCAACCAAGTCCTGATGATAAAGCGCAGCAAATTGCTGGCAGTTTAGAGCAAACGGTTATTCCAACTTTTGAAGAGTCAGGAGTCAGTGCAGCGCAGTCTTCACTGCAACCTGTAACCGATGGCTCTAGCAGCCTTGATA
This sequence comes from Vibrio sp. Vb0937, assembly GCF_033338855.1. NCBI lineage: Bacteria > Pseudomonadati > Pseudomonadota > Gammaproteobacteria > Vibrionales > Vibrionaceae > Vibrio > Vibrio sp. Vb0937. The sequence goes on along the minus strand of NZ_JAWOTK010000039.1, from coordinate 18,758 downwards.
AGTCTGGTGCGATTGATGATTCTGATTCATTACCGCCAGCAGTGACAGAAGAAGTAGCGAGCGTAGGCAGTGATGACAATCAACAAAGAGTGGTGATTGAGTCGAATGTGGTCGATGCATTGCTTGAAGGTAAAACTGATTCAGCAGACACAAAAGCGATTGATGACGTCGTAGGTACTGAGAAAACAGAAACCGCCGATGAAACTAGCTCTCCTTTGATTAAAGTCGTAAAACCGAATCAAGATATGGCGCAAGCACCTGCTCAGTCAGAAGAGGGTGAGGCAAACCAACCTGTTGTGAAGTTTTCATTTGCTCGTGAAGAACTAAAAGCGCTATCGCCAAGAGCTTATACTTTACAACTCGCAGCTATGACCTCAATGGAAGATGTACAATCCTTTCTCAATGAGCATAAACTGAATAATCAAGTGCGAATTTATCCTACCGTTCGTAATGACACCGAGTGGTATATCATCACATATCAAGATTATCCGACAATTCAAATGGCTCGTGATGCCGTCGCAAGCTTGCCAGATTCGGTTAAGTCGGTGAGTCCTTGGGCAAAATCACTCCGTCAGGTTCACCGTGAAATTGAACGAGTGAAATAAACCTGAGCTTCCCTGAAAAATATGTTACATTCCGCAGCCTTAATTTTTGGTCGATAGATAGAGCAGTAGATGAAAAAGCAACGAGCCTTTCTTAAATGGGCAGGAGGAAAATACGGACTGGTTGAAGACATCCAACGTCATTTGCCGCCGGCTCGAAAGCTAGTTGAACCTTTTGTTGGTGCGGGCTCAGTGTTTCTGAATACCGATTATGACCATTATCTACTTGCAGATATCAATCCAGATTTGATCAATCTGTACAACCTGCTGAAAGAACGCCCTGAAGAGTATATCTCTGAAGCGAAGCGTTGGTTTGTCGCTGAGAACAACCGCAAAGAAGCCTACCTACACATTCGCGCTGAATTTAATAAAACCGATGACGTGATGTACCGCTCTTTAGCGTTTTTGTACATGAACCGCTTTGGTTTTAATGGCCTATGCCGTTACAACAAAAAAGGTGGCTTCAATGTACCGTTTGGCTCTTACAAAAAGCCGTATTTCCCTGAGGCGGAATTGGAGTTTTTTGCAGAAAAAGCCAAAAAAGCTACGTTCGTTTGTGAAGGTTATTCTGAAACATTTCGTCGTGCGCGCAAAGGGAGCGTCGTGTATTGCGATCCACCTTATGCGCCGCTTTCAAATACGGCAAATTTCACCTCATACGCAGGTAATGGTTTCACGTTGGACGACCAAGCTGCATTAGCCGACATTGCTGAAAGAACAGCGACTGAACGTGGCATTCCTGTGTTGATTTCTAACCACGACACTACCTTGACACGTCGGTTGTATCACGGTGCGGATCTTAATGTGGTAAAAGTAAAGCGTACCATTAGCCGTAATGGTAACGGTCGTAATAAAGTTGATGAGCTACTTGCGCTTTTTCATGCCCCAGACATGGATAAATCAAGCTCTTAATTCTCACACTATTATATCTAAATAGTGGATCTCCCCACTGGCTTCGGTAGAATTGCGCGCAGATTGTTTGCTCATTACTACTGAGGTCAGGTATGAAAGATTTTCTTATTGCTCCATCCATTTTATCGGCAGATTTTGCTCGTCTCGGTGAAGATGTAGAAAAAGTACTCGCAGCGGGTGCGGATGTGGTGCATTTCGACGTTATGGATAACCACTATGTACCAAACCTGACTTTTGGTGCGCCTGTGTGTAAAGCACTACGCGATTATGGCATCACAGCGCCAATCGATGTTCACCTAATGGTGAAACCCGTTGACCGTATTATTCCTGATTTCGCAAAAGCGGGTGCGTCAATGATTACGTTCCATGTAGAAGCTTCTGATCATGTAGACCGTACACTGCAGTTAATTAAAGAGCACGGCTGTCAGGCTGGTGTGGTACTAAACCCAGCAACGCCACTTGCAAGTCTTGAGTTTATTATGGATAAAGTCGACATGATTCTACTGATGTCGGTAAACCCTGGTTTTGGTGGTCAATCATTCATTCCTCATACACTAGATAAACTGCGTGCCGTTCGTAAGATGATTGACGAGTCTGGCCGTGATATCCGCTTAGAAATCGATGGCGGTGTGAAGGTTGACAACATTCGTGAAATTGCAGAAGCGGGCGCAGACATGTTTGTTGCAGGCTCGGCGATTTTCGGTGAGCCAGATTACAAACAAGTGATCGATCAAATGCGCGCTGAACTGGCTGAAGTTAAATAAGCACCGATAAGCCAGCGCAATAACACGCTGATTTTAAAGGCTGCCAGCTTGTTGGCAGCCTTTGTGTTTTCTAGTATTAGAAGAAATTAAATATCCGCTGCGCTGAGCAAATAATCACTTGCCTATTTTACGCCCTTTCTGTACTATTCGTGCTCCTTAAACTCAGTCAATTATCTTTAGTTCCTTGCTTCCTCTGGACGACTGAGCCATTTGTGGAAGCTGAATAATCCGTAAGGAGCAACCAATGCGTCATTACGAAATCGTATTCATGGTGCACCCAGATCAAAGCGAGCAAGTTGCTGGCATGATCGAGCGTTACACTGGTTCAATCACTGAAGCTGGCGGTAAAATCCACCGTCTAGAAGACTGGGGCCGTCGTCAACTGGCTTACCCAATCAACAAGCTTCACAAAGCTCACTACGTTCTTATGAACGTTGAAGCTGACCAAGCTGTAATTGATGAGCTAGAAACTGCTTTCCGTTTCAACGATGCAGTTCTACGTAACATGATCATGCGTACTAAAGCAGCGATCACTGAGCAATCTATCATGCTTAAGCAAAAAGAAGAGCGTGCTCCACGTCGTGAAGAGCGTTCTGAAGCTAAGCCTGAAGCTAAGTCAGAAGCTGCTGAGTAAGTTTTCTTATGGCCAATCGAATGGAGCTGAGCGGCACCATTGCCAAACCGCCCATTCGTAGTAAAAGCCCTGGTGGCATTGAACACTGTCGGTTTTGGCTGGAGCATCGCTCTACTATTATCGAAGCTGACTTACCTCGACAAGTTTATTGTCGTATGCCGGTAGTCGTCAGCGGGCTTGGGTCACAAGCACTAACTCAGAATTTAGTTCAAGGCAGTAACATTAAGGTAAGTGGTTTTGTCACTTATCAAACCGGCCGAAATGGCGTGGGAAAATTAGTGTTACACGCCGACAACATTACTCAAATTTAAGATCAGGAGATAGCCCATGGCTCGTTTCTTCCGTCGTCGTAAATTCTGCCGTTTCACTGCAGAAGGCGTACAAGAGATTGATTACAAAGACGTAGCAACTCTTAAAAACTACATCACTGAAGCTGGTAAAATCGTACCTAGCCGTATCACTGGTACAAGCGCTAAGTACCAGCGTCAACTAGCACGTGCTATCAAGCGTTCACGCTACCTAGCTCTACTACCGTACACTGACAAGCATCAGTAATCGGTTCATTTTATTAAGAAAGAGGATTAAGCAATGCAAGTTATTCTACTTGATAAAATTGGTAACCTAGGTGGTCTTGGCGATACTGCAAACGTTAAATCTGGCTACGCTCGTAACTTCCTTATCCCACAAGGTAAAGCAGTTATGGCAACTAAAGCTAACGTTGAAATGTTTGAAGCTCGTCGTGCTGAACTAGAAGCTAAAGTTGCTGAGCAACTAGCTGCTGCAGAAGCTCGCGCAGAGAAAGTTAACGCTCTAGAAGCGGTAGTTATCGCTTCTAAAGCTGGTGACGAAGGCAAACTATTCGGTTCTATCGGTACTCGTGACATCGCTGACGCTATCACAGCTGCAGGCGTTGAAGTTGCTAAGAGCGAAGTTCGCCTTCCTGAAGGTGCTCTACGTAACACTGGTGAGTTCGAGATCAGCGTTCAACTTCACTCTGAAGTTTTCGCGACAGTTAACCTACAAGTTGTTGCTGCTGAGTAATTCAGTATCAAGACGAAATACTAAAAAGCACCTCCTCGGAGGTGCTTTTTTTATTTCTAAAACTGAGAGAAAAAGGGTTAAAAAGCGAAAAGTAAATTAACGGAAAATACGCTGTCTGCTTTGCTTAAGCCTTCAGGCACTTTATCGTGATACTGACGAGAGTGCGCCAGTTTCAGTGCGATATCTTCAGTAATATCATTGGTTACACTGAGTTCACTATCAGTACGTGTGTTACTTCTACCTGTTACCAACGTAATATCAGCTGCGAAACTTAAATTATCCAACGCATGCCAAGTTGTGTTGATATTTCCTCGAAAAATGCCTTCTCTAACGATATCGGGAAAGACAATATCGTCATCATCTATTTCGTCTAAGTTTGGCTCTTGATAGCGAAAACCAGGGCCTACTTCTACCTCTAAAATGAAGTTCTCAGTGTAGGAGAACTGGTAACCCAAACCACCTGACAACGTATAGTCTTTAAAATAAGCACTGTAGCGAGAATCCACTCCTTTAAAGCTGCCATACAAATACGTCTTAGGGCCTAACTTGTAGTCACTCTGCAGGGAATAGGTGGATGAGCGTTTGTCTTCTTCACCGTCTTTGTACAAGTTGTAGTACTTCCATTCACCATTAGAACGGTGTCGACCTGACGTATATTCAGCACTCAAACGAGCATTCAGGGAACGAGAGTCCGTGTTACCTGTGTGAGCTTGATAGCCGAACTCCACCTCGGTTTTTAGTGGGTCGGGTACATCAATATTTTGCTCTGGCTGTACTGATTCGTCAGCATACGATGCACTAGCGCACAGTAGGCTAAAGCTAAGTAACCAGTATCGGGACACATCAACCTCGAACGTAATCAAAAAGGAGGGGCATGATACTGATACAGATATTTGGTTGGGTCAATGGTAGGTTAATTTTTATTAGAGCTAGGCGGAAGAACCAGGCTATTACCCGGATGGTTCACATGATGATTTCTTAACAAGTAATTGTCGCTTCGGGGAAGCATCTCAGCTAGGTTAAGGTTATAATCGTGGGTCAATAGTAGTTATCGAGCAAAGTCATGGCGGAAAACAGAAATCGCAAACCTTCAGACAGTCAGGTCGACGCAATCAAAGTGCCACCTCACTCACTAGAAGCCGAGCAATCAGTAATTGGTGGTCTTTTACTGGATAATGAACGTTGGGACACCGTTGCCGAACGTGTTGTGAGCAGTGATTTCTATAGTCGTCCACACCGCCTGATTTTTGAAGGTGTAAAAACCATTCTTGAAGCGGGTAAACCTCTCGATCTTATTACTTTATCGGAATATCTAGAGCGTCACGAGTTGTTAGAAGATGTAGGCGGTTTTGCTTACCTTGCTGACTTGGCGAAGAATACGCCAAGTGCAGCTAACATCAATGCGTATGCTGATATTGTCGCTGAGCGCGCGATTGTTCGTGGCCTTATTGGTGTCGCGAATGAAATTGCGGACGCGGGCTATGACCCTCAAGGTCGCAGTTCTGAAGATTTAATAGACATGGCGGAGAGTAAAGTTTTTGCTATCGCCGAGTCTCGAACTAGTGAAAACGAAGGACCACAAAACGTCGACAACATCCTCGAAAAGACGTTAGAACGTATCGAGTTGTTGTATAAAACGCCACAAGATGGTGTTACCGGGGTCGATACCGGTTTCACAGATCTCAATAAGAAAACCGCAGGTTTGCAAGGCTCTGATTTGGTGATTGTCGCAGCGCGTCCATCGATGGGTAAAACGACCTTTGCAATGAACTTGTGTGAAAATGCGGCCATGCAACAAGAAAAGCCCGTACTTATTTTCTCGTTAGAGATGCCAGCTGAACAGTTGATGATGCGTATGTTGGCCTCTTTGTCTCGTGTTGACCAAACCAAGATCCGTACGGGTCAGCTAGATGACGAAGATTGGGCGCGTATTTCTTCTACTATGGGTATCCTGATGCAGAAGAAAAATATGTACATTGATGATAGCTCTGGTCTAACTCCGACCGAAGTGCGTTCGCGCGCTCGCCGTATCGCTCGTGAACATGGCGGTCTATCTATGATCATGGTCGACTACCTTCAGTTGATGCGCGTGCCTTCGTTAACCGATAACCGTACTCTTGAGATTGCTGAGATCTCTCGCTCTCTTAAGGCGCTGGCAAAAGAGCTAAATGTGCCTGTTGTGGCACTGTCGCAGCTAAACCGTTCCCTAGAGCAACGTGCGGATAAACGACCAGTAAACTCGGACTTGCGTGAATCCGGTTCCATCGAGCAGGATGCCGACTTGATCATGTTCATCTACCGTGATGAGGTTTATCACCCAGATAGTCCGTACAAAGGTACGGCCGAAATCATTATTGGTAAACAGCGTAACGGTCCTATCGGCTCTGTTCGCCTCACTTTCCAAGGTCAACATTCGCGTTTCGACAACTACGCGGGTCCTGCATTCGATATTGATGATGAGTAATTCCATGAGCTATATGAAAGCGGCCAAGGCGTGCATTGATTTGTCTGCGTTGCAGCACAACTTACAGCGCGTAAAAGCTCAAGCGCCACAAAGTAAAGTGATGGCTGTCGTCAAGGCCAATGGTTATGGTCACGGATTACGTCATGTCGCAAAACATGCTAACCATGCGGATGCGTTTGGCGTGGCTCGCATTGAAGAAGCATTGCAACTGCGCGCTTGTGGAGTAGTAAAGCCGATTCTATTGCTAGAAGGTTTTTACTCTCCTGGTGATTTACCTGTTCTTGTGACGAACAACATCCAAACCGTGGTGCACTGTGAAGAGCAGCTTATCGCCTTGGAGCAAGCAGACCTTGAAACTCCGGTTGTCGTGTGGCTGAAGATTGACAGTGGCATGCACCGCCTTGGGGTTCGTCCTGAACAATATGACGAGTTTGTAACGCGGCTGAAGGAGTGTCCAAATGTAGCGAAACCGTTGCGTTACATGAGCCACTTTGGCTGTGCAGATGAGCTGGATAGCGATATTACCCCACAACAGATTGAGCTGTTTAAATCGTTGACTTCTGGTTGCCAAGGGGAACGTTCACTGGCGGCATCTGCGGGGTTATTGGCATGGCCTCAAAGCCATTTAGATTGGGTTCGTCCGGGTATTATCATGTATGGTGTGTCGCCATTCGATGACAAAACGGCGCAAGATCTTGGGTATCAGCCTGTCATGACACTTAAATCCCACCTTATTGCGGTACGTGAAGTGAAGAAGGGCGAAAGTGTTGGCTATGGTGGTATTTGGACCAGTGAGCGAGATACAAAAGTTGGGGTCATCGCTGTAGGGTATGGCGACGGTTACCCAAGAAGTGCTCCAAACGGTACGCCGGTGTGGGTTAATGGCCGTAAAGTACCTATTGCAGGTCGAGTTTCCATGGATATGCTGACGGTCGATTTGGGACCAGACGCAACGGATAAAGTCAGCGACGAAGCGATTCTTTGGGGGAAAGAGCTCCCAGTAGAAGAAGTGGCGGGTCACATTGGTACGATTGCGTATGAACTCGTGACTAAGCTAACGCCTCGCGTCGAGATGGAATACTCCAAATAAACAACGAAAGGCTAACCCAAGGTTAGCCTTTGTTTTATCTACTCACCGTTAATCGTAGCAATAACGCGGCGGCCGCCACCAAAGTCTCGATGCTCACCCAAGTAAATACCTTGCCATGTTCCTAAAGCTAATCGACCATTTTGGATTGGTACCGTCACACTACTGCCAAGCAGTGATGCTTTAATATGTGCCGGCATGTCGTCGTCACCTTCATAGGTGTGCTGATAATAAGGAGCACGCTCTGGCACAAACTTATTGAAGTGCGCTTCCATGTCCATACGCACGGTTGGATCAGCATTCTCATTTAAGGTCAAACTGGCGGAGGTGTGCTGAATAAATAAGTGTAATAAACCTACTGAAAGTTCGTTTATTTGTGGTAATTGTTGTTCAATTTCATCAGTTATCAGGTGAAAACCGCGGCTTCTCGCTTTTAATTGCAGTGTTTTTTGTGCCCACATACGTGTTCCTTTGGAAATTTATAAATTGGCGTCTATCCTATTCCAATTAGAGCCTGTCATTAGTAAATGATATGATTCTTGTCATCGTAAATGAATGTTCAATTTCAGGGCAGGGAACGTGACCTAACTCAATGTGAGTGTAAAAGCTCTCGGTCATAATTGGCGCCTGAAAAAAAATTACAAAGACTTGTTTTGTGGCAATTTGCCCAAACATCTAATTTATATTCTATTTGCTAAATCGGGGATTCCACAGTTTTCGCTAGACTGTAAGGAATGGAACCTACTGTAACATCGGGATAAAGACCATGTTGAAAAATATCAATCCAACGCAAACACAAGCTTGGAAAGCGCTAACGGCGCATTTCGAATCTGCACAAGATATGGATCTTAAAGAGCTGTTTGCTCAAGACGCAGCGCGTTTCGACAAATACTCTGCACGTTTCGGCTCAGACATCCTAGTCGATTACTCAAAGAACCTCATCAATGAGGAAACTCTGAAGCACCTGTTTGCTCTTGCGAAAGAGACCGAGCTGAAATCTGCAATTGAAGCGATGTTCAGTGGTGAAGCGATCAACCAAACAGAAGGTCGCGCTGTTCTTCACACTGCACTACGTAACCGCGCTAATACTCCAGTTATGGTAGATGGCGAAGACGTAATGCCAGCAGTGAACGCGGTTCTAGAAAAAATGAAATCATTCACTGAGCGCGTTATCGGCGGTGAATGGAAAGGTTACACAGGCAAAGCAATTACCGATATTGTGAACATCGGTATCGGCGGTTCTGACCTTGGCCCTTACATGGTGACGGAAGCTCTAGCGCCATACAAAAATCATCTAAACCTTCACTTCGTATCTAACGTTGATGGTACACACATCGTTGAAACGTTGAAGAAAGTTAACCCAGAAACGACGTTATTCTTGATCGCGTCTAAGACGTTTACAACACAAGAAACCATGACTAACGCGCACACTGCTCGTGATTGGTTCCTAGAATCGGCGGGTGATCAGGCTCATGTGGCTAAGCACTTTGCTGCGCTTTCAACAAACGCGACAGCCGTGTCTGAATTTGGTATCGATACAGCGAACATGTTTGAATTCTGGGACTGGGTTGGTGGCCGTTACTCACTATGGTCTGCGATCGGTCTATCAATTGCACTAGCAGTAGGTTTCGACAACTTCGTTGAGCTGCTTGATGGCGCTCACGAGATGGACAAGCACTTTGTATCAACAGATCTAGAAAGCAACATCCCTGTGATCCTTGCGCTTATCGGTATTTGGTACAACAACTTCCACGGTGCGGAATCAGAAGCTATTCTGCCTTACGATCAGTACATGCACCGTTTCGCGGCGTACTTCCAGCAAGGTAACATGGAATCAAACGGTAAATACGTTGACCGTGACGGCAATGCTGTAACTTACCAAACTGGCCCAATCATTTGGGGTGAACCAGGTACCAACGGTCAGCACGCGTTCTACCAGCTAATTCACCAAGGTACTAAGCTTATCCCATGTGACTTCATTGCACCTGCAATTAGCCACAACCCAGCTAGCGATCATCACCAAAAACTGATGTCTAACTTCTTCGCGCAAACTGAAGCTCTAGCGTTTGGTAAAAATGAAGAAACCGTGAAAGAAGAGTTGGTGAAAGTAGGTAAGAATGCTGAAGAAGTGGCAGCGATTGCGCCATTCAAAGTGTTTGAAGGTAACCGTCCAACAAACTCTATTCTAGTGAAGCAAATCACGCCTCGTACGCTAGGTAACTTGATCGCAATGTACGAACACAAAATTTTCGTACAAGGTGTTATCTGGAATATCTTCAGTTTTGACCAGTGGGGCGTGGAGCTAGGTAAACAACTGGCTAACCAAATCCTACCTGAGCTTGCAGACGAGTCTCAAATCAGCTCGCATGACAGCTCAACAAATGGTCTAATCAACGCATTTAAAGCGTTCAAAGCTTAATGTTTGAATAGATAAAGAAAAGGTCAGCAAATGCTGACCTTTTTATTGCCTGAGGCAAAAACAAAATAGGTTGGCCAGTGCCAACCTATTTTTTCTCTTTTATTCGAAGCAAATTTCGATAAAGGCATTTCCCCATTGGGAAGAGAAAGGCATGATAATAATTGAGCCTTCACACTTGTGGCGAATCGTATGACCTCGGCCCGAAACCACAACCGGTGTTGCCATATCAAAGTCAAAACCACTTTCCGCCAGAATGCGTTTCGCACCACCAGTAACCATGTTGGTGATCTCACCCACCATATCGGTCACTTCTTCATTGAGCCCATTTGGACGTTCACCAAGCATGTTCTGCATGATTTCTAGGGCGAGTGCTTCATCAAAGGTGATCGACATTGAACCACGAGTTTGTGGGCCTACCATACCAATCAGACCAGAAACGTCACCTCGTGCGATCTCATCTTTTTTGATTCGCGGTTTTTGTGGCTTCAGCTCAAGAGAAGCCATAGTTTTTAGCACGTTCATTAAAGAAGCTAAAAACGGGTTTACAAATTCAGCGCGCATAACGTTCTTCTATACTTTTTCTTTCGTCTCGGAGGAACAGGCCTGGCATTCACCATGAGTTTCAATAACTTGGTTGGTCAGTTTGAATCCATGCTTCTCGGCGTTTTCGGCTAACAAGGATATCAGCGTCTCATCTTCGAGTTCAACGACATCACCACATTTATCGCAAATTAGTAATTGGAAAAAGTGCTGCTGAGTATTGAAAGAACAACAAGTAATAAAGCTATTTGTCGATTCCACTCGGTGGATGAAGCCTTGCTCTAGGAGAAAATCTAATGCTCGATAAACAGTGGGCGGCTTAGCCTGAGGCTCACTCTCTTTTAGTTGCTCCAATAGCTCATACGCACTTGAGGCGCGGCGATTAGAACAAATGAGTTCAAATACGCGTCGGCGTTGCGGAGTCAGTCGTACTCCACGCTCTGCGCAGATACTTTCAATTTGTTCAATGATTGTTGGGTTCAAACCTTTCACCATAACTATCGGACGTGCTCTATGATAAATCATTTCTATACGAAGTTCGTTTAGAAATGCTTCATTTTACCCACTATCAGAACGAAAATCATGAATTAAAGCAAGTCGGTGGTGGTGTGAAGGCGGAATAATCATCACAGAATGAATCAACGAATGACAGATTCGTATTACTTCTGCGTATTCCTAAGCACTTGGCTAGTCAGCCAACCAAATCATTCTCGCTGAAACTAGCACCCAGAGGTGCTTGGGTATACAATACCCGACTTATTTTTTGAGCGTACTGCTGCGCTCGACCTTGGCAACATAAAAACGGGTGTTTATATCATGACTCATTCTTGCAGGCTCTCCGTAGCACCAATGTTAGATTGGACTGATCGTCATTGTCGCTACTTCCATCGCTTAATGACCAAAGAAACCCTGTTGTACACTGAAATGGTGACGACAGGTGCGATCATTCATGGAAAAGGAGATTTCCTGGCTTATAACGAAGAAGAGCATCCGTTAGCCCTTCAACTTGGTGGTTCAAACCCAGCAGATTTGGCTACGTGTGCCAAGCTAGCGCAAGAGCGTGGCTACGATGAGATTAACCTAAATGTGGGGTGTCCATCTGACCGCGTACAAAACGGTCGATTTGGTGCTTGCCTAATGGCTGAACCGCAGTTAGTTGCGGATTGTGTCGCAGCAATGAAAGACGTGGTCGATATCCCTGTAACAGTCAAGACTCGCATTGGTATTGATGATCAAGACTCCTACGAGTTCCTAACGGATTTCGTTTCTATTGTTTCAGAAAAGGGTGGCTGTGAGCAGTTCACTATCCACGCACGTAAAGCATGGTTAAGTGGTCTAAGCCCAAAAGAAAACCGCGAGATCCCACCATTGGATTACCCACGCGCTTACCAATTGAAGCAAGACTTCTCACACCTAACGATTGCGATTAACGGTGGCGTGAAATCATTAGAAGAAGCAAAAGCACATCTTCAGCATCTTGACGGTGTGATGATTGGTCGTGAAGCATACCAAAGCCCATATTTACTGGCATCGGTAGATCAAGAGTTGTTTGGCTCTAATGCTCCAGTGAAGAAACGCAGCGAAATTGTTGAAGAGATGTATCCATACATTGAAGCGCAATTAGCGAAAGGTGCGTACCTTGGTCATATTACCCGCCACATGTTAGGTTTGTTCCAAAGCATGCCCGGTGCTCGTCAATGGCGTCGTCATATCAGTGAAAATGCGCACAAACCAGGTTCTGGTCTAGAAGTATTGCAAGACGCGCTAGCTAAGATTCCAAAAGAATTGAATGTGTAAAATTCGCCAGTGAATGGCTAAAATTACCAACTAAAGAATGATAAAGCCAGAGTGCAGAAATGCCTCTGGCTTTGTTTTTTTATTAAAAATCATAATCTTAACTTCGTTTCTGTAAGTTGGTATGGAAACTGCTCTGTTTATTGAAAACAAATGGAGAAGTGATTATGTTGGAGCTAATCTTTATTTTAGTCTTTGCGGCGACCTTGTTGGTTACGGGTATCACAATGATGACCGTATTCGCAGCAACTGGTATTGCGTTAGTTGTGATGTTTTTACTGGGAATGGTTGGAGCGGTACTTAAACTATTACCATGGTTAATCGTGATTGCATTGGGTATTTGGTTCTTCAAGAATTACGTCGCTCAGCCCCGCTATAAATAATGAGTAACATCATTTAGTTGATGGAGAGGCGTGAGAATATGGTATATTTCCTCTCACGTCCTCTACGTGAATATCAGCTATCTCGGAGTAAATACTACATGACAAATAAAGCGAACATCGCTTTAACGGCATTATCGTTGGCAGTATCTTTTCCTGTTTTTGCAGAGTACTCTGTATCGACAAAAGTCGGCGCAGAGGTATGGGCTGCCGACACTAAAGTTAATGAAGTGAGACGAGATAGCAGTACCGCAGGCACTTTTTACGCGGCGATTGAACATGATGTTAAATATGTCCCTAATGCGCGCCTTCGTTACTCAAGTGTTGATGCGGATTACATGGGGTTCGATAAGCTCGATTTAACCTTGTATTACCACGTTCTAGAGCATGATTTATTGCACTTTGATGCGGGTCTCACGTTCAGTAATTTAAGTGACACTAAATACATTGATGCTGGCTCAAGCAGGCGTGTAGAAGAATTTGATGAGCTGATTTGGGCTTGGTATGGTTACGCAGAAATTCAAGTTCCGGATACAAACTTTGATGTGATTGGTGAGATAAACTTTGGTGACAACAAAGGTATCAAAAGCACCGATTTCATGGCAGGTGTTCAATACAATGTACCGCTCGAAAAAGCTCGACTGGCTTTTCGTGGAGGTTACCGTGTGATTGATTTAGAGTCCGATAAATTCATGTCGGATCTAGGGAAAGAGTTTATTTTTGCTAACGGCTTCTTTGTGAGTGCGGAATACGCGTTCTAAATTCAGCCATGTTAGATATTCGATTTACTTAAAACGTCGCTTTATAAGCGGCGTTTTTTTATATCACTTCATTATATCTAATCGAAATTTCTCCCTATTTGGCTGACTTAGACCATGCTTACCTAGGAGCAATGTGAAAGTTAAAGCAGGGATAGCGATGACAATAAATGAACTAAGACATCTATTCCGTGAAAATCAGCTTATCGAAGCGATTATTGAGCCTGCAATCCAAGAGGGTGGTTGGGTTGTAGAGTTCAGACATGCGCGCGGTGGTTTTGTTTTTCTAACGGACAGTCACGGCGAAGAATGTCTTTATGAAGATTTGGATACTGCGTCAAAATCGGCAATGGCAGTAGGCTTTCAACAAGTCCGCATTGAAGATCGATGAGCAAAAAGTAAGCCGTTCTTACTTCCAAAAAGTTATAAAACATTCACTTCTATTCTTTCTTGTTATTAAGGAGAGTGGGTACTCTATCGTCACGCAATGAATAGGGATGTCGTGATAATGTCTTTTCAAAAGAATGAGTATTCTCACAAGAATGTGTCTGAAGATAATAATGGGCAAGGAGGAAATCCTCCAATCACAAGCCCTCTGAATGACCAACAAATTAGCTCACTCCAACAAACTGTCTCTGAGTTGTCTTCACAGCAACTTGCTTGGGTCAGTGGGTATTTTTGGGGATTAGCTCAAAATCAACCAAACACAGCGGTAACGCCAATTGCACAAGCAACGGCAGCCATATCAGCGAAGCCAGCAGGTAAGTTGAGTATTATTTTTGCTTCCCAAACGGGCAATGCTAAAGGTGTTGCTGAAGCTCTGGAACAGGAAGCAAAAGCAGAAGGAATTGCAGTCGAACTTTTTGATGCAAGCGATTACAAAGGTAAAAACTTAGCCAAAGAAACGCATGTCATTATTGTGGCATCGACTAACGGCGAAGGCGAAGCGCCAGACAATGCCATTGAGCTACATGAGTTTTTGCAATCGAAGAAGGCTCCTAAGCTGCCAAACCTGCAATATGGTGTTATTGCATTGGGAGATTCTAGCTACGAGTTCTTCTGTCAGACCGGTAAAGACTTCGACACTTACCTATCAAAGCTAGGCGCGACTCCATTTATCGAGCGTCTTGATTGCGATGTGGATTATGAAGCCCCCGCAACTGAATGGCGTAAGAATGCGTTAGACAAGGTAAAAGATACACTTTCTTCTGGCTCTGAAGCGGATGTGGTTCAACTTCCTGTGGGTCAAGCTGCGACTGCGCACTCTCCTTACAATAAACAAAATCCGTACACTGCGACGTTACTGACCAGTCAAAAAATCACGGGCCGTGACTCTGGAAAAGACGTTCGTCATATAGAAATCGACTTAGAAGGCTCGGGCTTAACGTATCAGCCAGGTGATGCACTAGGTGTGTGGTTTGAAAATAGCTCGGAACTTGCAAATGCCATTCTTGGTAAGGTCGGTTTGTCTGGGGTTGAGACTGTTGACGTTGATGGTGAAAGCTTGTCAATCCACAGTGCTCTCGTGAGTAAATATGAAATCACAACATCTAACCCGCAGCTCATCACAAAGTTTGCCGAGTTATCCGGTAGCAAGAAGCTACAAAAGTTAGTTGAAGATAAAGATAAGCTTCGCGAGTACTCTGCAAATACTCAAATCGTTGATGTACTGGCAGAAAAGAAAACCAAGTTAACCGCAGATGAGTTGATTGGTTTGCTTCGTCGTCTTACTCCACGCCTTTACTCTATTGCATCAAGCCAAGAAGATGTCGATGAAGAAGTACACCTAACGGTTGCTTTGGTTGAGTACGAACAAAACGACGAAAAACGATATGGTGGTGCGTCTAGTTTCTTAGCTCAGCGTCTCGAAGAGGGAGATGAAGTTAAAGTATTTGTTGAGCATAACAACAACTTTAAACTGCCGGAAGATGATAGTACTCCAATTATCATGGTTGGTCCTGGCACAGGGATCGCACCATTCCGTAGCTTTATTCAGGAACGTGAAAACCGCGATGCTGAAGGCAAAAACTGGTTGTTCTTTGGTGATCGCACGTTCACTCAAGACTTCTTGTACCAAGTGGAATGGCAAAAGTATCTCAAGTCAGGAGTACTAAGCCGATTGGATGTTGCCTTTAGTCGTGACCAAGTTGAAAAGGTTTACGTACAACATCGCATCTTAGAAAACGCAGCTCAAGTGTGGCAGTGGATCCAAGAAGGCGCTTATATCTATGTCTGCGGTGATGCAACGCGTATGGCAAAAGATGTGCACGACGCATTGGTTATCGTTGCTGAACAAGAAGGCAAGATGCCGCGTGACGATGCAGAACAATTTATTAATGACCTACGTAAAGCGAAACGTTATCAGAGGGATGTTTACTAATGACTTTTTCTACGGACAATAATAAGCAGGTTGTATTAGGTGAAGAGTTAGGGCCGCTATCTGATAACGAGCGCCTGAAGCGAGAAAGCAACTTATTACGTGGCACTATTGAGCAAGATTTACAGGACCGTATTACAGGTGGCTTTACTGCCGACAACTTCCAGTTAATTCGTTTCCACGGTATGTATCAACAAGACGATCGTGATATCCGTAATGAACGCACAAAGCAAAAACTGGAACCATTACATAATGTGATGCTTCGTGCTCGTATGCCTGGAGGCATCATCACTCCAACGCAATGGTTAGCGATCGACAAGTTCGCAACGGAGCACTCTTTATATGGAAGTATTCGTCTGACGACTCGCCAAACGTTCCAGTTTCATGGGGTATTAAAACCGAATATTAAGTTGATGCATCAAACGCTCAACAGTATTGGCATTGATTCGATTGCAACCGCGGGTGATGTAAACCGTAACGTGTTGTGTACCACTAACCCAGTGGAGTCAGAGTTACACCAAGAAGCTTACGAATGGGCGAAGAAGATCAGTGAGCATCTATTACCAAAGACGCGCGCTTATGCAGAGATTTGGCTAGACGGTGAAAAAGTAGAAAGCACAGAAGAAGACGAACCGATTCTAGGCAAGAACTACTTACCACGTAAGTTTAAAACCACAGTGGTTATCCCACCGCAAAATGACGTAGATGTACACGCTAACGATCTCAACTTCGTAGCGATTGCAGATAACGGCAAGCTGGTTGGTTTTAACGTCCTGGTCGGCGGCGGCTTAGCGATGACGCATGGCGATACATCAACTTATCCGCGCCGCGCTGACGACTTTGGCTTTATTCCGCTGGACAAGACACTTGATGTTGCCGCAGCTGTAGTAACAACTCAGCGCGACTGGGGTAACCGTTCAAACCGTAAGAACGCAAAAACCAAATACACATTGGATCGTGTAGGTAGCGATGTCTTTAAAGCGGAAGTCGAGAAACGTGCTGGTGTTAAGTTTGAGCAAAGCCGTCCATATGAATTCACAGAACGTGGTGACCGTATTGGCTGGGTAGAAGGAATTGATGGTAAATATCATTTAGCGCTTTTCATCGAAAATGGTCGCTTATTAGACTTTCCAGGTAAACCACTTAAGACGGGTGTTGCTGAAATTGCCAAAATCCACAAAGGCGATTTCCGCATGACAGCAAACCAAAACCTAATTGTTGCGGGTGTACCTAAAAACGAAAAAGCGAAGATTGAAAAGATCGCTCGTGAACATGGCTTAATGGACGACGGCGTAAGTGAACAGCGTAAGAACTCAATGGCTTGTGTTGCTTTTCCAACTTGTCCGCTAGCGATGGCAGAAGCTGAACGTTTCCTTCCTCAGTTTGTTACTGATGTTGAGGGGATTCTGGAGAAGCACAACCTACCAGAAAATGACAACATCATTTTGCGTGTAACTGGGTGTCCAAATGGTTGTGGTCGCGCAATGTTGGCTGAAATTGGTCTAGTTGGCAAAGCGCCGGGTCGTTACAACTTGCACCTAGGTGGTAACCGTGCTGGTACTCGAGTACCAAAAATGTATAAAGAGAACATCACGGATAAGCAAATCTTAGAAGAGATTGATCTGCTGGTGGCTCGATGGTCGAAAGAGCGTGAAGAAGGCGAAGCCTTTGGCGATTTCACTATTCGTGCTGGCATTATCCAAGAAGTGCTCGTATCAAAGAGGGACTTTCATGCTTGATTCTGTAGCATCCAAGCTGGAGCTCACAGAGTTACTGACATTAACAAAGACGGAGCAAATCCTCCGTCTTGCTCAAATTAATGTCGAGCTCGAAAAGCTTTCAGCACAAGAGAGAGTAGCGTGGGCTTTAGATAATCTAGAAGGCGAGTTCGCGGTTTCTTCTAGTTTTGGTATTCAAGCCGCGGTTATGCTTCATTTAGTTACTCGCGCCAAAGCGGACATCCCCGTCATTCTAACCGATACTGGTTACCTGTTTGCTGAGACGTACCGATTTATCGATGAGCTGACAGATGCTCTCAACCTAAATTTAAAAGTTTATCGAGCCAAGGAAAGTGCGAATTGGCAAGAAGCTCGATATGGAAAATTATGGGAGCAAGGCGTAGAGGGAATTGAAAAATACAACAAGCTCAATAAAGTTGAGCCGATGCGTCGAGCGTTAAAAGAGCTTAATGTTGGAACGTGGTTCTCTGGACTGCGTCGAGAGCAAAGTAAATCTCGTGCAGGTTTACCGATTCTATCAATTCAGAACGGTGTGTTTAAATTTCTACCAGTAATTGATTGGACTAATAAAGACGTTCATTACTACTTAGAACAACACGGCCTTAAATACCACCCATTGTGGGATGAAGGTTACCTTTCAGTTGGTGATACACATACTACTCGTAAATGGGAGCCGGGAATGTCAGAGGAAGAAACTCGATTCTTTGGCTTAAAGCGAGAATGTGGCCTACACGAAGATGATGGCTCTGAACAAGATGGGTCTGGCATATAGCCATAATGCTCTTTAAATAGAGTTTAGGTTAAGTTTAATAAAGATAGCTGCAATAAAGCAGCTTTCTTTATTTATGGTACTTGAAAAACACGTCTCAAAGAACAATTCTGTGGATAAGTTGTGTGAGAGTTTGGGGTAAAGCTGAATAAATAAAGGTTTGATCGAAAACTCATCGTTTAACCATTGTTTTTGCAATTTTTGAAAAATAACACTTGCCAATGTGAGCGCGATCTCTATAATGCTTCCTCGTCGACAGGGCAAGGTCTCACAAGGGGTTAAGCGAAGTTGATAAGGCTGAAAAGAAAAACGAAATAATTTGAAGAAAGTGTTTGACACAATAAATTATCTCGCTAGAATGGCCGCCTCTTCCGAAGTGATGTCAATCACAAAGAAGAGTTGCTCTTTAACAATATAGACCTATCAATCTGTGTGGGCACTCGTTGATGATAATCCAATTAGATACCTCGGTATCAAA
>NZ_JAWOTK010000038.1:0-23345 GCF_033338855.1 Vibrio sp. Vb0937 | reverse complement strand
TGCAACTGTGGCGTCATGGCTAACTGCTGACCTAGCTTGAGTTGTAATGAAGGTTTCATTCAGTGTTACTTACCTTGTAATGCTCAGAATCTTACCGTTCCTAATATAATCATAGACGGAATTGTTCGCCGAGATAAACTTGTTTCACCTGTTCATTATTGAGAACTTCTGCCGGAGTTCCCGATGCAATTAGGTGCCCTTGGCTCACGATATAGGCTTTTTCACATACGTCCAGTGTTTCACGTACATTATGGTCAGTGATTAACACTCCGAGACCACGATCGCGCAGATGCTCAATGATTTTCTTGATGTCATTAACCGAAATTGGGTCAACACCAGCGAAAGGTTCATCCAATAAAATGAACTGAGGGTTGGCCGCTAAAGCTCGAGCGATTTCCACCCTGCGTCGCTCACCCCCTGATAGTGCCATACCAGCACTGGTTCTGATGTGCTGGATGTGGAATTCTTCCAACAAATCTTCCAGTTTATCTTGGCGCTCTTCCCTCGTCATTTCTTGACGAGTTTCAAGTACGGCCATGATGTTATCTTCTACTGAAAGCTTACGGAAAATCGACGCTTCTTGCGGAAGATAGCCAATGCCAAGTCGTGAACGGCTATGCATCGGCAAAATACTGATGTCATTGTCGTCAATGGTAATGGTGCCTTCATCGCGAGGTACTAAGCCGACAATCATGTAAAACGAGGTGGTTTTACCCGCACCGTTTGGACCGAGCAGCCCAACAATCTGACCAGATTCAACTTCTAAGCTAACATCAGTGACGACTTTGCGTTTTTTGTAGCTTTTCGCCAAGTTTTTCGCACTCAGTACTGCCATATTAGTTCTCTATCTGATTGGGTTGCAAAATGGTCGTAACGCGCTCTTCCTTAGAGCTATCTGCGACTAGCTTTTGTTTACCAATTTGGTAACGAATCGAAGAACCTTTGATGGTGTTGTTGTCTTGCGCCAGCTGCGCTTGACCTTTCATGGTCAGTTCGTCTGTAGAAATACGGTAATCCAACTCCGTAGCTTGACCACTAAGTGTTTTACCATCGTCCATCAGCTGAGAAAACTTCGCAGGTTTACCAAATGCTTGAATCTGTTTAATTGCTTCGGTTTTAGGATCGCGAGTTACCACGATTCTATCAGCATCGATATTGATGCTCCCTTGCTTAAGAGATACATCGCCTTCAAAAACAACCTGGTTACTCTTCATATCCACCTGTTGAGTGTCAGAGTTTATGTAAACCGGCTGTTGAGTATCCGACTTGAGTGCCAGCGCTTGAGGCGCCGCCAATACCAGTGCCAGTAGGCTAAGGTGTAACGGTTTCATATCGACCTTGAACTTCATCTGTCAGAGTCGCAGTATGCTGTTTTAAGTTGCCTTGCATTGCGCCTCCAGTAGTTTCAAATTGTGGTCCAACCAACATCACTTGTTGGTCAGCTTTAAAATCACGATTGGTTAGATTAATGACCAATTTGTCTGTTGCCATGGTATCAAAACTCGCACCAGGCAGAAGATTTTGCATTAAGACTTTGTCATATAAAGTCAAAACTTGGTCTTCATCTAACACTGCTCTTGTGGCAGTCACCTTCCATTCAATGACGCTACCTTCACGGTAAACCATCAAAGTCGGGTTATTAAAAATAGTATCTCCACTCTTAGCATAATGGTCTAAGTTAGTGGAGCGAATGATGTAACTGCGGACACCATCTTCACCGTAGGTGATGTTTTCTAATCCAGAACCACTGAACATGGGCAGTTCAGAATCTGGTGCTACTTGAATTGCGTCGTTGCCTTTAGGGGTTAGTAGGTAATAACCGCACCACGCTACAACGAAGATCAAGAGCAAATAAATAAGGCGAGTAAAACTCATATAATGAAGGCCTATCGTTTAGCTCAGTACTTCCCTGACCATTGCCTTTATTCGTCTAATAAATGATTTAAATGTTTGTGCTGATATTACATCACGCCAGCTTTTAGTAAATCGTGCATGTTCAGTGCACCCACAATTTTTTCGTCTTTACATAAAATCAGAGCGTTAATGTTTTTATTCTGCATCAAGTTCAAACCTTCAACCGCCAGCATATCAGGGTGTGCTGTGGTTGGGTTTGTCGTCATGACCTCGCCAATTGCCGTCGTATGAATATCGATACGCTTGTCTAAGGTACGACGTAAATCACCATCGGTGAATATACCAAGCATAGCATCGTGCTCATCGACGATGGCTGTCATGCCTAACCCCTTTTCTGAAATTTCAAGCAGGGCATCGCGAATTAATGCGTCAGGAGAAACTTTAGGTAACGCTTCTCCAAAGTGCATAATATCAGACAACTTAAGTAGCAGTTTTCTCCCCAGTGCACCACCTGGGTGAGATAGGGCAAAATCTTCGGCAGAAAAACCACGAGCTTGAAGCAGAGCTACGGCTAATGCATCTCCCATCACTAATGTGGCAGTCGTACTGCTAGTTGGCGCCAGGCCTAACGGACAAGCTTCTTGAGGTACCGTAATTTGCAGGTGTAAGTCAGACAGCTTGGCCATATTTGATTCTGGCTTACCTGTCATGCTGATGATCTTAATATTCAGGCGCTTTAATACTGGAAATAGAGACAAAATTTCGTTTGATTCACCAGAGTTAGAAATTGCCAGCACAATGTCACCTGGGCTAATCATACCCAAGTCACCATGTGCGGCTTCGCCTGGATGAACGAAAAACGCAGAAGTCCCAGTGCTTGCCAGAGTGGCGGCAATCTTGTTACCAATATGGCCTGACTTGCCAATACCCATAACGACAACTTTGCCGTTGTTGGAAAGGATAAGTTCACACGCTTTTTCAAATTGATCATCAAAGTAGGTATCTAGCTCTTGCAGAGCAGCAACTTCGATATCAAGAACTTGTTTAGCAGCAGCGCGAAAATCAAATTGATTGGACATATCAGATCTCTACTTATTGATCGTGGTAATTAAGCGGTCATGTTTGCGAATAAGTACACTTGGTAACCTAAGAAGCACACAAACAAGATGGCACCTTCAATACGGTTAATACTGCGTGATTTACCCAAACACATCGCGACAAGTAACAATGAAACGCCTAACATGACCCAGAAGTCACGTCCCATCGCGTACTCACTGAGCACCGATGGATTAATGATGCCAGGAATCCCCATTACCGCCAGAATGTTAAACACATTCGAACCGATAATGTTACCGACAGCCATGTCGTCTTCACCCTTTAAAACTCCCGCAAGTGATGCGGCCAGTTCTGGCAGGCTAGTGCCAATGGCGATAATAGTTAGGCCGATAACAAGGTCGCTCATACCAAAGTGTTTAGCAATAATTACCGCGTTATCAACCAGCATGCTGGCTGCCAAAGGAAGCAGTATCAAGCCAATAACCACCCACATGATTGCTTTAGGGTTACTGACGCCTTCTGGGATCTCTGACTCTTGGTCATCAAGAAAAACATCACCTGATTTTTGCTCTTTGCGGCTGATTTGCAACATAGCAAATAAAAATGCCCCAAAGAGTACAAACAATAAGACACCCTCATAAAAACCGAGATGGCTATTCCAAAGCAGAATACCAGCGAGTACGGTTACGGCTATCATGAGTGGCAGTTCTCGGCGGATGACGGCGGAGCTAATCGACAAAGGCTTGATCAGCGCTGTAATACCTAGGATTAACGCAATGTTCGCTATGTTTGAGCCTAATACGTTACCCACCGCTGTATCCGTTTTGCCATCCCAAGCGGCGGTTGCAGATACCATCATCTCAGGGGCGGATGAGCCCATCGCAAGGATTGTCATGCCGATGACAAGCGGGGAAATACCGACGTTGCGGGCTATCGCTGCAGAGCCAAAAACAAGTTTATCTGCACTCCAAACAAGCAAAACAAGACCGACTATAAGCAACGCAACGGCTTCGAGCATGAGAATTCCTAAGTATTAAATAAGTAAAATGAATAACCGCTAATTTTGACCTTTTGCGGCCTAAAATGGAAGATAAACGAAGAATAAATTAAAGGTTAGTAACGAAAATGTATGTAAATCTCACTCATTTAAATGAGCAATTCTGGTCTAGGATTTAAACACTTCGTGCTAATTAGGTCATAAACCATGAGAAATTGCAGGGATATAGTCGACTTTATTTAATTGAACAGTGCTTTAAATTCAACGCCAATGTGCTTATGATTGCAGCCTAATAAATGTACCGACGTTACTTTATTAAACGTAGAATTCAACTCCGATGAGTATCTGCTTGATGATTCCGTGAGTTGCAACGCTCCTACAGTAGAAGAGATGATATGTCGAACAACGATTTAGTCACCGTGAACAACCTCACTTTTTCACGGGGAGAACGCATGATCTTTGATGATATTGATCTGCATGTTCCTGAGGGCAAAGTGACGGCCATTATGGGACCATCGGGTATTGGTAAAACAACATTGCTGCGTTTGATTGGTGGTCAGTTGTATCCCGAGCAAGGAGAGATCTGGTTTGATGGCGACAATATTCCCTCTCTCTCGCGTAAAAAACTCTACCATGCTCGAAAGAAAATGAGCATGTTGTTCCAGTCAGGGGCTTTATTCACTGATTTGAATGTTTTTGATAATGTCGCCTTTCCATTGAGAGAGCATACCGATTTATCGGAAGATTTGATTCGCACCATGGTGTTACTCAAGCTCGAAGCTGTCGGTCTGCGCGGCGCGGCGCAATTAATGCCGAGTGAGCTTTCAGGTGGTATGGCAAGACGCGCTGCTTTGGCTCGTGCAATCGCACTTGACCCTGACTTGATCATGTACGATGAGCCGTTTGTGGGGCAAGACCCAATCACTATGGGCGTTTTGGTTGAGCTAATTAGCAATCTAAACCAAGCGTTAGGTTTGACCTCTATTGTGGTTTCTCACGACGTACCTGAAGTCATGAGTATTGCTGACTGGGTATACCTGATGGCCGATGGAAAAATCATCGCCTATGGTACGCCAGAAGAGCTGACTCAAAACTCTGATCCTCGTGTCCAGCAGTTCTTACAAGGTGATGCCGACGGTCCTGTACCGTTTCGTTTCCCTTCTCAAAGTATCGAAAAGGACTTATTTGATGGTCGATAACTTCATTCACTTTGTCGCCTCGCTGGGTCGACGCACGCTTTCTATTTGCGGAGCATTTGGTCGTGCGACTTTCATGCTGATTGGGGCGCTATTTTCTAAGCCACAACCGATCAAAAGCTTTCCTCTGCTTGTTAAGCAACTTTATTCTGTTGGTGTTCAGTCGCTGGCGATCATCGTCGTATCTGGTCTGTTCATTGGAATGGTTTTGAGTCTACAAGGCTATGTTGTGTTGGTGGATTACGGCGCAGAAGGCAGTTTGGGGCAAATGGTGGCGCTTTCTTTACTCCGTGAATTAGGACCTGTTGTTACTGCACTTTTGTTTGCTGGTCGTGCCGGTTCTGCGTTAACCGCAGAGATAGGTCTAATGAAAGCAACGGAACAACTGTCTAGCCTTGAAATGATGGCGGTAGACCCATTGAAACGAGTGATTGCACCACGGTTTTGGGCTGGGGTTATCTCAATGCCTTTACTGGCTATGATTTTCATGGCTGTGGGAATTTGGGGCGCTCAGCTTGTTGGTGTTGACTGGAAAGGCGTTGATCACGGCAGTTTTTGGTCAGCGATGCAGTCCTCTGTTGAGCTAGGGCAAGACATTGGTAACAGTATGATCAAATGTTTTGCGTTTGCAATTACGGTTACTTGGGTCGCTCTATTTAACGGTTATGATGCTATTCCAACATCGGAAGGGATCAGCCGAGCAACTACGCGCACTGTTGTGCATTCTTCTTTAGCAGTACTAGGATTAGACTTTGTACTGACCGCATTGATGTTTGGGAATTAATCATGCAACAAACACGTAAAACTGAATTATGGGTTGGCAGCTTTGTATTAGCGGGAATTTGCGCGATTCTTGTGATGATTTTTCAAGTTGCTGACGTAAAAAGCATTGGCTCTGGTGATACTTATACCCTCAAAGCCGAGTTCGATAATATTGGCAGTTTAAAAGTTCGTTCGCCCGTAAAAGTGGGGGGCGTTGTGATTGGTCGAGTAAGTAGTATTTCGCTTAACCCAGACAACTTATTGCCAGTTGTAACACTATCTATCAATAGCAAATACAATCAGTTTCCAGAAACGTCGAGCGTACAAATTTTGACATCTGGCCTGATTGGTGAGCAATACATTGGTTTAGTACCTGGCTTCGTTTTTGATGATGAAGTCATGCTGGTGGATGGTGATACCATCGAAGACACCAAATCGGCGCTTGTGCTTGAAGACTTAATTGGTCAAGTACTCTACAGCGTAGGTGGTTCAGACGACTCAAGTAAGGAATAACTATGTTAGCGAGATTACTACTTTCAGTTTGTGCTGTGTTTAGCGTTTTTGGAGCAACAGCAGCAGAGGTGGATAAAACTGAACCTTATAAGATGATGAAGCAGGTAGCTGAAGTCACGTTCGAAAGATTGAAAGCCGAACAGCCGAAAATCAAACAAGATCCAAATTTACTTAAAGTGATCGTTGAAGAAGAGCTAATGCCTTACGTCAACTACCGATATGCAGGGTTAAAACTTCTTGGTCCAAACTTAAAAGGTGCTAAGCGTGAAGATGTACTTGAGTTTATCGATGCATTTCGTGCGTACCTGATTGCGTCTTATGCACAAGTGTTGACGCAATACTCTGACCAAAAAATTGAGTTTGGTCCTGAGCCTAGCATTGATGACTCTAAGCGTATTACAAGCATTAAAGTTGATATCATCGATACTCCGCGTCCAAACATCAAACTTGAGTTTAAACTGCGTAAAGACAACCAGTCTGGTGAGTGGGAAGCATTCGATATGATTGCAGAGGGCATTAGTTTGCTTTCTAGTAAACAATCCGAATGGAACAGTAAAATTCGTCAAGAAGGTATTCTATCTGTTGCTAAAGACCTAGAAAAATTGGCCGCAGAACCGATCCGCTTCGAGGCGAAGAAATAATGGCCCAGACTCCCGCTCAATGGCAATTGGATCAAAACATTCTTAAGCTAACAGGGGCACTTGATAGAGATACAGTGCCTTCATTGTGGGCGTATGCACAGCAATGGCAACCTGCTCAATCGGAGCTGGAATGCTCGCTAAAAGAGATAGAGCGCGTCGACTCTGCAGGAATGGTGATGTTAATCCACTTATTAGAGCATGCAAAAAAGCAAAACTGTCATATAATGCTCAGTTTCGTGCCGGCGCAACTGCGCACTTTGTTTCAACTGAGCAATGTTGAATCTTTAGTGGCCAAACACATACAGAATTATCAGGGGTAAATTGTGGATAGCGCAAAAGTACAACAGTTATTAGAAGAAGCACTAAACCTTCAAGAAGTGCATGTGAAAGGTGAAGGTAGCCACTATGAAGTGGTTGCTGTTGATGCTTGTTTCGATGGAATGAGCCGCGTTAAGAAGCAGCAGCTAATTTATGCTCCTCTGATGGAATACATCCAGCGTAACGACATTCACGCATTATCAATCAAAGCGTTCACACCAGAAGAGTGGGCTCGTGATAAGAAATTGATGTCGCTTTAAGGTTTATTGATGGAAAAGTTTCGAGTTATTGGGTCAGATAAACCACTAGTTGGTGAAGTGACCATTTCAGGTGCAAAAAACGCAGCACTGCCGATTTTATTTGCGTCTATCTTGGCGGAAGAGCCAGTAGAAGTGGCAAACGTACCACACCTTCGTGATATCGATACAACCATGGAACTGCTTAAGCGTTTAGGCGCGAAAGTAAGCCGCAATGGCTCTGTTCATGTTGACCCAAGCAGTATTACAGAATACTGCGCGCCTTATGATTTGGTGAAAACCATGCGTGCTTCTATTTGGGCTTTAGGTCCTTTGGTGGCGCGCTTTGGTCAAGGTCAGGTTTCTTTACCAGGCGGTTGTGCCATCGGTGCCCGTCCTGTGGATCTGCATATTTCTGGTTTAGAGCAGCTTGGCGCAACCATTACATTAGAAGATGGTTATGTAAAAGCAGAAGTGGATGGTCGTCTAAAAGGCGCGCACATCGTGATGGATAAAGTCAGCGTAGGCGCGACGATCACCATCATGTGTGCGGCAGCGCTGGCGGAAGGCACAACAACACTAGATAACGCTGCGCGTGAGCCTGAAATCGTCGATACCGCTGATTTCCTAAATAAGCTTGGCGCAAAAATCTCTGGCGCTGGCACAGATACCATTACGATTGAAGGTGTTGAGCGCCTAGGCGGTTGTAAACACAACGTGGTTGCTGACCGTATTGAGACGGGAACATTCCTTGTCGCAGCAGCAGTATCTGGCGGTAAAGTGGTATGTCGCAACACTAATGCTCATTTGCTTGAAGCGGTTCTCGCCAAGCTGGAAGAAGCTGGCGCGCTTGTCGAAACGGGTGAAGATTGGATCTCCGTTGATATGACCGACCGCGAGCTAAAAGCGGTAAGTGTACGTACTGCGCCACATCCTGGTTTCCCGACGGATATGCAAGCTCAATTTACGCTTCTGAACATGATGGCGAAAGGTGGCGGCGTGATCACAGAGACTATCTTTGAAAACCGCTTTATGCACGTACCAGAACTCATGCGTATGGGCGCTAAAGCTGAGATCGAAGGCAATACGGTTATCTGTGGTGATGTTGAGTCACTCAGCGGTGCGCAAGTCATGGCAACCGATCTACGAGCTTCGGCTAGTTTGGTTATTGCAGGTTGCATTGCTAAAGGCGAAACCGTCGTTGATCGTATTTACCATATCGACCGTGGTTACGACAAAATCGAAAATAAACTGGCTGCACTTGGCGCAAATATTGAGCGAGTGAGCTAGTCAAGTTAAACTGCACCGCAGGTAACTTGGATATCAAGAGAGCCGAAACCTGAGTTTCGGCTTTTTTATATCACTCTCATGACCATATTTTCCCTTTATGGAAAGAGAGATATTAATAGCTGTATCTGGCAAAAGCCGGTTCCTGGAGAACAAGAATGATTGCACTGTTACGTGTATTTGCTGTCGCTATCTTTGCGATTGTTATGTTTATTGGTGGTTGTGGTTACTGCCTATTAAGCCCTAGAAACCCTAAGCACGTTTTCACTTTTGGCCGTTTGTTTGCCAAGATGTCTCGTGTGTTTGGGATTAAGTTAGAGTTGCGTATCCCTGAAGATGCGTATTCACGCGGCCAACATGTTTACATTGCTAACCACCAGAACAACTGGGACATGTTTACTGTTTCTGCGGCTGTGACTCCGAAAGTTGTGACAGTAGGTAAAAAGAGCTTGGCTTGGATGCCACTGTTTGGTCAGCTTTACTGGCTTACGGGTAACATTCTGATTGACCGAGCGAATCGTTCTAAAGCAAAAGGTACTATCGATCAGGTCGTGAGCAGCATGAAAGAAAGTGATGTTTCGGTGTGGATGTTCCCAGAAGGCACGCGTTCTCGTGGGCGTGGTTTGCTGCCATTCAAAACAGGTGCTTTTCATGCGGCAATTGGTGCAGGTGTGCCAATCATTCCTATCGTATGTAGCTCGACGAATAAAATTAAGCTGAACCGTTGGAACAATGGTCATGTGATTGTTGAAATGCTACCTCCAATCAGCACTGAAGGCTATGGTAAAGAGGGCATTCGCGAGTTAGCGAATATCTGTCGTGAACAGATGAAAGAGAAGCTTGAATCGTTAGATGAAGAAGTCAAACAGCGCAACGCTGCTTAAGTTTTACTGCGATATCATCACGAAAAGACAATAAAAAACCGGTAGCCTGAGCTACCCGTTTTTTTATGTTTGTCAGCAAGTGTAATTATTTGCGAACAGCGATTGCTTCAATCTCGATGCCAACATCTTTTGGTAGGCGAGCCACTTCTACACAAGAGCGTGCAGGGTAGTTTGCTACGCCGTGCTCATCAAAGAACTTGCCGTAAACTTCGTTCACTGTGCCAAAGTCATTTAGGTCTTTAACAAAAACCGTTAGCTTTACAATATCAGATACTTTAAGACCTGAAGATTCAACTACAGCCTTTACGTTTTCTAGAGACTGACGAGCTTGTTCTGCGATATCAGCAGACACTTCACCTGTCGCTGGGTTTACTGGGATTTGGCCTGAAGTAAGAACCATGTTACCTAGATCTACGCCTTGAACGTAAGGACCGATTGCTGCTGGTGCAGACTCAGTGTGAAGTACTTTCGTCATTTGATTTTTTCCATCAGTTGTAGGGAATAAAGATTCTCAGTTTGCCTCTAAACCCTCGGTAGGTAAAGAGCAAAATACCCTGACATTACAGGGTATTTTAAACGTATCACAGCCTAGTCGTGCGGCGTGTTTATCGCTCGGTTACGATCTCGCGTGAGAACACTTTCTCGCAGTATTTACACTTTAGGCGGATTTCTTGTTTCTTCTCGAACACGCTAAAGCTGCTTTCTACTGGTTCATTATGAGAAATACAGTTTGAATTCGGGCATTCAAATACATCATTGATGCGCTCAGGAAGCTCTAACGCGAGCTTTTTCACCACTTCATAATTCTCGATTTGATTCACGGTCGCGTGAGGAGCATACAACGCTAGCTTGCTCGCTTGCTCTTCATTGATAAACACATTTTCGATTTTGAGTAGATCTTTATGACCGAGTGCTGATGATGGCAAGTTCAGTCCAATCGTTACGCGTTGTGATGAATTGTGCATATCGAACAGTCTTAATACTTTGATGCCGATTTGCGCAGGGATGTGGTCGATGACCGTACCATTTTTGATTGCTTCTACCTGCAATTGAGTTTCTTTAGCCATGATTTTTCCCCTCGATTACAGTGTTTCGTTTAGAACAAGCGCCAGCAGTGCTTGGCGAGCATACACGCCATTTTGAGCTTGCTGGAAGAAGTAAGCATGAGGCGTTTTATCAACATCAGTTGTGATTTCATCCACACGTGGTAGTGGGTGCAGTACTTTCAAGTTCTCACGCGCGCCTTCTAGTAGTGCCGCCGTTAGGATGTAAGCCGACTTAATATGTGCGTATTCCGATTCGTCAAAGCGTTCTTTCTGTACGCGTGTCATGTACAGAATATCCAGTTCAGGAATCACACTTTCCATGTCTGTGTGTAGGCTATATTGAATGCCAGCTTCGTCTAGTTCTTCGCAGATGTAATCTGGCATTGCCAGCGCATCTGGTGCAACAAAGAAGAAGCGGATGTTGTTAAACTTTGCTAAGGCTTGAGTCAGTGAGTGCACTGTGCGGCCATATTTTAGGTCACCTACGAATGCGACGTTCAGGTTGTCTAGACGCCCTTGTGTTTCCGCGATGGTGTATAGGTCGAGTAGCGTTTGAGTTGGGTGTTGGTTTGCACCGTCGCCCGCGTTGATCACTGGCACGCCATTTGAAAATTCAGAGGCCAAGCGAGCGGCGCCTTCTTGTGGATGACGCATCACAAAGGCATCGACGTAAGAAGAGATGACTTGTACTGAATCTGCGAGTGTTTCGCCTTTTTTCGCCAGAGAGGTATTACCATCATTATCAAAGCCAATCACGTCACCACCAATGCGCTGAATCGCTGTTTCAAACGATAAACGTGTACGTGTTGATGGTTCAAAGAAACAACTTGCAACGACTTTGTTTTTAATCAGTTCTGGTCGAGGTGCTTTTTTAAGGCTACCTGCTGTTTCTACGATAAGTTCCAGTTCTTCGCGTGAAAGCTCTGGAATAGAGATGATGTGCTTCTGGTAAAGCGAGTTCGCCATGATCTTCTTCCCTATAACATTGATGACTACATCCAAATAACCGAAAGGAATTTTGGACATAAAAAAACCTCCCCAATGGGGAGGTTTTAAAATTCAATAGAATTAACGAAAATAACACCACGTAAGCGTAGTCGCTTAGCGAGAGCAAATCGCGTTTTTACGTCAGCAATCAGCGTGGTCATTTCTTAATCCTCAGACAAATTGCCGAGCATTATACGCTTAACTTTCGTGAGCGCAAGCGATTACATCATGGTTTTTATCGGCTGTTTTTGCACACTGGTTTAGCTTCCTAGCGTCGCAACCATCACGGCTTTGATGGTATGCATACGGTTTTCAGCTTCGTCGAATACGATGGAGTATTCCGATTCAAATACCTCTTCTGTTACTTCAAGGCCTTTCATACCGTATTTTTCAGCGACTTCTTTGCCGACGGTGGTTTCATCATTGTGGAAAGCTGGAAGGCAGTGCATGAATTTCACATGTGGATTACCCGTTTGCTCAATCACGTCCATATTGATTTGATAAGGTGTCATTAACGCTACACGCTCATCCCATGCCTCGGCAGACTCACCCATAGACACCCAAACGTCGGTGTATAGAAAGTCACAACCTTTCACACCTTCCTCAACACTTTCTGTTAACGTGATTTTTGCACCGGTTTGTTGCGCGATAGTTTGACAAGTTGCCACGAGATCTTCTTCAGGCCAGAACGCTTTTGGCGCGACAAGGCGAATATCCATGCCCATTTTCGCTGCGCCCACCATAAGTGAGTTACCCATGTTGTTGCGCGCATCACCTAGGTAAGCGAAGGTTATTTCATGTAGCTGTTTACCACGGCCGTGCTCTTGCATGGTCAGGAAGTCAGCAAGGATCTGGGTTGGGTGGAACTCATCCGTTAAACCATTCCACACTGGAACACCAGCATAAGTACCAAGCTCTTCAACAATGGATTGGCCAAAGCCTCGGTATTCAATCCCGTCGTACATACGACCAAGAACACGAGCAGTGTCTTTCATCGATTCCTTATGACCGATTTGCGAGCCAGAAGGGCCGATGTAAGAGACTTGAGCACCTTGGTCAAAGGCAGCGACTTCAAACGCACATCGGGTACGAGTCGAAGATTTCTCAAAGATTAGTGCGATGTTTTTACCTTGAAGTTTCTTCTGCTCTGTTCCTGCATATTTAGCTTTTTTCAGCTCTGCAGACAGTTCGAGCAAAAACTGGATTTCTTTGGTTGAGAAGTCCAATAGCTTCAAAAAGTTGCGGTTACGTAAATTGAAAGCCATAGCTCGTCCCTTAGTACATGTGATTAGATTAATAGAATTCATTAAAACATATAAATGCTTTTATTGTGAATAATTATTTTCAAATGAAGCTAAAAAAGGTTGATGTATTCACATCAACCTTAGTTTTGATTCACCTAATGTAAAGGGACGAGTAAGTTATATATCGTCTCGCTCTATTGGACAGCTCATACAGCGAGCGCCACCGCGACCACGACCAAGCTCGTTACCAGGTACTGTCAGTACTTTGATGCCAGCTTTATCGTATTTTTCGTTGGTGTATACGTTGCGTTCGTAACCAATTACTACGCCCGGTTTTACAGTTAGAACGTTATTGGCATCATTCCATTGTTCGCGTTCCGCTTCATAGCTGTCGCCACCAGTGGTGATGATTTTCAGCTGATCTAAGCCAAGAGCGGACTCAATCGCGTGCAGATAGTTATGTGAGGCTTCAACATGCATTTCACCGTTGCCTTTTGGTGTTAAGCGCCATGTGTCGAGATCTTTGCGCATGATCTCTGGGTAGACAGAGAAAGTATCTACATCCATATGGGTCATCACAGTGTCTAAATGCATACATGAGCGGTGTTTAGGCAGATCAATTGCAATCACCTCGGTAGCTTGGCCTGCTTTAAATAGGCTTGCTGCAAGGTTCTCTACACCTTGTGCAGTCGTACGCTCAGACATACCGATAAGAACTGCACCTTTACCAATAACCAACACATCACCGCCTTCGACATTCGCATTATCATAATGCAGATCATCGTCACCGAAGTATTTGATAAAATCTTGGCCAGCAAAAATTGGGTGCCAACGATAAATCGCACGTAAGTGGTTTGTTTCACGTTGGCGTGCAGGCATCATCATCGGGTTAAGAGAAACGCCGCCATAAACCCAGCATGAGGTATCACGAGTAAAGAGGTGATTAGGCAGTGGCTCAATAACAAAGTCGAGAGGACGCTTCATTTTTGGCAGCATAGAAGATGAGGAGATCGGTAGCTCTGAGTAAGCTAAGCCACCTAAAAAGATGCAGGCAAGGTGTTCATCATCCATTTCTGAAAAGTATTGGCGTAGGTCTCGCGCAAAGGTTGGCCCGTAACGAAAGTCAGAAATCTGAGTGTTCAGCAGCCATTGTTTTGCTTCTGGAACAGCGAGGGTTTCGACCAGTAAATCGTGGAGGAGAAGCACTTCAACGTCTTGCTCGCGCAGCGTACGTGCGAATGCATCGTGCTCTTCACCTGCCGCTTCTACAGCAAGAACGTCATCAAATAGCAACTCATGACAGTTTGACGGAGTTAAGTGGGTTAGGGCGCGTTCAGGGCGATTTAATAGAACTCGTCGAAGTTGACCAACTTCTGATCCAACGTACAGCTTGCTCATTTTGTATCCTTACAAATTTTCCAGCCATTAGTTATGACAAGCTTCCTAGAAAGATGCAAGTTATCAAGCTTTGTTTATATTCTGGTGTTTATGGTTTTGTGAGTTTTTTATTTTTATTTTTATTCTTATGAAATTCATTATTAGATATAAATGCTATTTTACTAAAATTAGAGTGCGTGCGTTTTTATTCTAATTTTCCCGTTGAGAAAGAATACATGCACAGTGCATAAAACGTGCATTTTTATTCCAAATTATGCATTATTAAAGTGAATTTATTCGTTATGCATCTTCGTTTTACACGTGAGTGTATTCAAGAAAGCATCATAAACACGCATAGAAAGAGAAAATAACCACATTAAGTGTCAATTAGGATGTTCTGAATATTAAAAAACGCCATTCTTTGTTAATTTTTTGTTTCTTTGTGTGGTCGGTTTAATATTTAGATTCAAATAACCGATAAGAATCGCAGTGGTATGATGTTTGTTTGTGGCTTTTCATCGCAATCCATGCCATATTTCACCGGATCAGCATACTCAGTATCGGGTATTGTGTTTCCATCAAGTAACTAATCTGGAGCCAAAACATGTCTCACGAAGATGAATATCTATCAGTAGAAGAATTAATTGAGATTCAAAAGGAAGAGACTCGCGATATCATTGCAGCATTGCTAGAAGATGGCAGCGATCCAGATTCGCTATACGAAATTGAGCACCACCTGTTTGCAGAAGATTTTGACACGCTAGAAAAAGCGGTAGTTGAAGCATTCAAGATGGGCTTTGAAGTTCTTGAAGCAGAAGAAACTGAAGATGAAGATGGTAACAAGTTGCTTTGCTGTGATGCGACTATGGAGTCCGCACTAGATGCAGAAGCGATTGATGCGCAAGTTGAAAAATTGATTCACTTGGCAGAAAAATACGACATCATCTATGACGGTTGGGGTACGTACTACGAAGGCGAAGATGCGCTTTACCCTGAAGAAGATGAAGACGACGAGTAATCAAAGCTCACTACTTTTGGAAAAACCAGCGTTTAACGCTGGTTTTTTTATACCTTGAAAAACTGACGAATGTGGAGGCGATAAATAATTCACATTGAGTTTATAGGGGATTTCTCCCTATAATGCGTGAAAATTGATCTAGCTCAAGGTGTATATGCAACTCTCACTCGCCGGTTTATGGCAAGTCTCTCCACTGACGGACCTTTCTATCCCACAGGATGACATTACTTTCCCTGCTCCTTTGAGTCAGGTATTGCCAGTTGAAATGACAGAAGAAGCAATTCGTCAGCAAGAGTGGCACCTGATGCATGACATTGAAGTGGATGAATCCATGATGGCATTCCCAGCGGTAGAAATGGTGTTGGGTGGTGTGGATTACCATGCAGAAGTGCGTTTGAACGGAGTAGCATTGTTTGACTGTGACGGTTCTCAAAATGTCTACAAGAAAGACATTCGCCCGTTCATGCAGATGGGGCGCAACCGTTTTGAGATCCTATTCCTTGAGGAAGAAGAAGATCTTCTGTTGGATGAGGATAAACCGGAGTTGTGTTCACTTGCAGATCATGAATACCAAAAGAGTGACGAGCGCTTAGGGGTATGGCAAGAGCCGTATCTGCAGTTTATTCGCAATGTGCGTTTAGACCGCGTGGCTACTGAACAGATTTGGCACCACGGTGGTGGTTGTGAGTTTAAGGTGGATTTGTACTACCAAACTTTTGCGCCGGGTTTAGTATCGGCATCGGTTAAGTTCAATGGCATGACTTACCATATTCCTATTGATGTCCGAGCGGAGCATGCGAGCGCTTTATTCCAGATCGAAGCGCCAAAGTATGCCGATCTTACTGATCCTGATCCAAGTGATCTCTACCAGTTGTCTGTTGAGTTGGATGGGCAGCACCAAAACTTCACTGTTGCCTTGAGCCAGGAGCTTTGTGTTACCCATGTTGTGCTTTAACGTCTAATAATATTATCTATTACAGCATCTTAAGCATTACGACTTCACATGCATCATGCCCTGTTTGTCCAAGCGGGGCATCGAGATGCTCAAAGCCTAGCTTTTCATACAAGCTTACCGCTTCTCTCAGACATTCAGTTGTCTCTAAATAGCACTGCTGATACCCAAATTGTTTCGCCAGTTGTAAGCTCAATGCGACGATGCGTTTGGCTAAACCGTGCCCTCGTGTTTGAGGTAAGAAGTACATCTTTTGTAGCTCACACACATTTGGCTCACCAGCTAAAGGTGCAAAGCCGCCGCCACCCACAATCTCGCCTTGGTACTCGACTACCCAGTAGGCTGCGCCTTGTTGGTCGTAAACCGAGTACATGTCATCAAGCGTTGGATCGGCCACACCATAACCTTTGTCTGCGGTTAAACCGTATTCTGCAGAGACTCTACGAATCACGTCTGCAACTTGCGAGTTATCTGCTTTGGTAAGAGGTCGAAGAACGTATTCCTCAGCCTGACACACTTTCGTTAGCCCCTTTAGGTAAGTCTCTAGACCAAGTTTGAGTTGCTCTTGCTCGCTGTCATCGAGTTGGGTAAGCAGTTGTTCAAAGAAGCAGTTTTGCTGTTGGTCTAGTTGCGATAACGCCTGTTGCCCTTGCTCTGTAAGCGCGACAAGTTGGCTACGTTTGTCTTTTGGGTTTTCGATGCTCTCAACCAAGCCTAATTTAATCAGACCGGTAACGGTTCGGCTCGCATTGGACTTGTCGACATTAAGCTGCTGTGCCAGTTGATTGATGGTCAACGGCTGCAGCTGGATTTCACCTAACGCGTGCGCTTGCACTGGAGTGAGAGCGACATCGCCGCATTGTTTATCGAGCATACCAAGCAATCGGACGGCTTGACGGGAATAGTGTCGAAGTTGACGAGCATTCATTATCACTTACCTCTAAAAATAAAGTTGCGCACCGCAATTAAATTAATTGCGGTGCGCAACTTTGTCAATGGTAAATGTTATTTTGCTCGTAAGGAGGCGTATTGAGCCTCCATGCTTAAGCGTGTTGGTGTAAGCAGAACTGTGGTGCTTGGCTATCTGATTTACGCATCCATACTTTCTCATGGAAGTAGTAAGCCACTGTGTTCAAGCTTGGCTCTAGCATCGCCATGATACCGCCGACAAACGCATCACCTGTTAGTAAGTAAACCACGCTAAAGGCAACACTGAAGTGGATAGTGGCAAAGCTTGCGGTTTTTAATTTGGTCATCCACTGACGAGCTTTAAGCGCTGGGACTTTTGCCCATGCCTTTTCATGAAAGTAGAAAGCGACGGTGTTCACTGAAGGCTCAATCATGGCAATTAAACTACCAATTAGAATGTCGCCAGTAAGCACGTAAGCGACACTAAACGCGATAGTAAAATGGAGTGCTGCAAAGGTTAGTGTCTTTTTCATGATAATTACTCAATCGTTGTGTTGTTTCGATAGGTCTATTATTGAGAATTATTATCATTAAATCTAATGGGCAGTTAAGATTAGTTTGATAGGTAAAAGCTATTAAATAGGAGGTAGAGTAGGAGAGAAGAGTGAATATCTTTGAAAGCTTCCTGAGCGATAAAATGCAAAAAGGGTTGATGCTTTCACACCAACCCTTTGATTCTTTTATTCTAGCTTTTAGCGATTAAAGTGCAGCGATCGTTGTCTTCTGCTCTTCTAGCTTAGCTAGTGTCTCTTTGTAGCCTTCAAGTTTCTCACGCTCTTTAGCAACAACCGCTTCAGGAGCTTTCGCTACGAAGCCTTCGTTACCTAGTTTGCCTTCGATACGCTTGATTTCGCCGTGAGTCTTCTTGATTTCGCCATCTAGACGAGCAAGCTCTGCATCTTTGTCGATCAGACCCGCCATTGGGATCATCAGCTCAGACTTAGCAACCAATGCTGTCGCACACGCTGGCGTTTCTTCGTCAGCAGCAAGTACGCGAACAGATTCTAGTTTCGCTAGAGACATCAGTACTTGTTTGTTTGCTTCTAGACGCGCTGCGTCTTCTGCGTTTGCTGCTTTCAGCATAACGTCAAGCGGCTTACCAGGGTTGATGTCGTATTCAGCACGTAGGTTACGGATGCTGGTAATGAACGCTTTCACCCATTCAATATCGTCTAGCGCTTCTTGGTTGAAGTTTGCTTCGTCGAATTGAGGCAGTGCTTGAAGCATGATTGTCTCGCCTTCTACACCTTCAACTAGTGGCTTGATGCTTTGCCAGATAGTTTCAGTGATGTAAGGAATCACTGGGTGAGCTAGACGTAGCGTCTTCTCAAGAACCGTGATTAATGTACGACGAGTACCACGCTGTTGTGCTTCAGTACCTTTCCATAGAACTGGCTTAGTAAGCTCTAGGTACCAGTCACAGAATTGGTTCCAGATGAATTCGTAAAGCGTGTTCGCAGCCATATCTAGACGGAAGTTGTCGATATGGTTGTTAAACGCTTTCGCTGCGAGTTCAAACTGAGACTCGATCCACTTGTCTGCTAGTGAGTATTCAATCTCACCACCGTTGAAGCCACAATCTTGCTCTTCTGTGTTCATCATTACGTAACGGCTTGCGTTCCATAGTTTGTTACAGAAGTTACGGTAACCCTCAAGACGTTTCATATCCCAGTTGATATCACGACCTGTTGATGCCATTGCTGCAAGAGTGAAACGCAGTGCGTCTGTACCGTATGCTTCGATACCGTTTTCAAACGTCTTACGAGTGTTCTTCTCGATCTTCTTCGCTAGTTGAGGCTGCATCATGTTGCCACAACGCTTCTCTACGAGAGACTCTAGGTCGATACCATCAATCATGTCGATTGGGTCAAGTACGTTACCTTTCGACTTGGACATCTTGTCGCCGTTTTCGTCACGGATTAGACCAGTAACGTAAACCGTCTTAAATGGTACTTGTGGTTTGCCGTTTTCGTCTTTCACGAAGTGCATGGTCATCATGATCATGCGCGCAACCCAGAAGAAGATGATGTCGAAACCAGTTACTAGTACGTCTGAAGGGTGGAATACTTTCAGATCGTCAGTTTGCTCTGGCCAACCTTGAGTACCGAACGTCCATAGTGCAGAAGAGAACCACGTATCCAGTACGTCTTCGTCTTGGTGAAGTTCAATGACTGACTCTAGGTTGTTGTTCTTACGAACTTCTTCTTCAGTGCGACCTACGTAAACATTACCTTGGTTGTCGTACCAAGCTGGGATGCGGTGACCCCACCATAGCTGACGAGAGATACACCAGTCTTGAACGTCACGCATCCAAGAGAAGTACATGTTTTCGTATTGCTTAGGAACGAATTGGATGTCGCCGTTTTCTACTGCTTCAACTGCGGTTTTCGCTAGAGGCGCAGTACGTACGTACCATTGGTCAGTTAGCATTGGTTCGATAACCACGCCACCACGGTCGCCGTAAGGAACTTGTAGATCGTGATCTTTCACTTCTTCAAGTAGACCTAGCTCGTCGAATTCAGCAACGATAGCTTTACGAGCGGCAAAACGCTCCATACCGTGGTATTTAGCTGGTAGCTCAGTGCTGTAAGCGTCGCTTGCTTCGCCGTTAGTGTTGAATACTTCTGCTGAGTCGCGGATGTTCGCGTCGAAAGTCAGAATGTTGATCATTGGTAGCTGGTGGCGCTTACCTACTTCGTAGTCGTTGAAGTCGTGCGCAGGTGTGATTTTCACACAGCCAGTACCTTTTTCCATATCTGCGTGCTCATCGCCCACGATTGGGATGCGACGATCAACGATAGGAAGGATGATTTCTTTACCGATAAGATCTTTGTAACGTGGATCTTCTGGGTTAACTGCAACACCCGTATCGCCTAGCACGGTCTCTGGACGAGTCGTTGCAACAACGATGTAGTCTTTGCCATCCGCTGTTTTAGCGCCATCTGCTAGTGGGTAGCGGAAGTGCCACATGTGGCCTTTAGTGTCTTTGTTCTCTACTTCTAGATCTGAAATCGCTGTGTGTAGCTTTGGATCCCAGTTAACCAGACGCTTACCGCGGTAGATTAGATCGTCTTCGTATAGACGTACGAAGACTTCTTGAACGGCGTTAGATAGACCATCGTCCATCGTAAAGCGTTCACGATCCCAGTCTACAGATGCGCCAAGACGACGAAGCTGCTTAGTGATAGTGCCGCCAGATTCGCCTTTCCATTCCCAGATTTTGTCGATGAAAGCTTCACGACCGTAATCGTGTTTTGTTTTGCCTTCTTCTGCAGCGATCTTACGCTCAACAACCATCTGAGTTGCGATACCAGCGTGGTCAGTACCTACTTGCCAAAGGGTGTTTTTACCCTTCATACGTTCACAACGGATAAGCGTATCCATGATCGTATCTTGGAACGCGTGGCCCATGTGTAGGCTACCAGTGACGTTCGGTGGCGGGATCATGATGCTGTATGATTCTTTAGTAGTGTCACCGTGTGGCTTAAAGTAGCCTTTCTCTTCCCAAGTCTGATACAGAGCTTGTTCGATTGAAGTTGGGTTGTATGTCTTTTCCATAGCGCTCTTTTAATGGATACGTTGATGGTTGAATCTTAGTCAATCTTTATAAGTGAGGGATCTTAACAAGATCGCCTTAACTATAAGGATTGACCGTTAAGGATATTGAATTTCGATCGTTTGCAGCTGGTAACCTGCTTGACGGTAAATTTTATATCTTTCTCTTGCGAGTTGTTTAGCTTTTTCTTCGCAGGGCACGAAGTCTACCACTTGAGCAAACTTGTTCGCAAAGGTTGTCTCATTTTCCGCCAAATTAATTACCAGCTGACGGTTCCAATTAGGTTTTACACCTTCATGGCCGATTTCAATATTGGTGGCGTATTTCGGTCCCTCGCCTACGAGGTTATGTGCCATGAACTTGTCTGCATCAACTTGCCAAAAGGTTTCAGCGAGCTGCTCGGCGTGTGGTTTGTCTTGGCAGTTTAAATACACTTTAGCGCCTTGGCGAGCAAAGTGCTGAGCCAAAAACACGATGTATTCTTCAAAGCCAGCCACCGTTGCTTGCGGGCTCTCTTCGTTAATGATGTAGAAGGTTGCTGTTTGCATCATTCTCTCACTTGCCGATGGTCTCTTCCTGAAACCATATTAAATCCGATTTTCAATCAAGAAAATCGAGGTAATAAAAAAGGGCCTTGCGGCCCTTTTAGATTCTGTTCAGAAATTACTCTTCTGTCTCTTGGCCGCTGCGGTTCAAAAGGAATTGGACAAGCATTGAGACAGGACGGCCCGTTGAGCCTTTCGCTGCGCCTGATTTCCACGCGGTACCTGCGATATCGACGTGTGCCCAGTTGTACTTCTTCGCGAACTTAGATAAGAAGCAACCCGCAGTAATTGTGCCACCAGGGCGACCACCAATGTTTGCCATATCCGCAAACGGGCTCTTCAATTGTTCGTGGTACTCGTCTGCCATTGGTAGACGCCATGCACGGTCACTCGCTTGCTCAGAAGCGTTTACTAGCTCATGAGAAAGAGGGTTGTGGTTAGAGATTACGCCGCTGATATGGTGGCCTAGTGCGATAACACAAGCACCAGTTAGCGTTGCAACGTCAACCACGCAGTCTGGTTCGAAACGCTCTACGTAAGTCAGTGCGTCACAAAGAACAAGACGGCCTTCAGCATCCGTGTTCAGAACTTCTACAGTTTGACCAGACATGGTCGTTAGGATGTCACCTGGACGGTAAGCGTTGCTGCCAGGCATGTTTTCACAGCCCGCTAGAACACCAATAACGTTGATTGGTAGGTTTAGCTTCGCTAGCGCTTTCATTGTACCGAATACCGATGCCGCACCACACATGTCGTACTTCATCTCATCCATACCTTCGCCCGGCTTTAGAGAGATACCGCCTGAGTCGAAGGTTAGACCTTTACCTACGAGCACAATCGGTTTTGCATCTGAGTCAGGGTTACCTTTGTACTCGATGATAGACATCATAGATTCGTTTTTAGAACCACGGCCTACTGCTAGGTAAGAGGTCATACCCAGTTTTTCCATCTCTTGCTCACCAATAATTTTGGTGGTTACGGTTTCGTAATCGTCCGCTAGACGACGAGCTTGAGAAGCAAGGTAAGCTGGATTAGCTACGTTTGGCGGCATGTTGCCAAGGTCTTTTGAGGCTTTGACACCTGATGCGATAGCAAGACCATGAGTGATTGCTTTTTCACCCAAGTTCAATTCACGACGCGTTGGTACGTTGAAAACAAGCTTGCGCAGTGGGCGGCGAGTCTCAGGTTTCACGCTCTTGAATTGATTAAATGTGTATAGACCATCTTTAGTCGCTTCTACAGCCTGGCGCACTTTCCAGTATGTATCACGACCCTTAACATGCAGTTCAGTTAGGAAACATACCGCTTCCATTGAGCCTGTCTCGTTAAGTGTGCTGATCGTCTTTTGAATGATTTCCTTGTACTGGCGCTCGCCAAGTTCACGCTCTTTGCCGCAACCGACAAGTAAAACGCGCTCTGACAAAACACCTGGTACTTGATGCAGTAGCAGCATCTGACCAGGTTTACCCTCTAGATCACCACGGCGAAGTAGTGAACTGATGTAACCGTCACTGATTTTATCAAGTTGTTCGGCTACTGGAGAAAGGCGACGTGGTTCAAACACACCAACAACGATACATGCGCTACGTTGTTTCTCTGGACTGCCACTTTTTACACTGAACTCCATGCGTACTCCTACATCCTGAAGACAAATTGCTCTAAATGTTAGATAATGATCGCTTACTTGTTGAATTTTAGCTCCAGGCTTACATGCAGAGCTGATTAAGCGACTAACATCTAGTTTATAATTTTTAAAAAAATAAATGGTTCAACGGGAAACTATAGTGATTCGACCAAAAAAACAAGTTTTGTATAGGTAATTTCAGCGTGATTATTGTTAGATATTTGATCCGCGAAACACTCAAGAGCCAATTTGCGATTTTTTTCGTACTTTTTTTGGTGTTTGT
>NZ_JAWOTK010000037.1:0-23732 GCF_033338855.1 Vibrio sp. Vb0937 | reverse complement strand
CAGAGTGCTGAGGTATTGTATTCCATAGCGTACCTTTCTAAACAGAAATTGGTTGTCTTTGAGTATATCTAGGCATTAAGTCAATGCAATGACAATCCTTTTTTAACTTACTAGAGTTTGAGCTACCACAATTGTTGCAAACAAAACGTTGGTGACTAGAGAGCATTTCACGATGACTGGCATCATTGGTGCTATTTGAGCAGGCTTTTGTGTATGCCAAACCGCTTTACCATGATCGGCCACGAAATAAATACTAAGTAAGAATGGCAAGCTAATCCAAACGGGTTTGTCTTGAATTAACAAGTAAGCCGCAAAGGCAAGGATAGCTCCGCCAAGTAAAATAAAGTGGTACTGTTTGGCTTTACGTTGACCTAAGCGTACCGCCACCGTACGTTTACCACACTCTCGGTCGTTCTCTATATCACGCATATTGTTGATATTGAGTACTGCAACGGCGAGTAAACCGCAGCCTAAAGCAGGTAAGAATAGCGTGGTGTCTACGTGACCAGTATGCAAGAAGTAGGTACCGGATACGCCGAGTAGACCAAAAAACAAGAACACTGATATATCGCCAAGCCCCACGTAACCGTATGGTTTGCTACCCATGGTATAAGCAATGGCGGCGAGAATGGCCAGAATTCCCAGCCCGATAAATGTGACAATGCTTTCCAGTGAACTTAGTGAATAGAAAACCAACACCAAGCCTGAAATGGCGGTCAGAACGATGTTAAAGATAATCGC
The DNA here is from genome assembly GCF_033338855.1 of Vibrio sp. Vb0937. Taxonomy (NCBI): domain Bacteria; kingdom Pseudomonadati; phylum Pseudomonadota; class Gammaproteobacteria; order Vibrionales; family Vibrionaceae; genus Vibrio; species Vibrio sp. Vb0937. Next base: position 22,991 of record NZ_JAWOTK010000037.1, on the reverse strand, counting down.
TTGTTTCATCTGTTTAGCACTTACCGCGCCAGACTGCATCGCTCGTAATGGGCCGAGGCGTTTGTCGTTATCTGTACCTTGAACGGCATCGCCATAGTCGTTTGCCAGGTTGGACAGAATTTGCAGCAATGTCGCGGTTACGAAAGCCATGATGGCAATCGTCAGTGAGAAATGACCCGCCGAGTAGGCGAGCACGCTACCTGTTAAGATAGAGACCAATGCCAGAGGTAATGTTTTTGGACGAGCGGCTTCAAGCCAGATCTGTAGAGATTGTTTCATGGAAATTTCGTGCTAGTAACCAATGTGCCCAGTATAAGCACAAAGAGGCAGATACGCTATTGACCTAAAACAACTCAACTAGAAGTCAAAGGGCGATTCAGAATCGATCATCCGATTGTGCGGTGATTAAGGTGAGCGAGGAAGAATAGGCGTCTGTTGTTACCAGATTCTTAGTCTCGTTTGAGCTCGCTAGAATGACGAGATCTTTTGATTTAGGTGTTGTCAAAGTCACCGCCATTCTAAACAAAAAGCCCAGAAACAAGGTTCTGGGCTTTGGTGGGATAGATTGCGGTTAAAGAATAAAGCGGCTTAGATCTTCATCTTCAATCGTGTCGCCTAGGCGCGCTTTCACATAAGCGGAATCAATAACGAATTTAGCGCCAGATTGCTCCGCTGCGTCGTAAGAGATTTCATCCATCAAGCGTTCCATTACGGTGTGTAAGCGACGAGCACCGATGTTTTCTGTGCTTTCGTTGACCGTCCATGCCGCTTCCGCGATTTGCGTGATGCCGTCTTCTGTGAATTCGATGTCCACATCTTCCGTTTTCATCAACGCAACGTACTGCTCTGTTAGAGAGGCTTTTGGTTCTGTCAGAATGCGTTTGAAGTCGTTGCTGCTTAGTGCTTCTAGCTCAACACGAATTGGTAGACGACCTTGCAATTCTGGGATCAAGTCAGATGGTTTTGCCACTTGGAATGCACCAGATGCAACAAACAGAATGTGGTCTGTTTTTACCATGCCGTGCTTGGTTGATACCGTGCTGCCTTCAATCAATGGAAGTAGGTCGCGCTGAACACCTTCGCGTGAAACGTCTGGGCCTGAGCTCTCGCCGCGTTTACAGATTTTGTCGATCTCATCGATAAATACGATGCCGTTGTTTTCAACGTTGAAAATCGCTGTTTCTTTTAGCTCTTCTTGGTTTACCAGTTTCGCCGCTTCTTCTTCCGCTAACGCTTTCATTGCGTCTTTGATTTTCAGCTTACGTTTTTTCTTAGTGTCGCCAGCGAGGTTTTGGAACATGCCTTGCAGCTGGTTAGTCATCTCTTCCATACCAGGAGGCGCCATGATCTCTACGCCCATTTGTGGTGCGGCTACGTCGATTTCAATTTCTTTATCGTCTAGTTGGCCTTCACGCAGTTTCTTACGGAAGATCTGGCGAGTGTGAGAAGACTCTTCCGTTTGCTCTGCTTGACCCCAGCTATCACGTGCTGGTGGCAGTAGCGCATCAAGAATGCGTTCTTCCGCTTGCTCTTCTGCGCGGAATTTCACTTTCTCCATCGCTTGTTGATGCGTCATTTTCACAGCGACATCGGTTAGGTCACGGATGATGGTTTCAACTTCTTTACCAACGTAACCCACTTCGGTGAATTTTGTCGCTTCAACTTTGATGAAAGGGGCATTTGCCAGTTTTGCGAGGCGTCGTGCGATTTCAGTCTTACCAACACCAGTAGGGCCAATCATCAAGATGTTTTTTGGCGTCACTTCGGCACGCAAGCTTTCTTCAAGCTGCATGCGGCGCCAGCGGTTACGAAGTGCAATCGCAACCGAACGCTTGGCTTTTTCTTGACCGATAATGTGGCGGTTCAATTCATGAACGATTTCGCGAGGCGTCATTTCAGACATATTCTTTCCTTACTTCGTTACGATTACGCGGTTGGTTTTTCAGGCTCTACTGTTGAGTCTAGCTCTTCTACCGTGTGGTGATGGTTAGTGAAGACACAAATATCACCCGCGATATTGAGAGCTTTTTCCGCGATCTCACGAGCATCTAGATCTGTGTTTTCTAGTAGGGCGGTTGCGGCAGCTTGTGCGTAAGCACCACCAGAGCCAATCGCAATCAGGTCGTGTTCTGGCTGTACGACATCACCATTACCGGTAATGATTAACGATGCGGTTTCGTCGGCAACGGCAAGTAAGGCTTCGAGCTTGCGCAAAGCACGATCGCTACGCCAGTCTTTGGCTAGCTCAACTGCCGCTTTGGTTAGGTGACCTTGGTGCATTTGCAGTTTGCTTTCGAAGCGCTCAAAAAGGGTGAAGGCATCCGCAGTACCGCCGGCAAAGCCCGCTAGTACTTGGTTGTTGTATAGGCGGCGAACTTTGCGCGCATTACCTTTCATTACGGTATTGCCTAGAGATACTTGGCCATCACCCGCGATGACGACTTTATTATTTCGACGTACAGATACAATGGTAGTCACAGTCGACCTCTTGATTATTTCTCTTTGGATTTAATTCAGTATATGGGGGAGGAGAAATGGGGATTCAAGGGGGCAAAAAGAAAGGCCCTAGGATCTTAGCTCCTAGGGCCTGAGTTTAAAGATTTTCTTTCCAAATCGCACACGGCTCGATTTTCGCGCGTTGCAGTTTATGACGGTCACGTTCTGCATCACGTTTGAACTTATACGGACCTAGCACCACGCGATACCATGAACTGCCTTCTTTCTTACGAATCTTGCTCGACATCCCTTGGAACGCGATTGCAAGCTTGCGCTCTTCGGCTTGTGCCTGAGTTTTGTACGCGCCACACTGCATGATGTAAGGAATTTTAGAAACTTCAATTTCTTTGGCCACAACTTCAACTTCACGTTTCGGTAGTGACTCAACATATTCCCATTTTTCTTCTGGTGGTGGCGGCAAGTCTTTTTTCGGCTTTGGTTTGCTTACAGTGGTTGTTGGCTGCTTCACGACTGGTTGTTTAGGTTCTGGGTCGCTACTCAAAAGGTAAAGACCATAGCCAAAACCGCCCACGAGCAAGATAGCGAGCAGGCCACTGCGCCAAGGTTTTTTTCTTCTCGGCGGCTGTTTTTTTGTCGACTTTTTTGGGGCGCCTCGCCCCCGTCTTACATAATCTCTATTTGCCACGGTTATTTCTGGTCATCAAGGATTCTTGCAAATATGTTAATCCAGAACGAGTTGAGAAAACACCCTATTGATAGAATCTTGATAGCTAAAGCGCGACAACGCCCGAGTGTAAGAGTGTGTTTCCGTTCCCACTTACATTTATTCAGGGATACACAAAAAGCAGGAGGGGTAAATAAAAAAGCGGCGCCTTAGCACCGCTTTGGGGATGAATACCTAATCTTTAGGTTAAGGGCGCTGTGGTGGCGCTGCACTTCCACGAATGACGAGATTAGTTTCAAGCAGACGCGAGCCTGAATGCACGTCGTGGCCTTTTAACATCTCGAGCATCATTAGCATCGCTTGTCGACCAATCTCATAGCGAGGTTGAGAGATGGTGGTCAACGGTGGATCGCAGTACTGAGCGAAGTTAATGTCATCAAAGCCCACAACAGAGAGATCTTGCGGTACTCGTAAGCCAAGCTTTTTCGCTTCTTGAATTGCGCCGATGGCCATTGTGTCACAGTGACAGAAAATAGCCGTTGGTGGTTCTGGCAATTCGAGCAGTTTACGAACGGCTTTTGCTCCGCCATCAAAAGAGAACTCAGTAATGACACTATATTGTGGATCTTTATTGATGCCGGCACGGCGCAGGGCTTGTTGGTAGCCTTGCTGGCGGAACTGACACAATATTGCTGTATCTGGTCCAGAGATTTGAGCAATGCGTTTATGACCTAATTGGGTCAGGTAATTCACCGCTTCAAATGCAGAGGTCAGGTTATCAATATGTACTGTCGGAAGCTCGAGTTCAGGCGCAAATTCACACGCCATTACCATCGGAGGTAAGTTCTTTTGCTCTGGCTTACTGACATCGAATGGTAGATCTGTACCAAGCAGTAGCATTCCATCTGCCTGCTTAGTAAATACGAGGTTAACGAAAGAGCTTTCGCGTTTCTTCTGTTGTCCGCTATCGCCCAGCAGGACTAGATAGCCATGTTCCATGGCTGCATCTTCAATACCGCGAATAATTTCAGAAAAATAAGGATCACAGATGTCGGGAACGATAGTAACAATGGTTTTTGATTCGTTTCTACGTAAGTTACGCGCTAATGAGTTTGGAGAATAACCCGCTTCAAGTACGGCATCTTCTACTCTCTTTCTTGTAGAAGAAGAGACTTTCTCTGGATTCATTAAGGCTCGAGATACCGTAGCCGTAGACACTCCCGCAAGCTGGGCAACATCCTTCATTGTCGCCATAGTTTTTAACCTCTCATTTATTTTTTGCCAAGATGACGTTATTCCGGTTTGAAATCAGAGTAATCAAACCGAGTTAGAGCTGTATTTGCTCTTCGCTCAGTTCGTGTTAACGAGTGGGAAAATGGATTCTTCACCGCGATATCAATTTGTGGGAATAGTCATTGTTTTAATCTAAGCCTGTGCAAACAAGTCACTTTAGACTTTTCTAATTTGGATAGTCTATTCATTTCTAAAGTGAAAGTTACGGTCTGTTTAACAAAAATTGTAATCTTGGTGTGATTCTGGTCACATTAAATGGTAATTCATTACATAGTTAAACGTTTGCTAGCTGAGATCTTGTGGTTCTATGTCTAAATTCCAGCGCACTTTCTTAGCATTTGGCAACAACTCAATAGCAGGTTTGGCACTGGTTAATAACTTTTGCATCAATGAACGATGCTGAGTTTGCAGTAATAGTTGCCAACGGTATTTACCAGCCCGCTTGGCCAAAGGTGAAGGAGTAGGGCCTAACACCATGCAGGAATCATCGAACAGAGGGTGTGACTCTAACGTAAAGCGAACCTGACGCAGGAAGTCTTCAACTACCTCACTTTGGTTCGCCTCTGCTTTAAACAGAGTCAAGAAACTATAAGGCGGAAGCTGAGCCAGTTTGCGTTCTTCCAGAGCAGTCATAGCAAAGTGGCGATAGTCTTTTTGAAGTAGGGCCTGCAGCAAGCTGTGCTCAGGATGGTGGGTTTGTAGGATAACCTCGCCAGGTTTACTTGCGCGGCCGGCACGACCTGCGACTTGAATAAACAACTGCGCTAGTCGCTCGGAAGCGCGGAAGTCACTACTATAGAGAGAGCCATCAACATCCAAAAGAGCAACGAGCGTTACATTTGGAAAATGGTGCCCCTTAGCCAGCATTTGGGTGCCAATCAGAATTTGATGTTCACCTTTACGAATCGATTCAAGGGCATCTTCCAAACTACCTTTGCGGCGTGTGCTGTCTCTGTCGATGCGAATGGCGTTGTATTCTGGAAATAACTGAGCCAATTGTTGTTCGAGTTGTTCCGTTCCTACGCCGACGGTAACCAGTTGAGTTGAACCACACCCCTGACACTGATGAATTACCGGTTGTTGTGAGCCGCAGTGATGGCAGCGTATTTCGTTGCTGTAATGGTGGAACGTGTAGTACGCATCACAGCGTTTACATTCTGCAATCCAACCGCATTCATGGCACATCAAAGCGGGCGAAAAGCCTCGGCGGTTAAGAAACAACATTACTTGATTGCCAGCTTTTAAATGTTTGCGCATCTCGGCAATCAGTTGGGCAGATAAGCCACTTTCTAAATACTGACCTTTTACATCTAACACTTTATTGGTGGTTGGCACGGCAGAGCCAGCTCGTTGGGTTAGTGTTAAATGGTGATACTTGCCTGACAAGGCATTGTGCAATGTCTCCAGTGCAGGTGTGGCTGAGCCCAGAACAATCGGAACTTGTTCTTTATGAGCGCGCATTACAGCAACATCGCGTGCATGATAACGCAAGCTATCTTGCTGTTTGTAAGAGGTGTCATGTTCCTCGTCCACAATGATAATCCCGAGATCAGCAAAAGGCGCGAGTAGGGCAGAGCGTGTGCCGATAATGATTCCGGCCGCTTTGTCGCGTGCAGAAAGCCACGCATTCAGACGCTCCGTCTCGTTTAACCCGGAGTGGATGACGTCAACTGGCACATTAAAACGGCGTTTAAAGCGGTTGATGGTTTGGGGCGTTAAGCCAATCTCTGGTACTAAAACCAAGGCTTGTTTCCCTTGCTCTAAAACTGGCTTGATAAGGTTGAGGTACACTTCTGTCTTACCTGATCCCGTGACGCCTTCTAATAAATAGGAGGCAAAACCTGTTTGGCTATTTACACTCGCAATAGCCAGCGCTTGTTCGTGGTTGAGCTTTGGCTTTTCGACGTCGCATTCAACGTGCTGTCCCCACTGGGTGATTGCAGGCTTCTTCTCGATACGTTCAATCCAGCCTTTCTCTTCTAAAGACTTTAGTACTGTTGAGGCTATCTCTTGGTCGACAAATTCCTGGTGAGGCAAAGCGCCGTTAACCAACATTTGCAAGACCTTCTGTTGTTTGACCGCTCGACGATCAAGCCCTTGCATCAGCTTGTCTTTACCGGATTCGGTAATTTGCCACTCTTGTAGCGTCGCAAAATCTGCAGGCTTTCCTTTACGTAGAGCTGCTGGCATCGCATTGTGTAGCGTATCTCCAAGTGGGTATTGGTAGAACTGGCTGCACCAAGTCAGCAACGAATAAAGCTTTTCAGACCATATCGGCTGAGAATCAAGAACTGCTTTGATTGGCTTGAGTTGATCTTTGGGAAAGTCCGAGTGATTAACCATCGCGGTGACGATGCCAACTAAGGTTTGGCGTCCAAAAGGTACGGAAACGCGTCCACCAATGATCGGAAACAGGTGCCCCGGAATGGCGTAATCAAATTGTTTGTCGAGCGGAACGGGTAATGCCACTCTAGCAATGGTTGGACGCATAAATTCTTAGCTATTAAAAAAGAGGGAAAGGAAATGAGAGTCTATTAAAATCGGTATGGAAATTCGAGTAAAGCAATGCGATTCAGCGTGAATCGTGCCTCTATGATTAGTCTGGCTAAAAAAGTGGCGAAAAAGTTGCCAAATGTGTTGATCCGAGCAATGTGATTCTTTACTATATCGCGCCTTGAGATATGGCTTCGGCAATTAGTTGATGCGGTATCCCATTTTATTATTAATTGCGTGTGGTGTGCGGCTTAGATTCGTATAGCGACACGGCCTACTATTGAGGTTATCCCATGAAAGCTGGTATCCACCCAGAATACAAAGCAGTAAAAGCGACTTGTTCTTGCGGCAACTCTTTTGAGTTCAACTCTACTCTAGGTAAAGAGTCTATCCACCTAGACGTATGTGACAAGTGTCACCCATTCTACACTGGTAAGCAACGTATCGTTGATACAGGCGGCCGTGTTGATCGCTTCAACAAGCGTTTCGGTGCACTATCAAGCGGTAAGAAATAATAGCAGCCGCTATTACGATTACAGTTTAGAAAAGGACGCTTCGGCGTCCTTTTTGTTTTAATGGCTACCAAGCGAAGAGGAATGTATGGGGTTTGGAATATTCCCGATTATTTTTCACTCAGCGCTTGCAACCTAAAGTGTGATCTGTATAATGCAGCGCACTGGTTAAGCCAGTTGTGAACCAATGAGCAGTGAGGAACGAGCAAATCTAAGGATTTGCGAGGTAATGTATACTCAGCTTATGTTCGCGGTTAATACAATTAGCTATCTTTTCTTCGGAAAAACTATCCTCAAAGGTGACTTTGGCATATAGGGATAGTTAATCGAAAATTAACTGACAATGCGTCCTAATCTTGGATGCTACGGTTTCACATAAATCAATCGGCATTCTCTCGTCTTGACGAGTTTGAGTGGCGATATTGTTTGTGTAATTTATTAAATTTGGAGCTCTGTCTCATGCAGAACCAACGTATCCGTATCCGCCTAAAAGCTTTCGATTACAAACTAATCGATGCTTCTACAGCGGAAATCGTTGAAACAGCTAAGCGCACTGGCGCACAGGTTCGTGGTCCAATCCCACTGCCAACTCGTAAAGAGCGTTTCACAGTTCTTATCTCTCCACACGTTAACAAGAAAGCACGTGACCAGTACGAAATCCGTACTCACAAGCGTCTAATCGACATCGTTGAGCCAACAGACAAGACTGTTGATGCTCTAATGCGTCTAGACCTTGCTGCGGGCGTTGACGTTCAAATTAGCCTAGGTTAAGGGAGATTAGAAGTATGATTGGTCTAATCGGTCGTAAAGTGGGCATGACCCGCGTATTTACTGAAGAAGGCGTTTCTATCCCAGTAACAGTTGTTGAGGTTGAAGCTAACCGTGTTTCTCAAGTGAAAACTCTTGAAACTGACGGCTACGCAGCAATCCAGGTTACAGCTGGTTCTAAGAAAGCTAACCGTGTAAACAAAGCTGAAGCAGGTCACTTTGCTAAAGCTGGCGTTGAAGCTGGTCGCGGTCTTTGGGAATTCCGTTTAGAAAACGGCGAAGAGTTCGAAGTTGGTTCAGAACTAACTGTTGAACTATTCAACGAAACTAAGAAAGTAGACGTTACTGGTACATCTAAGGGTAAAGGTTTCCAAGGCGCTGTTAAGCGTTGGAACTTCCGTACTCAAGATATGACTCACGGTAACTCATTGTCTCACCGTGCTCCTGGTTCTATCGGTCAATGTCAGACTCCAGGTCGCGTATTTAAAGGCAAGAAAATGGCAGGTCACATGGGTGCTGAGCGTGTAACGACTCAAAACCTAGAGATCGTACGTGTTGACGCTGAGCGCAACCTGCTTCTTATTAAAGGTGCAGTCCCAGGCGCAACTGGCGGCAACGTGATCGTTAAACCAGCTGTTAAAGCATAACGTCTCAGGAGTAAGTAATGGAACTAATGGTTAAAGGTGCCGATGCACTAACTGTTTCCGAAACTACTTTCGGACGTGAGTTTAACGAAGCTCTTGTACACCAAGTAGTTGTTGCGTACGCAGCAGGTGCTCGTCAAGGTACTCGTGCTCAAAAAACACGTTCAGAAGTTTCTGGCGGTGGCGCTAAGCCATGGCGTCAAAAAGGTACTGGCCGTGCGCGTGCTGGTACAATCCGTAGCCCAATCTGGCGTACAGGTGGTGTTACTTTTGCTGCGAAACCACAAGATCACAGCCAAAAAGTAAACAAAAAAATGTACCGTGGTGCTATGAAGAGCATTCTTTCTGAGCTTGTTCGTCAAGAGCGTCTAATCGTTGTTGATAACTTCTCAGTTGAAGCACCAAAGACTAAAGAGCTAGTTGCTAAGCTTAAAGAGCTTGAGCTAACTGACGCTCTAATCGTGACTAGCGAAGTAGATGAGAATCTATTCCTAGCTGCTCGTAACCTATACAAAGTTGACGCACGTGATGTTGCTGGTATCGATCCAGTATCTCTAATCGCGTTTGACAAAGTTGTAATGACTGCAGAAGCAGTTAAGCAAGTAGAGGAAATGCTAGCATGATCACTGAAGAGCGTATCCTAAAAGTTCTACGTGCACCGCACATCTCTGAAAAAGCAACTATGGCAGCTGAGAAAGCGAACACTATCGTTTTCAAAGTAGCTAAAGATGCGACTAAAAAAGAGATCAAAGCAGCTGTAGAAAAGCTATTTGAAGTTGAAGTTAAGTCTGTAAATACTCTTATCACTAAGGGTAAGACCAAACGTCAAGGTCTACGCCAAGGTCGCCGCAGCGACGTTAAGAAAGCGTACGTTACTTTGAAAGAAGGTCAAGATCTTGACTTCGTTGGCGGCGCGGAATAACAGGAGTAGTTAAAAATGGCTATTGTTAAATGTAAGCCGACTTCCCCTGGTCGTCGTCACGTTGTTAAAGTTGTTAACGCTGACCTACACAAGGGCAAGCCATACGCACCTCTTCTAGAGAAAAACTCTAAGAACGGTGGTCGTAACAACAAGGGTCGTATCACAGTACGTCACATCGGCGGTGGTCACAAGCATCACTACCGTGTAGTTGACTTCAAACGTACTAAAGATGGTATTCCAGCGACAGTTGAGCGTCTTGAATACGATCCAAACCGTAGCGCAAACATTGCTCTAGTTCTTTACAAAGACGGTGAGCGTCGCTACATCCTAGCACCTAAAGGTGTTGTAGCTGGTGATGTTATTCAGTCTGGTGTTGATGCACCAATCAAAGCTGGTAACACTCTACCAATGCGTAATATCCCAGTAGGTTCAACAGTACATAACGTTGAACTTAAGCCTGGTAAAGGTGGTCAGCTAGCTCGTTCGGCTGGTGCTTACGCTCAAATCGTTGCTCGCGACGGTGCGTACGTAACTATCCGTCTACGTTCTGGCGAGATGCGCAAAGTTCTTTCTGAAGGCCGTGCAACAATCGGTGAAGTTGGTAACTCTGAGCACATGCTACGTGAACTTGGTAAAGCAGGTGCATCACGTCATCGCGGTATCCGTCCAACGGTTCGTGGTGTTGTAATGAACCCGATTGACCACCCACATGGTGGTGGTGAAGGCCGTACTTCTGGTGGTCGTCACCCAGTATCTCCTTGGGGTATGCCTACTAAAGGCTTCAAGACTCGTAAGAACAAACGCACTGACAAGTACATCGTACGTCGTCGTAACAAGTAATCTATATAAAGAGGAATCGCCATGCCACGTTCTCTCAAGAAAGGTCCTTTTATTGACCTACACTTGCTGAAGAAGGTAGAGAAAGCGGTGGAAAGCGGAGACAAAAAGCCTATTAAGACTTGGTCCCGTCGTTCAATGATCATCCCTACGATGATCGGTTTGACCATCGCTGTCCATAATGGTCGTCAGCACGTACCAGTATTTGTAACTGATGAAATGATCGGTCACAAACTGGGTGAATTCGCACCAACACGTACTTACCGCGGTCACGCTGCGGATAAGAAAGCTAAGAAGCGCTAAGGAGTAGATAATGGAAGCAATTGCTAAACATAACTTTGCTCGCATTTCGCCTCAGAAAGCTCGCTTAGTTGCGGATCTAATCCGTGGTAAATCTGTTGACCAAGCTCTAGAAATCCTAACGTTCAGCAACAAAAAAGCTGCTGCACTAGTTAAGAAAGTTCTAGAGTCTGCTATCGCTAACGCGGAGCACAACGAAGGTGCAGATATTGACGATCTGAATGTCGCAAAAATCTTTGTAGATGAAGGCCCAACCATGAAGCGTATTATGCCTCGTGCTAAAGGTCGTGCGGATCGTATCTTGAAGCGTTCAAGCCACATCACTGTTGTTGTAGCAGATCGCTAGAGACTAGGAGAGTAAGCAATGGGTCAAAAAGTACATCCAAATGGTATTCGTCTAGGCATCGTTAAGCCTTGGAATGCTACATGGTTTGCTAACACCAAAGATTTCGCTGACAACCTAGACGGCGACTTCAAGGTACGTCAGTTCCTTACAAGTGAACTGAAAAAAGCGTCTCTATCACGTATCGTTATCGAGCGTCCTGCTAAGAGCATCCGTGTGACTATTCACACTGCTCGTCCAGGCGTTGTTATCGGTAAGAAAGGTGAAGACGTTGAGAAGCTACGCGCAGCTGTAGCTAAAATTGCAGGTGTACCAGCGCAAATTAACATCGCTGAAGTACGTAAGCCTGAACTAGATGCGCAACTTGTTGGTGACAGCATCGCGTCTCAGCTAGAGCGTCGTGTTATGTTCCGTCGTGCTATGAAGCGCGCAGTACAAAACGCTATGCGCCTAGGCGCTAAAGGTATCAAAGTGGAAGTAAGCGGTCGTCTAGGCGGCGCTGAAATCGCACGTTCAGAGTGGTACCGTGAAGGCCGTGTGCCTCTACACACTCTACGTGCTGACATTGATTACGCAACTTCTTCGGCTCACACTCAATACGGTGTGATCGGCATTAAAACTTGGATCTTCAAAGGTGAAATCCTAGGTGGTATGCCAGCAGCTAACGCTGTAGAGCCTAAAGGCGACAAGCCTAAGAAGCAGCGTAAAGGCCGTAAGTAAGGAGTCGACAGATGCTACAACCTAAACGTACTAAGTTCCGTAAGGTTCAGACTGGTCGTAACCGTGGTCTAGCTAAAGGTACTGATGTAAGCTTCGGCGAATTCGGTCTTAAAGCTGTTGGCCGTGGTCGTCTAACTGCTCGTCAAATCGAAGCGGCACGTCGTGCAATGACACGTCACGTTAAGCGTCAAGGTAAAATCTGGATCCGTGTGTTCCCAGACAAACCAATCACAGAAAAACCACTTGAAGTTCGTCAAGGTAAGGGTAAAGGTAACGTTGAGTACTGGGTAGCCCAAATCCAACCTGGTAAGGTTATGTACGAAATGGGTGGTGTACCTGAAGAATTGGCACGTGAAGCGTTCCGTCTTGCGGCACGTAAACTGCCTTTCAAAACTACATTTGTAACTAAGCAGGTGATGTGATGAAAGCACAAGATCTACGCGAGAAAAGCGTTGAAGAGCTTAACGCTGAGCTAATGAATTTGCTACGCGAACAGTTCAACTTGCGCATGCAAGCTGCGACTGGTCAACTACAGCAAACTCATACTCTGAAAGCTGTACGCCGTGATATCGCACGTGTGAAAACTGTTTTGACTGAGAAGGCAGGCGCATAATGAGCGAAGTAAAACGTACTCAACAAGGTCGTGTTGTTAGCGACAAGATGGACAAGTCTATCACTGTTGCTATCGAACGTTTCGTAAAACACCCAATCTACGGTAAATACGTAAAACGTACGACTAAAGTACACGCACATGACGAGAACAACGAGTGTGGCCTAGGCGACACAGTTGAAATCGCAGAGTGTCGTCCACTGTCTAAGACTAAGTCTTGGACTTTGGTAAAAGTTCTAGAAAAGGCGAAGATTTAATCTCGTTAATTCTATGAAACTAAAGCGGCTCCAAAATATTTTTGGAGCCGTTTATTTTTTGACTACCCAATCACAAAAAAGGGTGGTACAATTCGCGTCCCTTTTAAAGAGGCAGCCCGACCCGTGATGGGTCTAGTTATTAATATTTAGCGGAGCACTAACATGATCCAAATGCAAAGTATGCTGGACGCAGCTGATAACTCAGGCGCACGCAGCGTAATGTGTATTAAGGTTCTGGGTGGCTCTCACCGCCGTTATGCACATATCGGTGACGTCATCAAAGTTACTGTGAAGGAAGCAATCCCTCGCGGTAAAGTTAAAAAAGGTGATGTTCTGAAGGCGGTGGTAGTGCGCACCCGTAAAGGCGTACGTCGTCCTGACGGTTCTGTCATTCGCTTCGACCGAAATGCTTGCGTATTGCTAAACGACAATACTGAGCAACCAATCGGTACACGTATCTTTGGTCCTGTGACACGCGAACTTCGTGGCGATAAGTTCATGAAGATCGTTTCACTGGCTCCAGAAGTTCTGTAAGGAGCACGTAGAAATGGCAGCTAAAATCCGTCGTAATGACGAAGTAATCGTTCTTGCTGGTAAAGACAAAGGCAAGAAAGGTAAAGTAACTAAGGTTCTAGCAACTGGTAAAGTTATCGTTGAAGGTATCAACCTAGTTAAGAAACATCAGAAACCTGTTCCAGCTATGGGTATCCAAGGCGGTATCGTAGAGCAAGAAGCAGCTATCGACGTTTCTAACGTGGCTATCTTTAACGCAGCTACTGGTAAAGCTGACCGTATCGGTTTCCGTTTTGAAGACGGCAAAAAAGTTCGTTTCTTCAAGTCTAACGGCGAAACCGTTTCTAACTAATAGAAGTAATTTGGAGTTCTACTATGGCGAAACTGCATGATTACTACAAGTCGTCTGTAGTCGCTGAACTGACCAAACAGTTCGGTTACACAAGCGTCATGCAAGTCCCTAGAATCGAGAAAATCACCCTAAACATGGGTGTTGGTGAAGCAATCAACGATAAGAAACTGCTAGAAAATGCAGCGTCTGATATGGCAACGATCTCTGGTCAAAAGCCACTTATCACAAAAGCGCGCAAATCTGTTGCAGGTTTCAAAATCCGTGAAGGCTACCCTATCGGTTGTAAAGTAACCTTGCGTGGCGAACGTATGTGGGATTTTCTTGAGCGTTTAATTAACATCGCTCTTCCACGTGTACGTGACTTCCGTGGTGTTAGCGCTAAGTCTTTTGACGGTCGCGGTAACTACAGCATGGGCGTTCGCGAGCAAATCATCTTCCCGGAAATCGACTTTGATAAAGTTGATCGAGTACGCGGTCTAGACATCACTATTACGACGTCTGCTGGTACTGATGAGGAAGGCCGTGCTCTGCTGGCTGCCTTTAACTTCCCATTCCGTAAGTAAGGTGAAGGGTTACTGTTATGGCTAAAAATTCAATGAAAGCACGTGAAGCAAAACGTGCGAAGCTAGTAGCTAAGTTCGCTGAAAAGCGTGCAGCGCTAAAAGCTATCATCAGCGATGTAAACGCATCTGAAGAAGATCGTTGGAACGCGGTTCTTACACTGCAATCTCTTCCACGTGATTCAAGTGCATCACGTCAGCGCAACCGTTGCAACCAAACTGGTCGTCCACACGGTTACCTACGTAAGTTCGGTCTAAGCCGTATTAAGGTTCGTGAAGCTTGCATGAAAGGCGAGATTCCGGGTCTTCGTAAGGCTAGCTGGTAATTGCCACTTAATCATTTGGAGTAAATCATATGAGCATGCAAGATCCGATTTCGGATATGCTGACCCGCGTTCGTAACGGTCAGGCAGCAAACAAAGTTGCTGTAAAAATGCCTTCTTCAAAGCTTAAAGTTGCAATTGCTGCACTACTAAAAGCTGAAGGTTACATCGTTGACTTCGCTGTTGAAGGCGAAGCAAAACCTGAGCTAGAAGTTACACTTAAGTACTTCCAAGCTAAACCAGTAATCGAGCAACTTAAACGTGTTTCTCGTCCAGGTCTACGTGTTTACAAGAAGAAAGATGAACTTCCTTCTGTAATGGGTGGTCTTGGTATTGCTATCGTTTCTACTTCCAAGGGTCTTATGTCAGACCGCGCTGCACGTAAAGCAGGTCTTGGTGGTGAAATCATCGCTTACGTAGCTTAATAAGGAGTAGACTATGTCTCGTGTTGCAAAAGCACCTGTCGCTATTCCAGCTGGCGTAGAGGTGAAACTAAACGGCCAAGAAATCACTGTAAAAGGTGCGAAAGGCGAACTAACTCGCGTTCTTAACAACGCAGTTGTAATCGCTCAGGAAGAAAATAACCTGACTTTCGGTCCTAAAGAAGGTGTTGCTAACGCATGGGCTCAAGCAGGTACTGCTCGCGCTCTAGTTAACAACATGGTTGTTGGTGTTACTGAAGGCTTTACTAAGAAGCTAACTCTTAAAGGTGTAGGTTACCGTGCTGCTATCAAAGGCAACGCTGTAGGTCTAACACTAGGCTTCTCACACCCAGTTGAGCACGAGTTGCCAGCGGGTATTAAAGCTGAATGTCCAAGCCAAACTGAAATCGTGATCACTGGTGCTGACAAGCAACTAGTTGGTCAAGTTGCGGCTGACATTCGTTCTTACCGTGAGCCTGAGCCATACAAAGGCAAAGGTGTTCGTTACGCAGATGAAAATGTGCGTACTAAAGAAGCTAAGAAGAAGTAAGGTAACACTATGGATAAGAAAGCATCTCGCATCCGTCGTGCTACACGTGCACGTCGTAAGATTGCAGAACTGGGTGCGACTCGCCTAGTTGTACACCGTACTCCTCGTCACGTGTACGCACAGGTTATCGCGGCTAACGGCTCTGAGGTTATCGCAGCAGCTTCTACTGTAGAAAAAGCGATCCGTGAGCAAGTGAAATACACTGGTAACGTTGATGCAGCTAAAGCAGTGGGTAAAGCTATTGCTGAGCGCGCTCTAGAGAAGGGCGTAACTGCAGTTGCATTTGATCGTTCTGGTTTCCAATACCACGGTCGAGTAGCGGCGCTAGCAGAATCTGCTCGCGAAGCTGGTCTGAAATTCTAAGGTAGGGTTGGAAGATGGCTAAAGAACAACAAGTTCAAGCGAATGATTTGCAAGAAAAGCTAATCGCAGTTA
The DNA here is from genome assembly GCF_033338855.1 of Vibrio sp. Vb0937. NCBI lineage: Bacteria > Pseudomonadati > Pseudomonadota > Gammaproteobacteria > Vibrionales > Vibrionaceae > Vibrio > Vibrio sp. Vb0937. The sequence goes on along the minus strand of NZ_JAWOTK010000037.1, from coordinate 7,016 downwards.
ACCGTGTTTCTAAAACGGTTAAAGGTGGTCGAATCATGAGCTTCACTGCACTAACAGTAGTTGGTGACGGTAACGGTCGTGTAGGTTTCGGTTACGGCAAAGCTCGTGAAGTACCTGCAGCGATTCAAAAAGCAATGGAAAAAGCGCGTCGTAACATGACTACGATCGCTCTAAACGAAGGCACTCTTCACCACCCAGTGAAAGGTCGCCATTCGGGCTCTAAAGTTTACATGCAGCCTGCTGCAGAAGGTACTGGTGTTATCGCAGGTGGTGCGATGCGTGCAGTACTAGAAGTTGCTGGTGTACACAACGTACTATCTAAAGCGTACGGTTCTACGAACCCTATCAACATCGTTCGTGCAACGATCGATGCACTAGGTAGCATGAAGTCACCAGAAATGGTTGCTGCTAAACGTGGTCTAACTGTTGAATCTATTTCGGAGTAAGAACACCATGGCAACTATTAAAGTAACTCAAACTAAAAGCTCAATTGGTCGTCTGCCAAAGCACAAAGCTACTTTGCGCGGTCTAGGTCTTCGTAAAATCAACCACACAGTAGAACTTGAAGATACTCCGTGTATTCGCGGTATGATCAACAAGGTTTACTACATGGTTAAAGTTGAGGAGTAATCAGAATGCGTTTGAATACTCTAGCACCGGCTGCTGGCGCGAAAACTTCTGCGAAGCGAGTAGGTCGTGGTATCGGTTCAGGCCTAGGTAAAACTGGTGGCCGTGGTCACAAAGGTCAAAAATCACGTTCTGGCGGCAGTGTTCGTCCAGGTTTCGAAGGCGGTCAGATGCCTCTGAAACAACGTCTACCAAAATTCGGTTTCACTTCTCGTAAGAGCCTAGTGTCTGCTGAAGTTCGTCTAGCTGAGCTAGCGAAAGTTTCTGGTGACGTAGTTGATCTAAACAGTCTTAAAGCTGCTAACATCATCACTAAGAACATCGAATTTGTAAAAGTTGTTCTTTCTGGTGAAATCAACAAAGCAGTGACTGTTAAAGGTCTACGTGTGACTAAAGGCGCTAAAGCTGCAATCGAAGCTGCAGGCGGTAAAATCGAGGAATAATCTCGAGGAACGAGGTACAGATGGCTAAGAAACCAGGACAAGATTTTCGTAGTGCTCAGAGCGGCTTAAGTGAACTAAAGTCGCGCTTGTTATTCGTAATTGGTGCACTTTTAGTATTCCGAGCCGGCTCTTTTGTGCCGATTCCTGGTATTGACGCTGCTGTACTTGCCGATTTGTTCGAACAGCAAAAAGGTACCATCGTTGAAATGTTTAACATGTTCTCCGGTGGTGCTCTTGAGCGTGCATCTATATTAGCATTGGGCATCATGCCGTATATTTCGGCATCTATTGTTGTCCAATTGCTAACTGTAGTTCATCCAGCGTTAGCTGAACTCAAAAAAGAGGGTGAAGCAGGCCGTCGTAAGATAAGCCAATACACACGCTACGGCACGCTTGTACTTGCAACCTTCCAAGCTATAGGTATTGCAACTGGCCTACCAAACATGGTCGACAATCTGGTTGTTATCAACCAAACCATGTTTACGCTAATTGCTACCGTAAGTTTAGTAACCGGTACCATGTTCTTGATGTGGTTAGGTGAACAAATTACAGAGCGCGGAATTGGTAACGGTATTTCGATACTGATTTTTGCAGGTATTGTTGCTGGATTGCCTTCTGCAATCGGTCAAACAATCGAGCAAGCGCGTCAAGGTGAATTGCATGTACTTCTTCTGTTGCTAATCGCGGTATTAGCTTTTGCAGTAATTTACTTCGTTGTTTTCATGGAACGTGGTCAACGCCGAATCGTCGTTAACTATGCGAAACGTCAACAAGGTCGTAAAGTGTTTGCTGCGCAAAGCTCGCACTTGCCTCTTAAAATTAACATGGCAGGTGTAATTCCAGCGATTTTTGCATCAAGTATTATCTTGTTCCCAGGAACATTGGCTCAGTGGTTTGGTCAAAACGGTGAGAGCAGCGCGTTCGGTTGGTTAACTGACGTGTCTTTGGCTCTTAGCCCTGGTCAACCGTTGTATGTAATGCTTTATGCAGCAGCAATTATCTTCTTCTGTTTCTTCTACACTGCGTTGGTTTTCAACCCGCGTGAAACAGCAGATAACTTGAAGAAGTCTGGTGCATTCGTACCCGGTATCCGCCCAGGTGAGCAGACAGCGAAATACATTGATAAAGTAATGACACGTTTAACCCTTGCTGGTGCACTGTACATTACCTTTATCTGTCTGATTCCCGAGTTCATGATGGTCGCGTGGAACGTACGTTTCTACTTCGGCGGTACATCGCTACTAATCGTAGTTGTTGTAATTATGGACTTTATGGCACAGGTACAGACTCATCTGATGTCTCAACAGTATGATTCTGTGTTGAAGAAAGCGAATCTGAAAGGCTACGGCCGTTAATCCGGCGGTAGACTCAGTTTCATTTACGGAGTTTAGCAATGAAAGTTCGTGCTTCCGTTAAAAAAATCTGCCGTAACTGTAAAGTAATCAAGCGTAACGGTGTCGTTCGCGTGATTTGCAGTGAGCCAAAGCACAAACAGCGCCAAGGCTAATTAGCAGAAATTTTTACTTGAAAATGAAGGTTGGGTCGAGTATATTCCTCGGCCTACCTTTTGCGTGCAAAAGAAGTAGTATTCCGCAGCGTATCCATAACGGGCTTTGCTGCGGCTAATTCTTTTATAGAAACACTTAGGAGTGAATAATGGCCCGTATAGCAGGCATTAACATTCCTGATCAGAAACATGCAGTAATCGCTCTAACAGCGATCTACGGCATCGGTAAAACTCGCTCTCAAGCTATCCTAGCTGAAGTGGGTATTGCTGAAAATGTTAAGATCAGTGAACTAACTGAAGAGCAGATCGATCAACTGCGTGATGGTGTAGCTAAGTACACTGTAGAAGGTGATCTACGTCGTGAAGTATCTATGAACATCAAGCGTCTTATGGACCTTGGCTGTTACCGTGGTCTTCGTCATCGTCGCAGTCTACCACTACGTGGACAGCGTACTAAAACCAACGCTCGCACCCGTAAGGGTCCGCGTAAGCCGATCAAGAAATAATCGGGAAGGTAGAGTACAATGGCTAAACAACCAACTCGCGCTCGTAAGCGCGTACGCAAGCAAGTTGCAGATGGCGTTGCGCACATCCATGCTTCTTTCAATAACACAATCGTAACCATTACTGACCGTCAAGGTAACGCTCTTGCATGGGCTACTGCAGGTGGTTCTGGTTTCCGTGGTTCTCGTAAGTCTACTCCGTTCGCTGCACAGGTTGCTGCTGAGCGTTGTGCTGAAATGGCTAAAGAATACGGCCTAAAGAACTTGGAAGTTATGGTTAAGGGTCCTGGTCCAGGTCGCGAATCTACTGTTCGTGCACTAAACGCCGCTGGTTTCCGCATCACAAACATCGTTGATGCTACACCAATCCCTCATAACGGTTGTCGTCCACCTAAGAAACGTCGCGTATAACGTTTCTAGGACAATTGGAGAAGAATCATGGCAAGATATTTGGGTCCTAAGCTGAAGCTTAGCCGTCGTGAAGGCACTGACTTATTCCTTAAGTCTGGTGTTCGCGCGATCGATACCAAGTGTAAAATTGATAACGCACCAGGTGTACACGGCGCTCGTCGCGGTCGTCTATCTGAGTATGGCGTTCAGCTTCGTGAGAAGCAAAAAGTACGTCGTATGTACGGCGTTCTAGAAAAACAATTCCGTAACTACTACAAAGAAGCTGCTCGCCTAAAAGGCAACACTGGTGAAAACCTACTTCAGCTTCTTGAAGGTCGTCTTGATAACGTAGTTTACCGCATGGGCTTTGGCGCAACTCGCGCAGAAGCACGTCAGCTAGTTAGCCACAAAGCTATCCTAGTAAACGGTAAAGTTGTAAACGTTCCTTCTTTCAAAGTAGCGGCTAATGACGTTGTTTCTATTCGCGAGAAAGCTAAACAGCAAGCTCGTATCAAAGCAGCTCTAGAAGTTGCTGAACAACGTGAAAAACCAACTTGGATTGAAGTAGATGGTGGCAAGATGGAAGGTACATTCAAGCGTATGCCTGAGCGTTCTGATCTATCAGCTGACATCAACGAACAATTGATCGTCGAGCTTTACTCTAAGTAAGGTTTAAACTAAAGAGAGGACACAATGCAGGGTTCTGTAACAGAATTTCTTAAGCCACGTCTAGTTGACATCGAACAAATCAGCTCGACTCACGCAAAAGTAACTCTTGAGCCATTAGAGCGTGGCTTTGGTCATACTCTGGGTAATGCACTTCGCCGCATCCTTCTATCTTCTATGCCAGGTTGTGCTGTAACAGAAGTAGAAATTGAAGGCGTACTTCATGAGTACAGCACGAAAGAAGGCGTTCAAGAAGATATTCTTGAAATTCTTCTAAACCTTAAAGGTTTGGCTGTGCGCGTTGCCGAAGGCAAAGATGAAGTGTTCATTACTTTGAACAAATCAGGCTCGGGCCCTGTGGTTGCAGGTGACATCACCCATGATGGTGATGTAGAGATCGCTAACCCTGAACACGTAATTTGTCACCTAACGGATGACAACGCTGAGATCGCAATGCGTATCAAAGTTGAACGTGGTCGTGGTTATGTTCCAGCTTCTGCGCGTATCCATAACGAAGAAGACGAGCGTCCTATCGGTCGCCTACTAGTAGATGCTACTTACAGCCCAGTAGACAAAATTGCCTACGCTGTAGAAGCAGCTCGTGTAGAACAGCGTACTGATCTAGACAAGCTTGTTATCGATATGGAAACAAACGGTACTCTAGAACCTGAGGAAGCAATCCGTCGTGCAGCTACAATCCTAGCTGAACAATTGGATGCATTCGTAGATCTTCGTGATGTACGAGTTCCTGAGGAGAAGGAAGAGAAGCCAGAATTCGATCCGATCCTACTGCGTCCTGTAGACGATCTTGAACTAACAGTTCGCTCTGCTAACTGTCTGAAAGCAGAAGCGATTCACTACATCGGTGATCTAGTACAACGTACTGAGGTTGAGCTACTTAAAACGCCTAACCTTGGTAAAAAATCTCTTACTGAGATTAAAGACGTACTTGCGTCACGTGGTCTGTCTCTGGGCATGCGCCTAGAAAACTGGCCACCTGCATCAATCGCTGAAGATTAATCGATACTAGTTAGAAGGATTAGGTCATGCGCCATCGTAAGAGTGGTCGTCAACTCAACCGCAACAGCTCACATCGCAAAGCGATGTTCAGCAACATGGCTAGCTCTCTAGTACGTCATGAAGTTATCAAGACTACTTTGCCAAAAGCAAAAGAGCTACGTCGCGTAGTTGAGCCTTTGATTACACTAGCTAAGACTGACAGTGTTGCTAACCGTCGTCTAGCATTTGCACGTACTCGTGACAACGAAGTAGTTGCAAAACTATTTAACGAACTAGGTCCACGTTTTGCTGCTCGTCAGGGCGGTTACACTCGTATCCTAAAAGCTGGCTTCCGTGCTGGTGATAAAGCTCCAATGGCTTACATTGAGCTTGTAGATCGCCCAGCTGCTGAAGAAGCTGCTGAGTAATCAGTTCGTAAGAACGAGAAAGCCGAGCATTAGCTCGGCTTTTTTGTATCTGTAATTCAGTAAACCTTTATATCCAGCCTGCATTTATTTCAACCCATGCAGACTGGCAATTTAAAAAGTGATTATCACTTGCGCTTATTTACTAGTATTCCACAACCCGCCCAACGAACTTAGAAGCCCTTCGCTAGCGCCTTGCTTGTTCAAGTAATCCAAGATTACTGGAGCAAACTGACTGATCATAGATGGGTCTAAACCTAACGTATCGAATGCACTTTTTACTGCACTGATATTCTCAATATTTCCTAGTAAGCTTTGTGCTCCTTGCAAGTTTGAAAGTCCAGGAATCAAAGACTGTAATTCACTACTATTTTCTTGCGAAAGCTGGCTTTGAGCCAAAGCGAGTAGCGCACCACTGCCTCCGGCTGCTTGCTCAGTGGATACTGGTAATTGGCTAGTTAGCATGTCTGTTAATGGAGATGACTCGGTGTTCAAGCTGCTGCCGACCATGTCCATCAGGCCACTTTCTTTACTTTTTTGAGTGACTGAATCTAAGAATGCGTGCGCACTACCAATGTTGATTGATAGGAGTGCTAGAGTTAGGAGTGTTTTACGCATAGTACCTCCAAAGGTTGAGCGTTTTTTAAAAGTGATTTTATTTTTAAAGGCTATCAGAGTGAAAGGTTCAGAGGTGAGAAAGTCTATTCAGTTTAGACAAAAAAACGGCGCTAGTGCGCCGTTTTATTTAATCATAATTGAAAATGGTTTCAATTAGATAATATCTAATAGTTCTACTTCGAAAACTAAAGCTGCAAATGGAGGGATAGCCGCACCAGCGCCACGCTCACCGTACGCAAGATCTTGTGGTACGTATAGCTTCCACTTAGAGCCAACAGGCATTAGTTGTAGTGCCTCTACCCAACCTTTGATTACACCTGTAACAGGGAATTCAGCAGGTTGACCGCGAGATACAGAGCTATCGAATACAGTACCGTCAGTTAGCTCACCGTGGTAGTGAACGCGAACTGAGCTTTCTGCTGTAGGAACTGCACCAGTACCTTCAGAAATGATTTCGTACTGAAGACCAGAGTCTAGAACGTTAACTTCAGGTCGTAGAGCGTTGTCTTTTAGGAACGCTTCGCCTTCTGCTGCCGCAATTTTTGCTGCTTCTTGGCGAGCTGTTTCTGCACGAGTGTGAAGTTCTTGTAGTGCTTTGTTGATTTCATCAATTTCGATTGATGGCATGTCACCAGTTAGTGCTGTTGCAATACCTGCTGCGATAGCATCAACGCTAAGACCTTCAAGACCAGAGCCTGCAAGTTGCTGACCCATTTGCAGACCAATGCCGTAGCTTGCTTTTTGTTCTGCAGTTTCAAATTTAATTTCAGACATGAATGTCGCTCTTATTAGGAGTGATAAAGGTAACAGGATATCAGTTTCGAGCTTAGGTTTAAAT
>NZ_JAWOTK010000036.1:0-24921 GCF_033338855.1 Vibrio sp. Vb0937 | reverse complement strand
GAGATCCAACTTTCGTAGATTGTGTCTTTACATCAAAACTGGTCTACCTAGACTAGCGGCGAGTTTAAGTAAAAGGTGTATACTGCATGTGGAGTTGGCTGGCGATAGGGCTATCAGGTGTGTATTCCGTGTTGGGAGCAAAGCAAGCTAACCCGACACAATCCCTCGTGTTTAAAATCTTTACTCTGCTACTTCTTCTTGTGTTGGTGTTAACTCAAGGTGCATCCGCAACATATACCTACTGGATTGCGGGTGGGCTTATTGTGTCTATGGTGGCAGATACGCTGCACTCGTTTAAAACTCGTAAGCTAATCTATTTTACGGCTTATCTGGTTGCCCAGGTATGCTACAGCAAGTCATTTTGGGTGCAGCTTAATGGTGAGATTGTCTGGTGGCTGTTGGCCCTGTTGCTTGCAGCGAGTATCGTGGCGTTCTTTTTGTTGCTACCTCAACTCGACTCTCTGGTATTCCCTGTTGTGATCATGGGGATGATGCTGGTTCAACTTGCTTGGGCAGCCGGTGAAGTTTGGTTACAAGTGCCGAGTTACGCCAATGCTATCGGCTTTAGCGGAACCTTAGTTCTCATCTATTCGGCGCTGGCATACGCGATACACGGTTATCGAAAACCGATGAAACACGCCTATTTGTGGGTGAGTGGTAGTTACTTTTTTGCTCATGCCCTCATTGTTGCCTCAATCATTTACTAATTTAAGTCAAAGCAGCTCTTGAGGATTTCAGTAAACTGAACGCATTGTTCTTGATAACTGGAGTCAATAATGAGTGAAATCCATGCTCACGAGCTGCTAAACCTACTTAGAGAAACACCAATGGATCGCGAAGCCCTCACACAGCACTTTGGCGCTAGCGTTCGCTTTCACACCTGTAAACTGAATGATCTAGACTTAGATGCATTACTAGCATTTTTGCTCAAGCGCGACAAAATTCGTGAGCTTGAAGGTAAGTTTGTGGTCAATATGGCGCGAGTTTGCAATCACTAAACGGCGGCTAAGATCGAGGGTGAATATGGTGTGTTCGCCCCTCAGTCATATACTCATGTTGTCAGTTTGCTATACACTGGCCGCCATTTTTTAGGTGAGGCCAGAATATGGACATTCTTTCTGCAGCGACCATGCTGTTTCTAATCATGGACCCTCTCGGTAACTTGCCGATTGTGTTGTCTATTCTCAAACATATCGATCCCAAGCGTCGTCGTAAGGTATTGATTCGTGAACTACTGTTTGCCTTACTGATCTTGATGCTGTTTCTGTTTGCAGGACAAAGCATCTTAAGTTTTTTGCATGTCCAGCCAGAAACGCTCAGCATTTCAGGTGGCATTATTCTCTTCATTATTGCGATTAAGATGATTTTCCCGAGTGCTGGCAGCATCACTGGACTGGCAGCAGGCGAGGAGCCCTTTATTGTTCCGATGGCCATTCCTATGATCGCGGGCCCTTCAGTGATTGCAGCCTTGCTTTTACTGTCTTCGCAACATCCAGAGAAAATGTTGGAAATGTCAGCATCAGTCGTAATTGCGTGGGGCGCAACGTTTTTTATACTGATGTTTTATGGCTTCTTTAATCGCTTGTTGGGTGAACGTGGCTTGAAGGCGGTAGAACGCTTAATGGGCTTGTTACTGGTGATGATCTCCACTCAAATGTTCTTAGATGGTGTAAAAAGTTACATTGGGTGACGAACGAAACGCAGAAAAAAGCCGCTCACATGAGCGGCTTTTTCGTATCTGAGCGATTACATCATGTGTTTACGACGAATATCGAGTAGGGCAAAAATACCAAAAATCAGGATTGAATATTTTTCCCAACTGCTCATTTTTATTTTGTCGCCAAATGCACCAATGAAGATGGCCATTTGTAAACCGTGCATGATGAACAAAAAAGCGGTCATGATGTATAGCGCAATCGCGGCATTGCCGGGAAAGGGCATAAAAATATTTAGGATTAATACTAACCAAACAAAGGCGATAGCCGCTTTGGCCAGCATAATTAGTGCTTTCATTTAAGTATCCTTTTAAATCGAGGCGTTATGCGGAGGTACGTTCGTACAGACGATAGCTCACTTGGCCTGCTGTTTTTTCTCGATGTAATTGCCAGTTTTCTGGTAAGTCGGCAATATTGAGTTCTTTTTCTGTTTCAATATAAATCATCGCATCTTCCGCGAGCCAGCCATTTTGTTCTAGCAGAGCCACGGTCTCATCCAATAGACCTTTGCGAAACGGTGGGTCAATAAACACCACATGATGAGCAGAACCCGGTTGCTTCAAAAAACTCAGTGCGTCGGTATTTACCACTTGGATGTTGTTCGCGTTAAGAGAGGCAACATTCTTTTGTAACTGTTGGAAAGCTTGTGGGTTTAGCTCAACCATGGTCACTTGCTCTGCTTGGCGCGAAGCTGACTCAAATCCCAAGCCGCCAGAGCCAGCAAACAAGTCGAGACATTTTGCCTGTGGTACATCTTGAGCTAACCAGTTAAACAGCGTTTCTTTGACGCGATCGGTCGTGGGGCGTAAGCCTTCAGCATCGTGTACAGGAAGTTTTCTGCCTCTCCATAAGCCACTAATAATGCGAACAAAGCCCGTTGTTGGCTTTTTTTGTGATGAGTTTTGCTGGCGACGTCTTACCATAGATTTTTTGACCGCTAATAAAGTGATACTATATCTAATCGCCCAAGCAATGAGCTTGGAGCTTGGATACAGCCCAGAATATTCAAGATGACAGAGTGTAACACTAATAAGATTAGAATTACCTAATCGGAAAGTTTTCAGAACTTTGTCATTAGCCTTTTTTAGACAGATAATAATCTTGTCAAAAAAGAGTCATTAATAGATAAAAGAACAATCTAGGATAGCCCCAGATGACGGAAAAAAAGAAGCGCGGATTACTTTCGTGGCTAGGTTTTGGTGACGAAGAACAAAGCCCAAAACCAAAAACTGAAGAAACAGTAAAAGAAGAAGCAGTGGAAGCGCCTTCTGAAGAGCAGCAAACCGAAGCGGTTGCTGAGCAAGCGGAAGCAACGCCAGAACTTGAAGAAGAAGAGAAACAATCAGAGGCTGCCCCAGCAGAAGCAGAAGCAGAAGCAGAAGCAGAGGAGCCAGAAGTCGTATCGGCCGCGCCTCGTGTTCAAGAACAAGAAAAGCCAACAGAAAGCTTTTTTGCTCGTCTTAAACGCAGCCTAAGCCGAACAAAAGCAAATATTGGTGCTGGCTTCTTCGGTCTATTCAGTGGTAAGAAAATCGATGAGGACTTATTTGAAGAGCTAGAAGAGCAACTGCTTATTGCTGATGTGGGCATGAATACCACAACAAAAATCATCAACAACCTGACAGAAAAAGCCACACGTGGCGATCTGAAAGACGGCGAAGCCCTTTATGGTTTGTTGAAAGAAGAAATGGCTGAGATTCTTTCTAAAGTCGAACAGCCACTAGAAATCGATAGCAACAAAACGCCTTACGTCATCTTGATGGTAGGTGTAAATGGCGTGGGTAAAACCACGACCATCGGTAAGCTAGCGAAGCAGTTCCAAACTCAAGGCAAAAAAGTGATGCTTGCAGCGGGCGATACTTTCCGTGCCGCAGCGGTTGAGCAGCTACAAGTGTGGGGTGAACGTAATAATGTTCCTGTGATTGCTCAACATACTGGCGCAGACAGTGCCTCTGTTATCTATGATGCGATTGAAGCGGCAAAAGCACGTGGTGTGGATGTGGTGATTGCTGATACAGCAGGTCGTCTACAGAACAAAGCGAACCTAATGGAAGAGCTGCGTAAGATTGTACGTGTGATGAAGAAAATTGATGACTCTGCACCACATGAGATCATGCTAACGCTTGACGCAGGTACAGGACAAAATGCCATTAGCCAAGCGAAACTTTTCAGTGATGTTGCCCCTCTAACCGGGATTACTTTGACTAAGCTGGATGGTACAGCCAAGGGCGGCGTAATTTTCGCTATTGCTGATCAGTTCGGTATTCCAATTCGTTACATTGGTGTGGGTGAAGGTATCGAAGACTTGCGTCCATTTGAAACTCAAGAGTTTATTGACGCACTGTTTAGTCGTGAAGAATAAAAAGAGTTAGAGGAAATCAACGGTGATCAAATTTCAGCAAGTAAGCAAAGCTTACCGAGGTGGTCGACAAGCACTGCAAAAAGTCGATTTTCACCTGAGGCGCGGTGAAATGGCGTTTTTAGGCGGACATTCCGGGGCTGGTAAAAGTACCTTGCTGAAATTGATCTGCGCGATAGAGCGACCAACCGATGGCAAAATCCATTTTAATGGCCACGACATCACGCGTATTCCAGGCAAAGACATCCCTTTTTTGCGCCGCAATATTGGGATTGTTTTTCAAGATCATCGCCTATTGATGGATCGCAGTGTGTACGACAATGTCGCTCTGCCAATGCGTATCGAATCGATTTCTGAAAACGAAATCAAACGCCGTGTTTCTGCGGCGTTAGATAAAACGGGCTTACTCGATAAAGCTCGTTGTCTACCTAGTCAACTTTCTGGTGGTGAGCAACAGCGCGTCGGTATTGCCCGTGCTGTGGTTAATCGACCAACGTTGCTGGTGGCTGATGAGCCTACGGGTAACCTTGACCCAGAATTATCCAACCGTGTGTTGCGTCTATTCGAAGAATTTAACCGTGCGGGCGTGACAATCTTACTTGCCACGCACGATGTGGGGTTAGTAAACACTCGCCCACAGTATCGTCATTTTGAATTGAACCAAGGCTTCCTAAGTGAGGTAGAAGACTATGGCAGGTAACAAGCACTCCCAAAAGAAGGGGAAAGGCCGTAGTGCCAAGCGTGCGAATACCGATGGTTTTTTCTCTGTCCACGCAAAACAAGCTAAATCCTCTTTTAGCGCCTTATGGCAACGACCACTAGGCAACATTCTGACCCTAGCGGTCATCTCCATGGCACTTGCCATGCCAGCTTGTTTGTATCTATTGGGGAAAAACGTTGCAGGGGCAGCGGAAGATGTCGCTTCTCCTTCACAAGTTAGTGCTTACTTAGTTGAAGGCATGCCGGATGCGCGAGTGATGGTTCTCAAAGATCAAATTGAAACTTGGCCTTTGGTAAAAGAGGTAGAATATATTTCACCGCAACAAGGTCTATCTGATTTAAGCCAATATGCAGGGTTCGACCAAGCTATCAGTCTTTTAAGTGGCTATGCGCTTCCTGGTGTGTTGGTGATTACGCCAGATTCGGAGCTAAAAAGTGATATTCAGTCATTAGCCAAAGACGTTCGAGAGCAACAAGATGTGACCGACGTGAGACTTGACGAAGACTGGCTGGCGCGTCTTGATGCCATCAAAACTCTCGCGAGTATTATTGTCATTACCCTGACAGTGCTGATGCTCGGTGCGGTATTTTTAATCGTTGGCAATACATTGCGATTTAATGTGCTGGCGAATAAAGAAGAGATTCAAACCATGAAACTGATCGGTGCGACGGACAGTTTTATTCTGCGCCCTTACTTGTACACTGGTATGTGGTTTGGCGTGTTAGGTGCCACTATTGCGTGGTTGGTAACGGCTTTAGTGACCATTGTCATGAATAGTGCGGTGGAAGACCTTGCTGCGTTGTACGATAGCCAGTTCCGCTTGATTGGTCTAAGTTGGGATGAATCTTTGTTATTAATCATCATTGGGAGTCTTTTGGGATGTATTGCGGCGCGCTTTTCTGCGCAACGACATTTAAAAGAAATTGAACCAGTTTAAGTGATGGCGGTCTTATTACTTGGATTTCATTAGCACTAGCTAATTTTGAACCCTTGCTTAGACCAAATGTTTATGGATAATTGCTTCCCCTTCTTGAAACTTGTTCATTTTGAGTTCAAGATATCGAAGCTAAATTGCAATGTAATGCTCCAGATCAGAGATTGATGAGGAATTGAATGACAAAAGAAGCGTATCCGATGGCTCTAGTCACGCAAGATAGCCTTGACAGCTATATTCGCTCAGTAAACAGCTACCCAATGCTGACTGCAGACGAAGAGCGTGAGCTGGCAGAACGATTACACTATAAAGGTGAGATTGAGGCTGCAAAAGGTCTAATTCTTTCGCACCTACGATTCGTTGTTCACGTTGCTCGTGGTTACTCTGGCTACGGTTTGCCAATGGCGGATCTTGTGCAAGAGGGTAACATCGGTCTAATGAAAGCCGTTAAGCGTTTTAATCCAGAAGTAGGGGTTCGCTTGGTTTCTTTCGCTGTCCACTGGATCAAAGCAGAGATCCACGAATACGTGCTACGTAACTGGCGTATCGTGAAAATTGCGACGACTAAAGCGCAACGTAAATTGTTCTTCAACCTGCGTAAGTCGAAAAAGCGCTTGGGTTGGTTTAACAACGGTGAAGTAGAAACCGTTGCGCGCGAGTTAGGTGTTGAGCCTTCTGAAGTTCGCGAGATGGAATCACGCTTAGCGGCGGTGGATTCAACCTTTGATATGCCAACTGATGAAGACGACAGCTCAAACGCTTACACAGCGCCGATGCTATACCTAGAAGACAAATCGTCTGATGTGGCCGACAACATTGAAGCCGCCAACTGGGAAATGCATACCAACAATCGCTTGGGTCATGCATTAGCGAGTTTGGATGAGCGTAGTCAGCGCATCGTGCGTTCTCGTTGGTTAGATGATGAGAAAGCAACATTGCAAGACTTAGCTGATGAGTTCGGTGTTTCTGCCGAGCGTATTCGCCAGCTAGAAAAAAATGCAATGAAGAAACTAAAATTGGCTGTGGGTGAATTTTAATTTCCACTGCTAATTGAAAGTAAGATTTTCATAGAAAGCCGAGATCATGTGATCTCGGCTTTTTTATTGTCGATCGAAAATCGATAGCGTTTGCGATCCGGATTTTATGTGCTACCTGTGTATAACTCTGTGAAGTAATTATTTATCAACTGTTCGAAACCCGGACAAAATAAGGGATTCAAGCACTTTTCCATCTGGGGATAGTTATAGATATACACACAGTTAGATCAGGATCATTACTACATATTGTGGATCAAAAGATCCAAATACACTTTATCAACGCAATTCACAGCTTTATCCACAAATGGTTGGAATGTGTACACTTTTGAAAGCCCTGATTATCCATGTGTCTAAGTTTGCCGTTGGATAGGTTACAATAGCGGCAGTATACCCAAGCAGCTTCAAATATGGATTTTATGCTGTACCACGGGTGCTGATTAGTACGTTAGGTTCGAGGTTGCTTGGGTATATTAATAAGACAATGAGAAAGTAAATGGATCAGTTTAAGCATATCAATGTACAAAGTGCGCAAGCGCTGCTCGAGCAGGGTGATGCGAAGCTTGTAGATATCCGTGACCCTCAATCGTTTGCCGTTGCGCATGCGGAGTCCGCGTATCACTTAACTAACGATACGATCGTTGCGTTTATGGATGAAGTGGAGTTCGAACAACCTATTCTAGTGATGTGTTACCACGGTATTAGTAGCCAAGGTGTGGCGCAATATTTGGTTAACCAAGGCTTTGAACAGGTGTACAGTGTAGATGGTGGCTTTGAAGCCTGGCATCGAGCAGAACTACCGATAGTGAGAAGTTAATGAAGAGATTGGTAACGTTAAATAATCCACGTATGGCGCAAGCCTTTATTGATTATATGGCCTCTCGCCAAATTGACATCGAAATGATGCCAGAAGGGGATGGGCAATTTGCGCTGTGGCTGACTGATAGCCAGCATGAAATAGAAGCGGAAGCCGAACTTAAGCTGTTCCTTGCTAACCCGTCTGATTCAAAATACAGCGCCGCCTCGTGGGACGTTGCCGATACTCGTAAGAGCACATTTCATTATTCCAGCCCGAGTATCATAAGCATGGTCAAAGCGAAAGCTGGCCCCATGACTTTGCTGATCATGACAGTCTGTATCATCATCTACTTGTTACAAATGTTTGGCTTTGGCAATGGCGTGTTTAAGTTGTTTCACTTCCCGGCTTTTGAGGGGCAACAATGGCAAGTGTGGCGATGGCTAAGTCATGCGTTACTGCACTTTTCAGTAACTCACATCGTGTTTAACTTACTATGGTGGTGGCAGTTGGGTGGCGACATCGAACGTCGTCTCGGTTCCGGTAAGCTATTGCAACTCTTTGTGGTGTCGGCAGCGCTTTCAGGGGCAGGCCAGTTCTATGTTGAAGGGGCTAACTTCGGCGGCTTGTCTGGCGTGGTCTATGCACTGCTTGGTTATTTGTGGATATTGGGTTACCGCTTGCCACATTTAGGCCTTACGCTACCCAAGCCAATCATCGTCTTTATGTTGGTATGGTTAGTTCTTGGTTTTGTGCAGCCATTTATGGCGATTGCAAACACCGCTCACTTAGTTGGGCTACTGTCGGGGATGGCGATTGCGCTGTTTGATTCAGGCAAGATGAAATACCAACAGCAAGCCTAAAGCAGATGAAATGAAAAGACCGCTCAAGAGCGGTCTTTTTTATGTTCAAAACGGATTTGGGTTTATTGATAAAGGTATTTTGTAAACAACAAATCGGCAATGATGGTTTTACCTGTTTCAGGCAAAAGCGTTTCGTTGAGGGTCGTCACTAAAGTTTTGCGCAGATCTTCTCGGCCAGAAAGGGACTTAATCGTATCTTCTGTTTGCTTACCCAATAATTCAATCACTGCATCGCGAATCAAAGGTTGGTGATGCTCAACAACTGATAAATCTTGTTGACTCATTACCATGATGTCGATGCGCACTTGCACATAACCTAACTTTTTGCCTTTGGTGTAAAAGTTAGTAGTGAGATCAGGCTCTAGGGTAAAGTATGCCAACTTAGGTCCAGCTTCTTCCGTTTCAGCCCAACTTGGTGCGGCGAATAGTATGGTTAACGCAAAAATAATTTGGGCTATATAACGTTTGTACATATTTCTAACTTTTCTTTCTCTGGATCGCGATATTCGAATCGCTTCAGTCTTGATACAATGGGCCGTCTATAACAAATAACGGAACTTACGGTTACATACATTACTATGGACGGTAAGTTGTTGCTTTATTGTACGCATAAAGCCTCCAATTGAATACTAGTATGAATCAGCCAACATCACTCTATCTTGCTTCTTTATTGGAAGTAGAGTGGCAAAACCCCGAAGAATTCGAATTTCCAAATGAATTTGCCAAGCATTGGCTTGAAGAGCAAGGGTCTTTGTCACGTCGTTTAAAACAGCACTGCCAAGCGTTAACGGTAGAATTGCTACAAAATCAGATCGTCACTGCAGCGACATTAAAACAGGACGAAAGCCAGTTATTGTCCGAACAAGATTGCTTACTGAGAGAGGTAATTTTGTGCGGTGACAATAACAACTGGGTTATTGGGCGGACATTGATTCCTCGTTCAACCTTAGTTGATCAGCAGTATGATTTGGCTCAACAAGGGGATATCCCATTAGGACTAACTGTGTTCAGCGCAGATAACGTTGAGCGGGACTCTTTGCAAATGGGATGGGTAGCCGTACCAGAAGGATGTTTGTTAGCGCGACGCTCAAGGTTGTGGATGAATCACAAACCGATGCTAGTCGCCGAGTTATTCTTATCTAATTCACCAGTTTACGCTAAGGAGACAGTGTAAATGTCCGCAGAAAAAGCCAAAGCATATTGGCAACTGATGCGCATGGATCGCCCGATCGGTTCACTGTTACTGATGTGGCCAACGATTTGGGCGCTAATTATCTCAGCCCAAGGGATGCCGAGTTGGGATGTATTTATCGTGTTTGTATTGGGTGTATTCCTAATGCGTAGTGCGGGGTGCGTGATTAATGATTTTGCAGATCGCAAAGTCGACGGCCATGTAAAGCGTACTAAGCAACGTCCACTGCCATCAGGGAAAGTGACAGCAAAAGAAGCGATTGGATTATTTTTGGTTTTGGGTATCAGCTCGTTTTTGTTAGTGCTGACCATGAACCCGCTGACGATTCAGCTATCCTTCGCTGGCATTGTGTTGGCGTTCATCTATCCATTTATGAAGCGTTACACTCATATTCCACAGCTATTTTTAGGCTTGGCTTTTAGCTGGGCGATTCCAATGGCGTGGGCTGCACAAACTGGGGAATTACCATTAATTGTTTGGTTTTTGTTCCTCATTAATGCTTTGTGGACCATTGCGTACGACACTCAATATGCGATGGTAGACCGAGATGATGATCTAAAGATTGGCATTAAATCGACGGCAATTCTGTTTGGTCGTCATGACAAGCTTATTATTGGTGTGTTGCAACTGATTACACTCGCGATGTTGGTTTGGTTAGGGCAGTTCTACCAATTGGGACAAAGTTACTACTGGACCCTTTTGATTGCAGCGTCGTTGTTTGTTTATCAGCAGCACTTAATTCGTCACCGTGAGCGTGAGTTGTGCTTTAAGGCTTTCCTTAACAACAATTATGTTGGCATGGTGATAGCGATAGGGTTACTGGTCGCATTTTGGTAAGCGAAGAAATAGAAAAAGGCATCCGATTGGATGCCTTTTTTCTTATTGGACGAAGGTAAAACGGTTACGACCGAAGTTGGTGAATACTCTCTTCGATCGTCAGTTTCACCTCTGGATAAAGCAGAGTGAACAGTAGCCGTGCAAATTGCTGCGTTTTCTTCGTGTCACAGTTACCATCGTTATCGAGGTATTTTTGCTGTTTGAGCGTATTGAACATCGCGGTAAACACACCTTTATCGAAGAATTCTGGCGCATTAATACCGTGCAAACGCCCTAGGCGCTGAGCAATATCTTGGCTCTTCTGCTCTAGGTCCGATTTACCGAGTTCAGGGTAAGCAACAAGCAAGTTCATCGCGATAGAGTAGCGTTGCAGCGTTTCAGTTATCGTTCGACCTAACAGAACCAAAGGCTGGTTGTTCGATTGATTGATCTCTAGCTTATCACCATCAAGACTAATCATTTTCTGATCGGCAAATTCATGCAGTGTTTTAACGACCAATTCATCTAACTCGTCTTCTTGGTAACTTAAGAACAGCTCTTTCTTCAAGAATGGGTAGATTTGCGCGACATTCGCTTGAATCTTGGCTACCGAAAGGTTGCGCTGACGAATGAGCATTTGGGCAATTAATGACGGCAGAGCGAACAAGTGGATGATGTTGTTGCGATAGTAAGTCATCAGGATCGATTGGCTACGGTCCAGCGAAATGATGTCACCCATGCTATCGGTTTCAATCACGAACTTATCAAGCGAAATTGCATGATCGACCAACTCCTCAGCACTTTCGGTAGGGATAGTGGAGGTGCTTGAGTACGGATTATTTTTGAGTAGCTTTAAGTAACACTCGATCTGGTTGATCAGCGAGTCACGAGAAAGTGCACGTTGACGAGAAGCAAGCAGTGCGGTTGCACACAAGGTCAACGCGTTTGCCGCCGCCGCATCATTGATGTGCGTCATCATCTTATTAGCGAGGTCGTTCACCACAGGATTCATCCATTGTGGTTTGTTACCACCCATGCTGTCGATGTCTTTCGTCCACTCAGGAGCATGCTCGTTCAAGTATTGGTTGAGCTGAATTGGCTCACCGAAGTTCACATAGCCCAAACCAAAGTTACGCAGTTTACGCAGAGTACGCAGTACAAGCCCTGCGTTTTCTTTCTCTTTGCGTTTGCCACGCAGCTCTTTCGCGTAAGTGCCTACTTCCATTACGTGCTCGTAACCGATGTAGACCGGCACTAGTGTTACTGGGCGGTTTAGACCACGTAGCATTGCTTGGATGGTCATAGCCAGCATACCCGTTTTCGCTTGCAGTAAGCGACCTGTACGTGAACGACCACCCTCACTGAAGTACTCGACTGAATAGCCTTTGGCAAACAGCTCAGCTAGATACTCACGGAAAATGGTTGAGTACAGTTTGTTGCCTTTAAAACTACGACGAATAAAGAACGCCCCACCACGACGGAAAAGCGGACCGGCCGGGAAGAAGTTCAAGTTAATGCCTGCCGCAATGTGCGGAGGCACCATGCCTTCATGGTATAAAACATAAGACAACAGCAGGTAGTCCATGTGACTACGGTGACACGGAACGTACACAATTTCGTGGCCGTCTTGCGCTAAACGACGCACAGTCGAGGCGTTATTGATGTGCAAACCTTGGTATAGTTTTGTCCATAACCAACTCAGGATGCGGTCGCCGTTTTTCACCAGACTGTAGGAGAAGTCGGCGGCGATTTCATCCATGATGTCGTGGGCTTCTTTACGTGCCTTATCAATCGAGATGTTTTTGATCTTGGCTTCGTCAGCAATCGCCAGTTCAATAGCTGGAGATTTTAGTAAACGAGCAAACAACACTTGGCGTTGTGGCAGGTTTGGGCCTGAAGCAGCCAGTTTCTGGCGTGAGAAGTGGATACGCGCCACGCGAGCCAGTTTGTGCGCAATTGCGCTGTCGGTACCGTGGGAGTCTGCCATATAACGCAGAGATACCACGGGACTAAAGCGAACTAAGCAGTCGCGTCCCGCCGCCATTACTGCTTTGGCTTTTTGCGGACCATTCATCGGTTGAAGGTAAGGCTTTTGGTTCTCTTCTTTACCTGGCTTACGACCCCAAAGCACGGTTGCAGGGATCATTTGAACATCCAACTCACTATCCAGCTTGTGCAGTTCCAGTAAGTCAGTGAACAGAGAGACAGAATCGGTTGGGACATCATTATCGTTGTTCATCACAGTTGGACGCGCAGCGATAAAGACGAAACGGTTCAGCGTTTTGCCATTGATTTCCAGCGGGCTGAGCGGGTCGGGTAGACCAAGGCTCATGGCTTGTTTTTGCAGTGTCAGCAAATCCACGTTCGAGCGGAACGGCAGGGCATATACAATCGGTTTAGTTAGGTCGATGTTCAGATCTTCAATCGGGTTCGACGGGATTGCGGTGCCCTTTACCAGTACCGATAAAGGTAGTTTTAGTAATGAACGTGAAAATGATTGTCCAGAAGACATAAAGTTCACAGCCTCAATAGGTATTCAAACAGGCCTAACCTTATTTCAGTTTCCGCTTTGCATGTCTTCTCTATAAAAAGAGATGAGTACGGCAATAGAAATAAGCCTAGGCGATAAAATTTAAGCGCTGCAAGGATACCAGAAACTGGTCAAACCTTTTAATTTTATTGGCTGTAAATTAGTCGAACCCCTAAGTTATTGCTTTGACTTGATTAACTGAAAAGTCGGTGTTTTAAACGAATAAAGAATGAACTTAATCGGTAAGCTGAAAGCTCCCCACAAATAAATTAAAAAACAACCAATTGGGTTTTCATTTGAGCATTTACTGGATATACTCACAGTTAACTGTATAAAAAGACAGGTGAGACATGAAGCCGTTAACGCCACGCCAACAACAAGTCTTCGATTTGATTAAAAGTAAAATCGACGACACCGGAATGCCACCAACTCGTGCAGAGATTGCGCGTGAGCTTGGCTTCCGCTCTGCGAATGCCGCAGAGGAACACCTAAAAGCGCTTGCTCGTAAGCAAGCAATTGAAATTATTCCAGGCGCTTCTCGTGGGATTCGTATCCTGCTTGAAGACGCAGCCAATGATGAGCAGGGTTTGCCTTTGATTGGTCAAGTCGCAGCGGGTGAGCCAATCTTGGCTCAAGAGCACGTAGAGGCGCACTACCAAGTCGATCCTGCGATGTTCAAACCGCAAGCGGATTTCTTACTTCGTGTAAATGGCGAGAGTATGAAAGACATCGGGATTATGGATGGCGATCTGCTCGCGGTGCATAAAACCCAAGACGTGAGAGACGGTCAAGTTGTCGTTGCGCGTGTTGATGATGATGTGACTGTGAAGCGTTTGGAGCGCAAAGGTTCAACCATATTACTGCATGCTGAGAATGAAGAGTTTGCCCCAATCCAAGTGGACTTAACGTCTCAGCACCTTACGATTGAAGGCTTAGCCGTTGGTATTATTCGCAATACCGATTGGATGTAAGTGTGTTTAAGCAGCCCAGTTGATCTGGGCTGTTTTGTCTTTTCTCTTTTTCTACTTCCTCCAAAAGCTTGCTCATCATCTTGACCTTGTTTGTTTTGACCAATTTATAAGCTTGATAATGTAATTGATATTCATTATCATCTTTATTAATGTCTATGTTTTCTCTCTGGCGCAGGAAATGCCCATGTCTCAGTCTAAACATCAAGTTCCTAACCATTTATTAAAACCACTGTTATTGCGTAGCCGTGAAAGCATGGTCGACAATGGCTTGGTGTACGATCCGATAGCTGCTAAAGCGTGTTTGAGCTGTAAGATGGCGCCGGATTGTTTGAGTGGTGATATTGCGCAGAAGCAATTGCTGCACGTGACGCTGACTCAGCTTTGTGACCAGCAGGTTAGTCACTTCTTACAGCAGTATCCCGATGCTTGGATAATCAATGTCGGAGCGGGGCTGGATACCCGCTTTTATCGCTTGGATAATGGACGCTGCCATTGGATAGAGCTGGATGTGACGGAAAATTTGGTATGGCGTCAGCGCTTGTTCCACAAAAATGAACGCTATGAACATCGCTGTGGCAGTGTGGATGAAATGTCGTGGCTAGAGACGTTAGCCATTCCAGAGCAAGCACCGGTACTCATTTTATGTGAAATGGCACTGCTCGATTGCACAGAGCGTCAAGTCGCGAAATTTATTCAAACCTTGGGTCGACATTTTGTTTCTGCTGAACTGTGTATGGTGCTGGCAGGAGATTTAACGGAAACCAAGTGGGGACAAAAGCTTGGCTCTGATCGTTATGCTCATGGCTTTGAAGCGCCTGCAGAACAGATATTGCAATGGTTACCATGGGCACAGTGGGTGAAAGCTTTCTCGCCATTCGATAGATTCTGTTCTCGTTGGAAAGCTTGGCAGCGTTGGCTTAATAAGATTCCAATGTTGAAGCATCGCCTCACGCCAGTCCTCGTTCACATCAAGTGGTAATTGGCTAGTCGTTAAGCGCTCAGGTACACTCGTCGATCTTACTGATGAGGTGCCTGTGACAAATTCAATCTTCTCTCCTTTATCTAACCCAAAAGTTCATCGCCAAGTCTTAGCTTTAGCGATACCTATGGTGCTGTCGAATATTACTGTTCCATTGCTCGGTTTGGTCGATGCTGCGGTGATTGGTCATCTAGACCACGCTTGGTATTTGGGCGGTGTTGCGTTGGGCAGCACCATGATCAGCGTGACGTTTTGGCTGCTTGGTTTTTTGCGTATGTCGACTACAGGGTTGGCGGCGCAGTCCTATGGCGGTGAAGACCGAAAGCAACTTGCCTTGGTGTTTATGCAAGGCTCACTTATGGCGCTGCTGTTTGCGTTAGTCTTCCTTATTGCCCATAACCCGATTGCTGATTTGATCTTTGGCTGGAGTGACGCCAGCGCAGAGGTAAAACACTACGGCATGCAATATTTCTCTATCCGTGTGTGGAGTGCCCCCGCTGCGCTAATGAACTTTGTGTTGTTGGGGTGGCTGCTCGGGACGCAAAATTCCAAAGCACCAATGTGGATGGTGATCATCACCAACGTGACTAATATCGCCCTCGATTTGTTGTTTGTGATTGGTTTGGGGTGGAAAGTAGAAGGCGCTGCGCTGGCATCGGTGATTGCTGACTACTCAGGCATGGGTTTTGGTCTCATGTGTGTTTGGAAAACCTGGCGAGAGAGGCAATTACCATCACCTCAAAAGTTGCTAACCAGCACTCAACACGGTTTAGGGCGCTTCGTGAAATTGAATCGTGATATTTTCTTACGCTCTTTGTGTCTGCAAGCGGCTTTTAGCTTTATGACGTTCCAAGGCGCGAGCTTTGGTGATGAGGTTGTCGCTGCAAATGCGGTTCTGATGAGCTTCCTGATGATTATCTCGTATGGCATGGATGGCTTTGCTTACGCAATGGAGGCCATGGTCGGGAAGGCGATTGGTGCCAAAGATAGGCAACAATTGAGTACATCGCTTGTCGGCACTTTCTTTTGGAGTTTGGTTATTTGCTTAGGACTGACCGCGCTCTTTGGTTTGGCGGGATCGCAGTTGATCGCCATGATCACTTCAATTGAGGCGGTACAACAGCAAGCAGCGGTGTATCTACCTTGGCTGGTGGTGATGCCACTTGCGTCGATGTGGTGCTTTCTATTGGATGGCATTTTTGTCGGTGCAACCAAAGGTAAAGACATGCGCAATAGTATGTTTGTCGCGACCAGCAGTTTCTTCGTTGTCTTTTACTTGTTCGCCGAGTGGGAAAATCACGCGCTGTGGTTTGCAATGACGAGCTTTATGTTGATGCGGGGTATTGGTTTAGGAGTTATCTTTCTCTACCAATGGCACAAGGATACCTTCCTAGCACAATGTTGATATAAAAACAGCAGGTCCAAGCCTGCTGTTTTTCTGTCTGCTATCAAGAAGCATCGATTAGAACAAGCGGTTCAAACCATTCAACGCAGCGACACGATACGCTTCGGCCATTGTTGGATAGTTGAAGGTGGTATTGACGAAATACTCGATGGTATTCGCTGAGCCTTTTTGCTCCATAATGGCTTGACCGATGTGGATAATTTCCGCGGCACGTTCGCCAAAACAGTGAATCCCTAAAATTTCTTTGGTTTCACGATGGAACAATATCTTCAAGCTACCGATGTCTTTTCCTGCGATCTGTGCACGAGCTAGATGCTTGAACGAAGAGCGTCCTACTTCATACGGTACTTTCGCAGCTGTTAGCTCTTGCTCGGTTTTACCCACAGAGCTAATCTCTGGGATGGTGTAGATACCCGTTGGAATATCATCAATCAGGTAGTTTTCTGCCTGACCTTTCGTAATGGCTTGTGCGACAAATCGCCCTTGGTCATAAGCGGCGCTTGCAAGGCTAGGGTAACCGATGACATCGCCTACAGCGTAAATGTGTTCGATATCGGTTTGGTAGTTACGGTTTACTTTTAGTTGTCCGCGAGAGTCCGCTTCCAGACCCACTGCACCCAAATTCAACTTATCGGTGTTACCTGTTCGACCATTCGCATACAACAAGCAGTCTGCCTTCATCTTCTTGCCAGATTGTAGGTGAATAATCACGCCATCTTCTGTGCCTTCGATTTTTTCATAGGTCTCATCATTACGAATTACCACACCACTGTTCCAGAAGTGGTAAGACAGCGCATCTGACACTTCGTTATCCAAAAACTCCAACAAGCGGTCGCGGGTATTGATAAGGTCGGTTTTCACTCCAAGGCCGCGGAAGATAGAAGCGTATTCACAACCGATAACGCCCGCACCGTAAATGATGATATGGCGAGGGTCGTGTTTCAGGCTCAAAATGGAATCACTGTCGTAGATGCGCTCATGCAAGAAATCTACGTCGTCAGGCTGATACGGGCGAGAACCCGTCGCGATGACAAACTTATCCGCTGAATAGATTTCTTCTGTACCGTCGCTTTGCATCACTGCAATTGAGTAGTTATCGATAAATCGCGCGGTTCCGAACAAAAGTGTGCATGAGTTACGGTCATAAAAGCCCTGACGAAGTCGAGTTTGCTTATCAATGACCGATTTAGCATGACCTAAAATGTCAGAAAATGTTGCATGAACGCTAGTGTTGTTTCGACAAAATAGCGGGTTGCTATTAAATTCGATGATGCGGCTAACGGCATGACGCAGTGCTTTAGATGGAATAGTTCCCCAGTGAGTACAACCGCCGCCGACACTGCTTTCTTTCTCGACAATGGCAACATTCAGTCCCGCTTTGGTTAATCCCATTGCAGCCCCTTCTCCGCCAGGGCCACTACCGATTACGATCACGTCATAGTGATTAACATGCGCCATGATGCCTTCCTTGTTATATTTGCTTAACATTGCTTTAGCGCGATTTTAACTCATTTACTCTATTGGTACACGTAATGCCTGTTAGAGAGTGGAAGTGATCACGCAGAATCGACCAAAAGGGTGATTTGGTATGTTGTATGTCTATAAATTGCATCGAGAACATTGCAATTAGATGCATGCCAATAGTAACGTTCTCGGCGCTCAGAGCGAGCGAAGCAACATATCTTTCTCCGTAGGAGCAAATTGCGTTATATTGAGGCTCTTGTACCCTACAGAAAAAGAGCAAGTTAAGAATGAAATCGATGGGAATCCGCGCACAACAAAAAGAGAAGACACGTCGATCATTGATCGATGCGGCATTTAGTCAATTAAGTGCGGATCGCAGCTTTTCCAGCCTTAGCTTGCGAGAAGTCGCCCGAGAGGCAGGGATTGCACCGACTTCTTTTTACCGTCACTTCAAAGATATGGATGAGCTAGGCTTAACCATGGTTGATGAAGGCGGTTTGCTACTACGCCAACTGATGCGTCAGGCGCGTCAACGTATTGTGAAAGAAGGTAGCGTAATTCGTACCTCGGTCGAAACCTTTATGGAATTCATTGAAAGTAGTCCGAACGTTTTTCGTTTGTTGTTGCGTGAGCGCTCCGGCACTTCTGCTGAATTTCGTACCGCTGTTGCTCGAGAAATCCAGCATTTTGCGGCAGAATTAACCGAGTATTTAATGAGCACCGGCGTGACCAGAGAAGAGGCGTATACTCAAGCAGAAGCGTCTGTGACTTTGGTTTTCAGTTCGGGGGCTGAAGCTTTAGATTTAGATCGACGTGAGCGCGATGAACTCGCCGAGCGATTGATCATGCAATTGCGAATGATAGCCAAAGGGGCCTATTGGTATCGCAAAGAACGTGAACGTAACCGATTAAAAGGCGGGATAGAATAATGTCGAATGGAAATAAATCTGAAAAGAAAACGCTGATTTTGGCACTGGTTGCAGGTATGTGTGGTGATGCTTTGTTGTCATGGTTGACCATGAGTGAAGTATCGTTTTCAATCTTCCCATTGATTGCACTCGTACTGGCTGTACAAGCTCTTTACCAAGAGTACCTAAATAATCCGGTATCAGAAGATATCCCATTAGTTGGCTTGGCGTGTTTCTTCGTAGGTGCGTTTGGCCACTCTGCGTTTATTAAGGCGCAATACCCAGAAGCAGGCTCAAACTTCTTTGCGATCATGGTTTCAATGATCTTACTCGCATGGATTGGTAAGAAGTTAGGTTTTGTCAGCAAGAAGACTTCTGCGGAATAAGCAAAACGAATCAAATACAAAAAAGCGAGCCATTGAGCTCGCTTTTTTTGTATTTGACGCAGTGGGTTACGCTTTGCGTTCCAATAGCACGCCCGCTTCCATATGGTGGGTATAAGGGAATTGGTCAAACAGAGCAAAACGCGTCACGTTGTGTGTTTCGCATAGAATGTCCAAGTTCTCTTTTAGAGTTTCAGGGTTACAAGATATGTACATGATGCGCTCGTAACCTTGCACCATTTTACAAGTATCGACATCCATCCCAGCACGTGGTGGGTCGACAAAAATCGTGTTGCAGTTGTAGCTCTTCAGATCCACACCTGCATCTTGTAGACGACGGAATTCACGCTTACCTTCGATCGCTTGAGTAAATTCCTCTGCCGATAGACGTAAGATTTGTACGTTATCAATCTTATTGGCGGCGATGTTGTACTGTGCAGATACCACAGATGGCTTCGCTAGCTCAGTTGCCAGTACGCGGTCGAAATTCTGTGCCAACGCCAGCGAGAAGTTACCGTTACCACAGTAAAGCTCTAGTAGGTCGCCAGTGCTTTCTAGGGTACAGTCGACCGCCCATTCCAGCATCTTCTCTGCGACTTTGCCGTTTGGCTGAGTGAAGCTGTTCTCAACTTGTTGGTAGATGTAGCTTTGACCATTTACATCGAGCTTCTCGATAACGTAGTCTCGGTCTAGGACAATCTTCATCTTACGAGCGCGACCAATGATGTTTAGGTTAAAGCCTTCATCATTTAAACGCTGTTTAAGGGCTTTCGCGTTTTCAATCCACTCTTCATCAAGTTGGCGATGGTAAAGGAGTGAAACCAGAATCTCACCACTTAGCGTCGATAGGAAATCCACCTGGAACAGTTTACGACGTAGCGAGTCGTTGTCTTTCATCGCTTCAACCAATAGCGGCATCAGGTCGTTGATCAGACGGCTTGCAGCAGGAAATTGGTCAACACGGTATTTCTCACGAGTTTCTTGGTTGAACATGATGTAGTAAAGATCTTCGCCTTCATGCCAAACACGGAACTCAGCACGCATGCGGTAGTGCTGCTCTGGTGATTCAAACACTTCCAGTTCTGGCATGTTGTATGGCGCGAACATATCCGTGAGACGTTCGACTTTTTCAGCCAGTTGTTCTTGGTAGCGTTGTGGGTTTACATCAAGAGTAGCCATGATCTTACCTTTTATGGTGCATTCAATTTAAGAGCGCAGATTTTATTCAATCTCAATAGGATGTCCAGTTTTGTACTGGAATTGATTTAAAGATAGTGCGTACAGGCAGAGTAGAAAGCAAAATCAATCAAAACGTTACAACTTCTAAGGGCAATATTGGCTGGACAAATAATCAATAGCTGAATAATATTTGCCTCAAGTTGGTGCTATCTAGCAATCTAGATGGCTGAAATGGGAATCTGGTGTGAATCCAGAACTGACGCGCAGCGGTAAAAGAGAACGAACGCTCATCAGACACTGCATTAGTTTATGTGGGAAGTCGAGCAAGTAGGCGGTACACCCGTGCTCTTGAGTCCGAATACCTGCCAACAACTGAGCCACAGCACTGGACTGTCATGATGACAGGGCTCGGAAGGAATTACGCGATTTAGGACAATACAATGAGAAAATCCGCACTGGCGATCACTTTGGCATCGCTGCTTTCACCTGTCTCTTATCTACAGGCCCAAGAAACCTCCACTGACGAAACCATCGTTGTTACGGCAAACCGTTTTGAGCAAGCCGAAAGCCGTACGTTGGCAGATGTCGAAGTAGTTACTCGACAAGACATCGATCGCATTCAAGCGAAAACCCTACCAGATGTTTTGCGTCGCCTTACCGGGATTCAAGTTTCACAAAATGGTGGTCGTGGTCAGTTAGCGTCTTTATTTGTTCGTGGAACTAGTTCCGACCAAGTTTTAGTACTGGTTGATGGCGTACGTTTTGCACGAGCAGCGAAGGGCGCTGTGGACTTTAACCAAATCCCACTTACTTACGTTCAACGGATTGAGTACGTGCGTGGTGCGCGTGCGTCACTTTATGGCTCAGAAGCGATTGGTGGCGTGATCAATATCATCACCATTGCGCGTGCTGACGAAGAAGGAACGAAGTTAAGTGCGGGTTTAGGCAGCTTAGATTACCAGGAATTGAGTGTGGCATCTGGTATTAAAGTCACAGAGAGCGGCCAGCTAAATATCGCGCTTGGTAGTGAAAGTGATGATGGTTATAACGTTCGTCCTGTACCGGGAGTTAATGACGGCGATCGCCATGGCTTTGATACAAAGAATGGTCTGCTAGGTTACGTGCATAACTTCAATGATCAGTGGTCTGCATTTGGTAACCTACGTGCTTACGAAAATGTTTATCAATATGACAGCAGCTACGGCAGTCGCGGTTACTACGAAGCAGAAAAAGACGATCTTTCTGTCACTCTGGGCGGTAAGTATCAGTCTGATAATGTGATGTCAGAACTACAAGTAACGGCACAGAAACAGAAGTCTTGGAACTATGAGCAAGCAAAAGGCAAACACTCAGGTACTGAAGATGAACTTGAGCAGCAAAATGTCCAGTGGACCAACAGTTACTTGCTAAACAACAATACGACGTTGGCTGGTGGTATTGATTGGCGCAACGAGTCTTATAAAGACAAGAGTGCGAATAAAACGTTTGATCGTACCAATGGCGCTCTGTTTGGTATGGCAACCACCAGTATTGATAAAGCAATGCTTGAGGGCAGTGCTCGCCTTGATGATAACGAAGAATACGGTAGTGAGTTCACTTACAGCTTAGCGGCTGGTTACCAGTTTGTGCCAGAGTTTGGGGTTAAAGCTTCTTTTGGTACTGCGTTTAAGGCTCCAAACCTATATCAACAGTATGACCCAACATACGGTGAGAAAGATCTTAAGCCGGAAGAGTCAGATGCTTGGGAGCTAGCATTCAGCGGTGATGTCCAAGGCGTTTTTTGGTCCGTAACGGGTTATGACTATAAAATCACGAATCTTATCGATTACCATCCAACCACATACAAATATTTGAATGTCGATGGTGAAACACATATCCAAGGTGTGGAGCTTGTTGCTGAGTTTGATACAGGGATTGTGCAGCACCAGTTGAGTGCAGATTACAAAGATGCTGAAGACGATAAAGGGCATCAGTTGCAGCGCCGCGCTAAAGAAATGTATAAGTGGAATGCTTTAGTGAGCTTCGATAAAGTGGATTGGTCGGTTAGCTATCAGTACGTCGGTAAGCGTCCAGATGTGGATTACAGCACTTGGCCTTCACAAGATATCACGCTTTCTTCTTACTCGTTGGTTGATACGGCAGTGACTTACTATCCGAATGAGTCGACCTCTATTAGCGCTCGTATCGATAATCTACTTGATGAAGAGTATGAGATGGCAAAAGGTTACCCCGCTGCAGAGCGAGCGTACTATATCAACGTTGGCTACGAATTCTAATCGTGAATGAGCACAAACCGCCTTCGGGCGGTTTTTAATATTTTGTGGTGGAAAATCGAATGAAGAAACCCAAGCGAGTGGTGATCAGTTGGTCCAGTGGTAAAGATTCGACATTAACGCTTGAGCGCCTTAACGAGAATCCAAATTATCAAGTTGTCGGTTTGTACACGACTTACGTAGGGAAAGAAGTCCCTTTCCAAGCAACTCCGCTTGAAGTCGTACAAATGCAAGCAGACTTACTTGCGCTTCCGCTCATTACTATCGAGCTACCTGAAATCTTTCCAAGTAACGACATTTATCAATCGACCATCGTTAATGTATTACAAAGTAGTGGTCTGAACATAGAAGCTGTCGCATTTGGTGATATGTTTTGTAATGGCATTGCCGATTACCGACGCAGCTATATTGAACCTGTTGGCTGGGAATGCGTCTTTCCTCTATTAGGGGACAGCAGCGAAAAACTAGCGATGGAAATCATAGAGCGTGGTATTCAAACTATGTTAATCACCATCGACGGAAGAGTTCTCCCTCCAGAATGGTGTGGTCGCTGGTATGACAAAGCCCTAATAGAGTCATTACCAAGTCAAATTGATCCCTGTGGGGAAAATGGTGAATTTCACACATTGGTCACGTCTTCGCCATCTTTTCAAGGACATATCGAGTTGACGAAGCGAGATGTAGAATCTGGAGATAGATTCAGCCATCAAAGATACCATGCTAAAGCATTGCCAAAACAAATCTACGCAGTATGATCGCAACGTTTCTGTTCTTTAGGTAAGGCTCGTGCGAGTAGCAAGTAAGAAAAAAGTCCTAGTTTTTGACTCCGGTGTTGGTGGCCTTTCTGTATTCCAAGAGATACATCGCCTATTGCCCCAGCTAGACTACTTATACTTATTCGATAATCAGGCTTACCCTTATGGTGAACTCGATCAGGCTGTACTCATTTCACGAGTTAACCAACTGGTCTCTTCATTAGTCGAAGAACACCAAGTCGACATTGTCGTCATTGCTTGCAACACGGCGAGCACCATAGTGCTTCCTTCCTTACGCGAAAATTTATCGATTCCCGTTGTTGGTGTTGTCCCTGCGATTAAACCCGCATCGCTTTTAGCATCAAAAGGGGTAGGGCTGATCGCCACTCCGGCGACAGTAACACGCCAATATACTCACGAGTTAATACGGGACTTTGCGCAAGGCAAACCAGTTGAGCTGGTGGGATCAACTCGCTTGGTAGATATGGCCGAAGAGAAGTTGCGAGGCAACAGCGTTTCTCTCGACGAACTGACAAATATCCTGCTTCCCCTTCGCGATAAAGTCGATGTTGCGGTGCTCGGTTGTACTCACTTCCCTTTAATCAAAGAGGAGATTCATCAAGCTTTGGGTGGGGACGTTACTTTAATTGATTCAGGCGCAGCGATTGCACGTCGAGTAAAAGCATTGCTATTAAGTGATGAAATTGAGGATACAGAAGAGGGAAGTAAGTCGATTTATGCCAGTGCAACTCCTTGGCAGGAAGATGCACTGAACATTTGTTTAAAGAAGCTAGGTTTTAATCCTGTTCAGGTTTACCACCATCCGGATGTTTAGGATCGTTCGCAATTCTCACTTTTAGCGTTCTCTCCATATATTCCTTTTCATTAAGTTTAGCGATAGCTGGCTTGGCATCTGCCGCAGCCATCACTACAAAACCAAACCCTCTTCTTTTTCCAGTACGCTTATCTTTCATTAAGCGTACCGCATAGACCTGTCCATATTCAGCAAACAAATCGCGAACATGACTCTCATTGGCCTTATAAGGAAGGTTGCCGACATACAGCGTTTTAGTTGAAGGATCAGGATCCGAAGATTGAAGAACAGGTGTTTTGCTAGAAAATGAAAAAAGAAAAGCAGTAGCGATAACACCAATGAGGAAGCTCAAGGCTGGTGGGATGATGAATTGAGAGAAGATGATTCCCCCAACGATGGCCAGCCCAACACATAAAATCAGATTTTTTTTAGACGTCATTTTAATTACTACACATAGTGATAAAGAGATCGATTGTCCATTAACAGAATAGACACATGAATCTTACGTATATGGTTGGTGTTTTTCCAACCAATTGCTGTGATATGTCTCAAATGTGACGAAGAAATATGCAAATATCGCACTTTTGGATAATTTGTGACCGGTTGGTTTTTTATTTGCAAAAAACGCTTGTACTAATTTCTCAACCCCCTATACTGCGCATCCACCGACACGGAGTGAGACGAAAGTCACACAGCGAGTCGAGAAGAGAGAAAAAAGAATTTGAAAAAAATGCTTGACTCTCTCACGGTGTAAAGTAAGATACGCACCCCTAACGACGAGCAACTAAGTTGCTGAAAATGTTAGAAAAGCTCTTTAAAAATAAGAACCT
>NZ_JAWOTK010000035.1:0-25311 GCF_033338855.1 Vibrio sp. Vb0937 | reverse complement strand
ACACCTATGAAGGTGTTTAGTCAAGACGGGAAGCTGATCGCACAGTTCGGTGAAAAGCGTCGTATTCCTGTTACTTATGACGAAATTCCTCAAGACTTAATTCACGCGCTCATCGCAACCGAAGATAGCCGTTTCTACGAGCATCCTGGTATCGACCCTATCGGCATCACTCGTGCAGCTGTTGTTGTTGCGGTTTCAGGCTCGGCTAAACAGGGTGCAAGTACGATTACGCAACAGCTAGCTCGTAACTTCTTCTTATCTAATGAGAAGAAGATCATGCGTAAGATTAAAGAGATTTTTATTGCTATCCATATTGAGCAGCTTTTAAGTAAGCAAGAAATCATGGAGCTTTATGTCAATAAAATCTTCCTTGGTTACCGCTCATATGGCTTTGGTGCTGCCGCTCAAGTGTATTTTGGCAAGAGCCTTGATGAATTGACGTTAAGTGAGATTGCAACACTCGCTGGTATGCCAAAAGCGCCATCAACCATGAACCCAATTTACTCTCTTGAGCGCGCAACAAAACGCCGTAACGTTGTATTAATGCGAATGCTTGATGAGAAATACATTACACAAGAGCAGTATGACGAAGCACGCAATGAGCCTATTGTGGCGCGTTATCATAGCGCTGAGATTGAGCTTTCCGCACCTTACGTAGCAGAGTTGGCTCGTGCATGGGCAGTAAAAGAATACGGTGAAGAAGAAGCTTACACCTCTGGCTTGAATATCTACATGACTGTGGATTCTAAACTGCAAGATGCTGCAAATACGTCTGCGGTAGATAACCTCTTGTCATACGATGAACGTCATGGCTACCGTGGTGCAGAAAGTGTGCTTTGGAAAGAAGGGGAAGCGGCCTGGGACAATGAGCAAATAGAAAAGCACCTGAAGAAACAGCCAACTTATGGTGACCTTTACCCTGCGGTTGTGACGAAAGTCGATGATAAGACGGCACAAGTATGGGTTAAGAACCATGAAGAGCAAACCATCCCTTGGACTGGAATGCACTGGGCGCGTAAGTACATTACTGATAACCGCCAAGGCTCAACACCAAAGTCAGCGCATGATGTGCTAGCGACAGGTCAACAAGTTTGGGTTCGCGAAGTAAGTGAAACCGATGAAGATGACAACACAACACTGAGCTGGAAACTGAGCCAAGTGCCGACAGCAAACACCGCGTTTGTTGCGATGAACCCAGAAAATGGCGCGATATTGTCGCTGGTTGGTGGTTTCAACTTTGTTCACAGCAAGTTTAACCGTGCAACCATGTCAGTGCGTCAGGTTGGTTCAAGTATCAAGCCTTTCATCTACTCGGCAGCAATTGACAAAGGGCTGACTCTAGCCACTTTGATTAACGATGCGCCGATTAACAAGTGGGATGCAGGTTCTGGTTCAGCTTGGCGACCAAAAAACTCACCACCGACTTATGGTGGTCCAACGCGTCTTCGCCTCGGCTTAGCTCAATCAAAAAACGTCATGGCAGTGCGTACACTCCGTGAAGTTGGCCTCGAGGAGACACGTCAGTACCTTACTCGTTTCGGTTTTGATATTAACCAAGTACCACGCTCTGAGACCATCGCACTCGGAGCTGGCAGCTTAACACCAATGAAAGTGGCACAAGGTTACTCTGTGTTTGCGAACGGTGGTTATTACGTTGAACCATTCTATGTAGAACGCGTGGAAGATGCATTCGGTGAAGTACTGTTTAAAGCCAATCCAAAGAGTGTTTGTCATAAGGATTGTCCGCAAATGAGCGAGCAGCCAGAAAATCGCTACGCTGATGAATTTGGCGAACAAGACGTCGCAATTGATGGCCTAGCAACAGACAATGCCCTTGAAAATGATGAACCTCAATATGCACCGCAAGTTATCTCTGAACAGAATGCATTCTTAATGCGTGAGATGATGTACAGCAACATTTGGGGTGGCGGTAACTGGCGTGAAGGCACAGGTTGGAATGGTACAGGCTGGCGCGCGCAAAAACTTGGTCGTCGTGATATCGGGGGTA
The DNA here is from genome assembly GCF_033338855.1 of Vibrio sp. Vb0937. Taxonomy (NCBI): domain Bacteria; kingdom Pseudomonadati; phylum Pseudomonadota; class Gammaproteobacteria; order Vibrionales; family Vibrionaceae; genus Vibrio; species Vibrio sp. Vb0937. The sequence continues at coordinate 23,303 of NZ_JAWOTK010000035.1, read as the reverse complement.
AAACGGGTACAACGAATGATTCCAAGGATGCTTGGTACAATGGCTATGGACCTGGTGTCGTTGCGATAGCTTGGGTTGGCTTTGATGATCACTCACGTGCACTTGGCCGCACCACTGTTAACAGCAACCTAGGGCAAGGCCAAATTTCTGGTGCCGAGTCGGGTGCGAAAACCGCAGAGCCTGCTTGGATTGACTTCATGCGTGTTGCGCTAGAAGGGACGCCGGAGCAAGGTAAAAATATTCCAGAGGATATTATTCGAGTTCGTATTGATCGCAACAGCGGTATGCTAACGCACAAGGTAGATAGCACATCAATGTTCGAATACTTTGAAAAAGGCACGGAGCCTACCGAATACGCTGGCGACCGTTTAGAAGATAGTATTTATTCTTCAGGCTCTGGCGCAGAAGAACTGTTCTAAATCACAAAAGCACAAGGGAGAGCATCAAGCTCTCCCTTTTTTATGTCTGCTTCTTATGCTGCAGCATTCAATGATGGATAAGAAGCCAACACCTCTTTAATCTTCGCTGCTAAAGCTTCAAACCTAGCTCGTAATGGTGAGCCCGGACGGTATACGAGAACGATATTACGCGAGGGGGTTGGGTTAACAGCTGGTACGTAGCATACGCCATCTTTTTGCTTCTCATTAGGGATAGAAAGCTGAGGCAATAACGTAATCCCCGCACCGGCAGCAACCATGTTGCGTAACGTCTCCAAGCTGGTGGCTTTAAAACGCTCATCGTCTTTTGCACCAGCGGCAAAACAAAAACCTAACGCTTGATCTCGCAGACAGTGGCCGTCTCCCAACGCTAAAACGGTTTTACCATTCAGCTCCAACATATCAACATGGTCGAGAGAGGCCCACTCGTGGTCACATGGCACTGCGACACTTAATGGCTCTTGATACACTTCGATCTCTTTAAATGGCGCAGTTTCATCAACCGAAGCTAAAACTAAGCAATCTAGTTTACCTTCTTCCAATTGACGCACTAATTGATGTGTCTGAGCTTCGTGCAGAAATAGCTCCAGCTCAGGAAATGCTTCTTTTATCTGCGGCAGAATTTTGGGTAATAGATAAGGCCCAACCGTCGGGATGAAACCAATATGCATCGGTCCAGTCATGGCTCCGCTTTGACCGCTTGCCATATCTCTGAAGGTTTTCACTTCACTTAAGATGCGTTTAGCCTGCTCCACCAGCTGTAACCCTGAATCGGTAAACAAAACACGTCGGCTGCTTCGCTCTAAAAGCGTGGTCCCGAGTTCATCCTCTAGTTTACGAATTTGCCCACTCAGTGTTGGCTGACTAACAAAACATGCCTCTGCCGCTTTGCGAAAGTGCTTATGTTCCGCAAGTGCAACTAAGTACTCAAAATCTCGAATATTCATAATTCACGCTTCGCTTCTTTAACAATAGCTAATACCTATCAAAACCATAACACCAAACGATTAGAGCTATCAAAGGATTTTTACAATAATGGGCTCAACAAAACGAAACAGAGCGACGAAAAACGCTAAGCTCTATACGCATAATTTAAAATAGTTAAAGGAAATCATTATGTTTGTATCTAAAGAAGGTCAACAAGTCCCTCAAGTTACTTTTCCAGTTCGTCAAGGTGACTCTTGGGTGAATGTAACGACCGATGAGCTATTTAAAGGTAAGACCGTTATCGTATTTAGCTTACCGGGTGCATTTACTCCAACCTGTTCATCAAGCCATCTACCTCGTTACAACGAATTGTTCCCTGTATTTAAAGAGCACGGAGTGGATGAGATTATTTGTGTCTCGGTCAATGATACGTTCGTGATGAATGCATGGAAACAAGACCAAGAAGCAGAAAACATTACCTTCATCCCGGATGGTAATGGTGAATTCACCGATGGCATGGGTATGTTAGTGGATAAAAACGACATCGGCTTTGGCAAACGTTCATGGCGTTACAGTATGCTAGTAAAAGATGGCGTAGTGGAAAAAATGTTCATTGAGCCAAACGAACCAGGCGACCCATTCAAGGTGTCAGACGCAGATACGATGCTGAACTACATAGCGCCTGACTACAAAACGCAAGAATCCATCACTGTGTTCACTAAACCAGGCTGCCCTTTCTGTATGAAAGCGAAACAAAATCTGATTGACCACGGTCTTCAATATGAAGAAGTGATTCTGGGTAAAGACGCAACAACAGTTAGTCTACGAGCTATATCTGGTCGCACGACTGTTCCACAAGTCTTTATCGGTGGCAAGCACATCGGCGGTAGCGAAGAGCTAGAAGCGTATCTAGGCTAAGCTGTCCATAGCCTACACCCTCGGTCTCCGGTGCCTTTTGGCTCGGAGGCCAACCCTAAACCACTTCTTCTACTAGTCTAGATAAGTAGTCATCTACCAATAAGGTGACTACTTATCCAGATTCAACTATCCAATTCACTCTCCAAGCTCAATGTAGCTAGCTTGGCTTAAAACAAAAGCGAGAGTTCACGATGAAACAAGTTAATGTCGACGTAGCGGTTATTGGTGGCGGGACGGCTGGTCTTGGTGCTTATCGAGCAGCAAAAGCTCATACCAACAGCGTGGTAATGATTGAGGGCGGTCCCTACGGAACAACCTGTGCTCGTGTCGGATGCATGCCGTCTAAGCTGTTAATTGCGGCAGCAGAAAGTGTTCATCAAATCGAAAAAGCACCTGGATTTGGGATACACCCGCAAGGTGAAGTACGAATTAACGGACGAGAAGTTATGGATCGTGTAAAGCGCGAACGCGATCGTTTTGTTGGCTTTGTGCTTGAAAGTGTCGATGATATTCCCGCTGAAGACAAACTATCGGGCTACGCGAAGTTTGCCGATGACCACACTCTCATCATAGATGATCATACTCAGGTCACCGCACAGCGCATTGTTATTGCGACAGGATCTCGTCCAGCATATCCGGCAGCTTGGAATGAACTGGGTGATCGCCTAGTGATTAACGATGATGTATTTGACTGGGATGACTTACCAGAGTCCGTGGCAGTATTTGGCCCAGGAGTCATCGGCCTTGAATTGGGTCAGGCTTTACACCGCCTAGGAGTAAACGTGAAGCTCTTTGGCATTGGAGGACAAGTGGGCCCACTGACAGACCCAGAGGTGATGGCGTATGCAGATAAAGCCTTTAAGGAAGAGTTCTACCTTGATGCAGATGTAAAAGTCGAAAGCATGAAACGCATTGCTTCGTCAGACAATGACGGCGAAGACAAGGTCGAAATCCAATTCATCAACCATGATGGCGAATTAGAAACTTTCGTTGTCGATTACGTATTGGCTGCAACGGGTCGTCGTCCAAACGTCGATAAGCTGACGATCGAGAACACCAATGTGGCGCTCGATGAACGTGGCGTACCAACGGCGGATCACTATACATTGCAAACTTCGGTAGAGAGCATCTTCATCGCAGGTGATGCAAGTAACCAAATTCCACTGCTGCACGAAGCCGCTGACCAAGGCCGTATTGCTGGAGACAACGCAGGCCGTTTCCCAGATATTCGTGCGGGTCTGCGTCGCTCACCAATTTCAGCCGTGTTCTCCGACCCTCAAATTGCTATGGTTGGCGAAACATATAAACAACTAGAAACACGTCTAGGCACATGTGGATGTTTCGCAACCGGTGAAGTCTCGTTTGAAAATCAAGGACGTTCGCGCGTCATGCTTCGTAATAAAGGCATTCTGCATGTCTACGGAGAGCAAGGCACTGGACGTTTTTTAGGTGCAGAAATGATGGGCCCGAATGCAGAGCATCTTGCTCACCTTTTAGCATGGGCGCACCAAAATAGGATGACGATTTCTGAGATGTTAGATATGCCCTTCTATCACCCAGTGATTGAAGAAGGCGTCCGCACCGCTCTACGTGATTTGAATGCAAAACTACACTTAGGGCCAGAAATGGTGAAACATTGTCTTGACTGCGGCCCTGGCTGCTAACGCTTTCAGGCTTCTATCTAAATATAAAGCAAAGCCTCGTCATCAACGAGGCTTTGCTTTACTACTTCGGCGCAATGAAATCTCTCTTACGCTGCCATCATTGCATAGCGGCTGACCATACAAATCGCGACAACACAGATCATAAAGAACCCACCAGCGATACTCAGCGCAAGTTTCAACTCTGTCGACATCATTATATTTCCTGTTAAAGACTGACAGCGCACCATACATCAATTACGTGCCACAAAGCTTTTACAAAGCTAACTTTCCATTTTTGGTTGTGTCATGGCGATCTAAGCCCGTGTAAGAAACGCTTTCCACCATTTAGTTAGATATATAATCTGAAGCAACACTAATGGTTTGGAAAACACTATGACTTGTCGCCGCTGCGAAGAACATTGGTTTTGGAAAAAACTTGGACGTTGCCAACGATGCTTGGATCAATTGACGGTACTTTCTGTACTGTGTTGGATTGTATGGTGGTTTACGCTCAAAGATGATCCACAAAGCATCGAGTCGATCGCTTTGATCTTTGCCGGCTTCGCTTTCAACGTTTTGTTGTTTTTACACTTATGGATGCGTTTTGTCATCTTGCCTTGGCAGCGTCGACGGGGACAAAAAAAGGCGAATAAAAAAGAGAAAAGTGACAGATAGAAAAAAGCCCCAAAACCAATGTCAGTTCTGGGGCTCTCTTAGATTCTTCTAAGAAAAAGCAGTGGTACTTTAATAGACCGGGCTTCCTCTCAAAGGTTCCAAATTTTTTCGATTTTTTTAGCGAATACTGATGTAAGTAAACAGGAAAATGACTATGTCATTGAATGCTAATAAAATCACTCCACAACTTCAGTTCATGCCACATGCGTTTTTTGGATCACTTGCTCCATTAAATTGATCTCAAGCGCTACCTCATCACATGCATGTTGACGTGGGCACTGATCGCAATCTTTCAGAACTTTCTCCGGCAGTAATGACTTCGATGTCGGTAAAAAGCTTTGCTTCATAAAGAACTCAGGCGTTCGCGTTAGAACAAAGACTTTCTTGATCGCCATCTGGCGCGCTTTCTCAACCAAATAGTTCACAATCGCACTGCCCTGCCCTTGGCCTTGCCAGCCCGCTTCGATACCAAGAGAGCGTATTTCAGCCAACCCTGAGTCATACACATATAGAGAAGCGCAACCCGTCACTTCACCATGATGCTCAGCCACCGCGAAAGAGCCAATATCTCTCACGAGCTCATTACGAGAGCGCGGAAGATTCTCACCAAGGTTCGCCCAGTAAGCAACCATACCTTCCAACGTTTCAATGTCCGTCAAACGTGCAGGACGCACTTTCACCGCCGAGCTGTCACGCTGGCTCAGGCGCTTATCCGCTTGTTCTACCGCGTAAGCGACCTGGTGAGGCGAAACACCCCCCAAAGCACAACGCTTTTCCAAACACGAATCGATAGTCAGAATGTCATACACATCATCTTCAATCACCTCAGAGAAGGCTTTTAGCTCTTGCAGAGACAATTCCTCCAGCGCACAGCCTTTAGCAATAGCACCAACGACCGCGACACCGACGATGTGGTGAGCTTCACGGAATGGGATGCCTTTCGCCACTAGGTAATCAGCCAACTCAGTCGAGTTTGCGTAACCTTGTTTCGCCGCTTCTAGTGTGCGCTCGCCATTCACTTTAATACCGTCAAAACACAGAGCTGCCATTTCCATGCAGTCGTTCCATGTATCTAAAGCGTCAAACAACCCTTCTTTATCTTCCTGCATGTCTTTGTTGTACGCCAATGGCAAGGCTTTAACTGTCATCATCATGCTCGATAATGCGCCATAGACACGCCCTGTCTTACCACGGATCAACTCAAGTGCATCTGGGTTTTTCTTCTGTGGCATTAATGACGAACCAGATGTCACCGTATCCGCTAACTCAATGAAGTTTGACTCGCCTGAATTGTAGAAGATCATATCTTCTGCAAGACGAGAAAGGTGAAGCATAGAAATCGACGCCACCGACATCAGTTCCATCACATGATCACGATCTGAAACCGAATCGAGTGAATTACGCGTAGCACGGTGGAAACCGAGATTATGTGCTAATTGTTCGCGATCAATCGGATAAGCCGTTCCCGCTAACGCACCCGAGCCAAGTGGACAAGTGTCGAGACGCTGTAAGGCATCATTCAGACGAGAGTAGTCACGCTCGAACATTTCAACATAAGCCAAGCACCAGTGAGCAAAGGTTACAGGTTGAGCACGCTGAAGATGAGTATAGCCTGGCAATACGGTGCCTTGGTGCTGTTTAGCAACATGGACCATTTGTGCTTGTAGGCGATCTAAAGCAATCAATAATTGCTGACCTTGCTGACGACACCAAAGTTTCAAGTCTGTGGCGACTTGGTCATTCCGAGAACGCCCAGTGTGGAGTTTTTTACCTAAATCTCCCACTTTACTGATTAGCTGCTGTTCAACCCAAGAGTGGATATCTTCTGCATCAGAGCGAAGAATTTGGTGAGGGTCTTCCATCACTTCTAACTTCAGCTCATTTAAAGCAAGTTCCAGTTTCTGCTGTTCTTCTGCCGATAGCACATCAACAGAAAGCAGAGCTTTAGACCATGCGATTGAACCTACGATGTCTTGCTCAGCCAATCGGTAGTCAAAACGCAACGAATCATTGAACTCTTTAAATCTGGTGTCTGCCGCTTGGGTAAATCTTCCGCCCCATAATGCCATTGCGTCTCTCCTGATGACTATTGCTTACTCTAACGTTCTCGAATGAGTAGTAACCAATTTGATGGTCATTTGCTCACTTTTTCTTATGGGTCAACGTTACGGCAATTTCGATAAAAAATAAAGTATAAATTCAATATTTTTACATATATATTCAAACTAACTTTAGATACCCGCTTTTAGAAACCAAAAGACCCGCCTATAAATGGCGGGTCTTTATTCAATCCGAGATGGATGTTAAGGGATTATTTCTTCTGGCTGTTCAATGCACGAATACGGCTTGATAGCGAGTAAAGACGGATAAACCCACCTGCATGGCTTTGGTCGTAAACTTCATCTTCACCAAAAGTCGCGAACTCTTCTGAATACAAGCTGTTGTCAGAACGTTTTTGCGTCACTGTCGCTTGACCTTTGTAGAGCTTAACAACCACTTCACCGTTAACGTCTTGCGCTAGCTCTTCTGAAGCGGCAAGGATCGATTTACATAGTGGCGTAAACCAACGGCCATCGTATACAAGGTGAGACGCTTTTAGACCTAGCTCCTCACGGAATTCGAATGATGATTTGTCTAGCACAAGCTGCTCTACAGCACGCAGCGCTTCCATCATGATGGTGCCTCCCGGTGTTTCATAACAACCACGAGACTTCATCCCAACAAGACGGTTTTCCACGATATCGATACGGCCAACACCGTGCTTAGCGCCCTTCTCGTTTAGGTAAACCAGTGCGTTGTATGGTGTCATCACTTCACCATCAACTTCGACCACTTCACCTTTTTCTACTTTCAGCGTGACGTATTCCGCTTCATTTGGCGCTTGCTCTGGGTCGACAGTCCACACCCAGCAGTCTTCGTTTGGTGCGTTCCACGTATCTTCTAAAACGCCGCCTTCCGTCGAAATGTGCCATGCGTTTGCATCACGTGAATAGATCTTAGTAAGAGACGCAGAGCAAGGAATATTACGCTCAGCTAGGTAATCCAAACACTCTTCACGGCTCACTAGGTCCCACTCACGCCAAGGTGCAATCACTTGTAAGTCCGGTGCTAGTGCTGCGAATGCGCCTTCAAAACGTACTTGGTCGTTACCTTTACCTGTACAGCCATGACACAGAGCGTCCGCGCCCACTTTACGTGCCACTTCAACCTGCGCTTTGGCAATGATTGGACGCGCCATTGATGTACCTAGCAGGTACTTACCTTCGTAGTACGCGCCGGTTTTTAGCGTTGGGTAAATGTAGTCTGCGACCATTTCTTCTTTCAAGTCAGCGATGTAGCACTCAGAAGCACCAGAGGCTTTTGCTTTCGCTTCAATGCCTTCTAGCTCTTCGGCACCTTGACCAACATCGGCAACGAAAGCCACTACTTCACAGTCGTAGTTCTCTTTTAGCCACGGGATGATTACTGAAGTATCTAGACCGCCTGAGTATGCGACTACCACTTTATTTACGTTCACTTTGCTCATGTTTTTTCTCCAAACTTAACTGGCGCTGCGCTCGGCGGTCAGTGCCAACTGCGACTTCCTAATATTGAATTCTTTTGCTGATGCTTATTGAGGCAAGAATTGAGTACCAATACTTTCACCAGCGAATAACTGTGCTAATTTTTCTGGGTAACGCCAGGTCGCGACTTCAATTGGACGGCCAAGATCATTGGCGGCCTCCAAAGCGGCTTTAACTTTGACGATCATGCCATCGGTGATCACATGTCCATCGATCAACGAGTTAGCTTGCTGCTCTGACAGGGTTTTGATCAAATGGCCTTTTCCATCTAATACACCACTCACGTCTGATAACAGGACCAACTCCGCATCTAATGCGCCCGCAACCGCGACTGCTGCTTGATCAGCATTCACATTCATCATCTGGCCATCTTTGGTTAAACCAATTGAACTGATGATCGGCAGTGCACCTGTGTTTAGCACCGCTTGTAATAGTGCTGAGTCACCCGGTGATGCTTTGCCTACCGCGCCGAGTTCTGGGTCAAGTTCTTCAACAAGACACAAACCACCATCCGCAAGGCTAAGGCCCACAGCGTTAAGACCGTCCGCAATCGCTTGACCTTGAAGTAACTTATTCGCAGTGCCTGCAAGCGCGCCTGCAATCACAGGAATTTGATCGTAAGGCGTTACGCGTAAACCGTTTTTCTTAACGGTTTCAAGCTGAAGCTTTGCCATCAACTCATCAACTAGGTAGCCACCGCCATGAACGATGGCGATTTGTCGCTGTGCCGATTTTTGGTAAGCCGCAATGGCACCAAAAAGTTGGCTTAAGGTTTGAGTGCATGATAGAGCTGCACCACCTAGCTTAATGACTAAAGGAGCTTGATTGGTTTGCGTCATCGCATTTCCCTCTTTCAACGACTACAGCAACGCTGTCAGTTCTGGGTAACCGTAATGAATATTGAGACATTGCATCGCTTGACTCGATGCACCTTTAAGTAGGTTGTCGATAGCTGAAATCACAATGATGTGTTCGCCTTGTACCTTCCAGCCGATATCACAGAAAGGGGTATTTTCGACATCCTGAATACGTGGAATACCGTCGCCTTTAAGACGCACCGCAGGCTTGCCTTGATAAGCTTGTTCAAACGCCTGTGCCACTTGTGCTTCTGTCACACCTTGCGCAAGCTTCATGGTGATAGTGGCAAGAATGCCGCGTTTAAAGTTGCCGAGGTGCGGAGTAAAAATCACATCGCAACCCAAGTGCTGAGCAATCTCTGGCTGGTGACGATGGTTAAATACACCATAAGGTTGCAAGCTCACTTCACAGAAGCTGTTAACCATGGAGGCTTTACGCCCTGCACCAGATACACCACTGGTTGCGTTGATCACTGGCCATTGGTTGGTATCGAGCAACGCATGTTCTAATAAAGGTTTGATTGCAAGCTGTGAAGCGGTTGGGTAGCAACCTGCTACTGCAATCAAAGGAGTGGTTTTTATTGATTCTTGGTTCCATTCTGCTAAGCCGTATGCTGCTTTATCTAGCCAGTTGTTATGTTGATGTGCGAAGCCATAAAAAGTGTCGTAAAAGCCTTCACTTTTCACACGGAATGCACCCGATAAATCGAATACCTGACAGCCTGCCTCCAAGAAAGTTGGGGCTAAATCATGGCTGACTTCGTGAGCCGTTGCCAAAAACACCACGTCCGATTCTTGAGCGATTTGCAGTGGATCCGTTAGTGGTAAAACTGGCATATCAATGATGCCCGCTAGCTTACCGTGCAGCTGCGCGATGCTCTTTCCCGCATCAACACTGTTGGCGGAAACGTATAAACCTGATAGCGTGAGTTGTGGGTGTTTATTAACCATTAACGCTAACTCTGCGCCGGTGTAACCGCTGGCTCCAATAATCGTGGTTTTTAGCATTGTGTAACATCCATATACTTAAAGGCTCAAATGACTATTCATATTTAATTTCTGCTTTATTTTGATTTTTTATTCATTAAATATGATTTAATATGTGTTTTACATTTTTGTGGTCTGTCTGTCAACAGGAGATTTGAAGAATCCATGCAATTACCAACTTTTCTAGAGGTCTATGAAGGACTCATCAGCACCTCTTCTATCAGCTCCACAGATCCGAGCTGGGATCAGGGCAATGCAAAAGTCATCGAAAAACTCGCATCTTGGTTTAAAGATCTGGGTTTTAGCGTTGAAGTGATCGAAGTCGAGCCAGGCAAGCACAATATGATCGCACGTATGGGAGAGGGAGAAGGTGGCCTTTTACTTGCTGGCCATAGTGATACCGTGCCATTCGATCAAGGGCGATGGAATTTTGATCCGCATAAACTGACGGAAAAAGACAACCGCTTCTACGGTTTAGGCACAGCAGACATGAAAGGCTTTTTCGCCTTTATTTATGAAGCAGTGAAGAAAGTCGATTGGAGCAAGCAGAGCAAACCACTCTACGTATTAGCCACTTGTGACGAAGAGACCACCATGTTGGGCGCGCGACATTTCACAGCAAACGCCCCATTTAAGCCGGATTACTGCATCATTGGTGAACCCACCAGCCTTGTACCAATTCGAGGTCATAAAGGGCATGTGGCAAATGCCATTCGCGTAACAGGCAAGTCCGGTCACTCATCGGACCCAGCGCTTGGCGTTAACGCTATTGAGATCATGCATGAAGTCATGTTCGCCATGATGCAACTGCGTGACAAATTGATTAAAGAATATCACCATCCGGGTTTTGCCATTCCAAGCCCTACCCTAAACCTTGGACACATTCACGGTGGTGACAGCGCTAACCGTATTTGTGGTTGCTGTGAGCTGCATTACGACGTGCGTCCTCTTCCTGGCATTAGCCTTGATGGTTTAGAGAACATGTTGCGCGGAGCATTAAAAGAAGTCGAAGCGAAATGGCCTGGGAGACTGGAGATTATTCCATTGCATGAGCCTATTCCGGGTTACGAATGCCAACATGACCACCCATTTATCGGTGGTGTTGAAGAGATCTGCCAAACCAGTTCAGAAACCGTGAACTACTGTACTGAAGCACCATTTCTACAACAGTTGTGTCCAACCTTGGTGCTCGGCCCTGGGTCAATCGACCAAGCCCATCAACCGGATGAGTTTCTATCCTTCGACTTTATCGACCCCACAATTGATGTGCTTTCAAAGGCAATGGTCAAGTACTGCTGTTAATACGCGTTTAAGCTCAAAAGTCTGTGCAGCTCGATTGAGCTGCATCTTTTTATCTTCACAATTTAGCGCTAGTCTTAACACTTATTTAACTTGTTATTTTGTAATTAATTTTCACTTCTTACTCTATGGCTGCCGTAAATTTGCTCTAAATCAGGAGACAGCGGAATAATTGCAAACTTAGTCTGCTTTATTTGACTATAACTGGTGCTTTTCGCTAGATTGGAGTCTTAACAAGGACAATGGATGTAGTTTTTTTACGAGGCAGGACGACAATGAACGAGAAATACGCCGCACTCAAAAGTAATGTGCGCATGTTAGGCCACTTATTGGGTAACACCATTCGCGATGCCCATGGCGAAGAAATCTTCGAGAAAGTGGAAACCATTCGTAAATTATCCAAATCAGCTCAAGCAGGGAATCAAGCAGACAGGGACAGCTTGATCGAAGAAATCAAACATCTACCTGATGAGCAGCTAACGCCCGTTACTCGCGCGTTTAACCAATTTCTAAACCTCACCAATATCGCTGAGCAATACCACACGATTTCACGCCATTGTGAAGAGCACATTTGCGAACCAGACGCGATTAACTCGCTGTTTTCTAAACTGGTACAAAACGATGTGAGCAAACTGGACACTGCCCAAGCGGTTCGTGATCTAAATATTGAATTGGTATTGACGGCTCACCCAACAGAAATTACGCGCCGCACGATGATCAACAAACTGGTCAAGATAAACGAGTGCTTATCAAAGTTGGAGCTAAGCGATCTTTCTTCTAAAGAGCGCAGAAAAACCGAACGCCGCCTAGAGCAACTGATTGCCCAAGGCTGGCATTCAGACGTGATTCGACAACAACGCCCAACTCCGTTGGATGAAGCAAAGTGGGGCTTTGCGGTCGTTGAAAACTCGCTATGGGAAGCCGTACCGGACTTCCTACGTGAGATGAATGACCGTCTAAAATCTTACCTTGGAGAAGGTTTACCCATTGATGCTCGCCCAGTGCACTTCTCCTCTTGGATGGGCGGTGACCGTGACGGTAACCCGTTTGTTACTCACAACGTTACGCGTGAAGTCTTACTTTTGTCTCGTTGGAAAGCCGCCGATCTTTATCTCAATGACATCAACGAGTTGATCAGCGAGCTGTCTATGACAGTTTCAAACGATCAAGTCCGTGAGCTTGCTGGCGAAGATCAGCACGAACCATACCGTGCGATCCTGAAGCAATTACGCACTCTGCTCAATGAAACCAAAGATACTCTCGATGCTAAGATCCACGGTCAAAAACTGGCCGTTAAAGCACCACTGCAAAAAGTCGAGCAACTTTGGGAACCGTTGTATGCCTGCTACCAGTCACTAAACGAATGTGGCATGGGTGTAATAGCCAACGGCTCACTACTGGATACACTACGCCGCGTAAAAGCATTTGGTATCCATCTTGTACGTCTTGATATCCGCCAAGAGAGCACGCGTCACTCAGATGTCTTGTCTGAACTAACTCGCTACTTAGGTATTGGTGATTACGAACAATGGAGTGAGCAAGATAAGATTGCTTTTCTAACTAACGAGCTGGCATCTAAACGTCCGCTTCTCCCTCGTGATTGGGAACCGTCTGAACCCGTCAAAGAGGTTTTGGATACCTGTAAGATTGTTGCAGCACAACCGCGTGAAGCGTTTGGCGCTTACGTTATTTCAATGGCACGTACCGCCTCTGACGTACTCGCCGTTCATCTACTGCTAAAAGAAGCAGGTTGCCCTTACCGCATGGATGTGTGTCCTCTGTTCGAAACGCTAGACGATTTGAACAACGCAGAATCGGTCATCAAGCAGCTTATGGGGATTGACCTTTACCGTGGTTTTATCCAAAACCACCAGATGGTCATGATTGGTTACTCTGACTCAGCGAAAGATGCAGGTGTTATGTCTGCAGGTTGGGCTCAGTATCATGCAATGGAATCGTTAGTTAAAGTGGCTGAAGAAGAAGGCGTTGAGCTAACTCTATTCCATGGTCGTGGGGGCACAGTCGGTCGCGGTGGCGCACCTGCGCATGCTGCGCTTTTGTCGCAACCACCAAAAAGCTTGAAAGGCGGTTTACGTGTAACAGAGCAAGGCGAGATGATCCGCTTTAAACTGGGACTCCCAGATGTCGCAGTAAACAGCTTTAACCTATATGCAAGTGCGATTCTGGAAGCCAACTTGTTACCGCCACCAGAGCCAAAACAAGAATGGCGCGACTTGATGGAAGTGCTATCAGAAGTAAGCTGTGAGTCTTACCGAAATGTGGTTCGTGGCGAGCCAGATTTCGTGCCTTACTTCCGCCAAGCAACACCAGAACTCGAACTCGGCAAGTTGCCACTTGGTTCTCGTCCTGCAAAACGCAACCCTAAGGGCGGAGTAGAAAGCTTACGTGCAATCCCGTGGATCTTCTCATGGAGTCAAAACCGTTTGGTACTTCCTGCATGGCTAGGCGCAGGTGAAGCGATTCAATACTCGATCGATAAAGGCCACCAAGCATTGCTCGAAGAGATGTGCCGCGAATGGCCATTTTTCTCAACTCGTCTCGGCATGCTGGAAATGGTGTACTCGAAGTGTAATATTGATATCTCTCGCTACTACGATGAGCGATTGGTGGATGAGTCGCTCCGTCCACTCGGTGAAAAGCTTCGTGCTCAGCTTCAAGAAGACATCAAAGCGGTACTGAATGTAGAGAACAATGAAAACTTGATGCAGCATGACCCTTGGGGACTCGAGTCTATTCGCTTACGCAATATCTACGTTGAGCCATTGAATATGCTACAAGCAGAGCTGCTATACCGCACGCGTCAAACCGAAGAAGCTTCTGCAAACTTGGAAGAAGCGTTGATGGTGACGATTGCTGGTATTGCTGCAGGTATGCGTAACACAGGCTAATCGTTTCATTTTTAATAAAAAGCTGGGCAAATGCTCAGCTTTTTTTTATCACAGGATAATCGCACCAAAACAAAAGTAGTCAAATAAACCACTAAAGACCCAAAAAATACCAAAACAAAAGAATAAAAAACCACAAGTTAACACTATTGATTATTATGTTAGTTTTTTAGGGTAATTTTGTCCTACTATTCCACTTCATGCTTATTATTTATATACTACTTGCCTGCTGAGAGCTCATAAATCCAATCATACCTGCTCCAGCCTTGATGGGACTCCCCATCTCTCTAGGTGATAAACGGCTTTAAGGTGACAGGACCAACATTGTTGGTGCTACTTATACATTAAAAAACTCAAGTGCCAGTAAGAGCGCAGCTGAAAGTATAAGTAGCTTGTTTACAAGTTTATTGACCATTTGGATTGAAGACATGTCATTACCACACGTAATCTTAACTGTTCTTAGCACTCGCGACGCAACCGGTTACGATATCACTAAAGAATTCTCTGCTAGCATCGGTTACTTCTGGAAAGCAAGCCACCAACAGGTGTACCGTGAACTCAACAAAATGGCTGAGAAAGAACTGGTTACTTGCGTATTAGAACCCCAAGAAGGCAAACCAGACCGCAAGGTTTACTCCATTACAGACGCTGGTCGCAGCGCTTTAGGAGAGTGGTTTGATCAACCAACTGCACACCCAACAGTTCGTGATGAGTTTTCAGCGAAATTGATGGCATGTGCCGTTCAACCTGCAGCTCCATTCCGTGACCAACTCGCCGAGCTAGTTGAAGAGTCTCGCAAACTGGTTTCTCACTACAAAGAAATTGAAGCGGCTTACTACGCAACGCCGTCAACTTTAGATAAACAAGCTCGCCTAGAACGTCTAACGCTTCGCCGTAACCTTCTGTTACGTGAAACTTGGATCACTTGGGCAGAAGAAGTTCTAACTGAACTTGAAGTGATTGGTTAAACTCCTTTTGCTTTGATAAAACGAAAAAGGCTTGCCACTTGGCAAGCCTTTTATCCTTTTGAAACCAGATTTACGCACCGACTACTGCGCGAGGACGAACACCCAACGTATGGCATAACGCGTAAGTCATCTCTGCACGGTTTAGTGTGTAGAAGTGAAAGTCCTTAACCCCTTCACGACTCAGTACACGCACCATATCAATAGCTTGGCTAGCTCCTACAAGCTGGCGAGTCACCGGATCATCATCCAAACCATCGAATTGTTTGCTCATCCATCCTGGTACTTTCACGTTGTTCTGTGCCGCAAAGCGAGAAGCTTGCTTAAAGTTCGATACAGGCAAAATTCCTGGCACAATTTCTACGTCAATTCCTGCTGCGACACAACGGTCACGGAATCGCAGGTAAGACTCAACGTCAAAAAAGAACTGAGTAATAGCACGGTTTGCACCTGCATCTACCTTACGTTTTAGGTTCAATAAGTCAGACTGAGCGCTTTTAGCTTCAGGGTGAACCTCAGGGAATGCAGCAACGGAGATATCGAAATCGTGGCGTGATTTCAGCAGCTCAACCAAATCCGAGGCATACATATCAGGCGCACCGCCACCTGGAGGAATATCACCACGCAGAGCGACGATATTTTCAATACCATTGTTCCAATAATCATCGGCAATATTAATCAACTCTTCACGAGTCGCATCAATACAAGTGAGATGGGGAGCGGCAACCAATCCGGTTGTGGCTTTAATTTCTTTAATGATGGAGTGTGTTCTGTCACGCTCGCCGGAGTTCGCACCGTAAGTCACAGAAACAAATTTAGGTTGAAGCGTTTTAAGACGGTGCACTGAATTCCAAAGTGTTTCTTCCATCTTAGCGCTGCTTGGCGGAAAAAACTCAAACGATACATTGATGTTATCTGATAACTCAGCAATATTCTGGTTCAAGGCGTCGATATGGCCTGCGTGCGTATATCCCATCTTACTCTCCCTGCGGCACTCCGCCACGAAAACAAATCCTTAAAATCGACGTTTAGACGTCTATATGTCTACAGAATGTATTGAATACGATTTAATGTCAACCTTGTAATTATGAATTTTTCTCACGTTAATAATGAAGATAGTTCAAGTTTCTACTTGAGCATCATCTCACCATTTTGCACGGGTTATGACTTCAGTATGGCACTGATAGGGGAATAAAAAACCCTGGATTAATTCCAGGGTTTTAGGTCAATCGCAACTTTAAAATAAACCAGCCAATCGGTTGAGGTCGGATTGAATAGCGCCGGCTGTCACTTCTCTGCCTGCGCCTGGTCCTCGAATGACCAGAGGGTTATCTTTGTACCACTTGCTCTCTATGGCAAAAATGTTATCGCATGGCAATAAGTTGGCGAGCGCGTGCTCACGAGATAACGCTTCGACTCCCACCGTTGCTTTACCATTTTTTTCTAAACGCGCCACATAGCGAAGCACTTGATCGTTTCTCTGTGCTTTTGTCAGACGCTCTTGAAGTATTTCACTCAACAACGCTCCATTATCGAAGAAATCATCTAAGCTCAGTTCTCTTAATTCTTCTGGAACCAAAGACTCAACTTTAACGCTGTCTGGTTCTATATCTAGGCCCGACTCTCGAGCCAAGATGACTAACTTACGCATTACATCGGAGCCATCTAAATCAGAACGAGGGTCAGGTTCGGTTAACCCTTGCTGCCAAGCAAGATCGACTAAATCATTAAATGGCACAGAACCATCAAACTGTTGGAACAGCCATGATAACGTCCCCGAGAAAATCCCCGATAGAGCGACGATTTCATCCCCACTTTCACGAAGATCTCGCACGGTATGGTTTATCGGTAACCCAGCACCAACCGTTGCGTTGTATAGCCAATGACGACCAATTTTAGCGAATGCATCTTGAACCTGATGGTAGTACTGACTATCTGCGGAACCGGCCACTTTGTTAGCGGAAATCAAATGAATGCCTTGCTGTGCGATTTCTACGTAGCGCTGAGCTAACTCTTTACTCGCGGTAACATCAAGCACGACGGCTTCATCATAGCTTTTAAGCGCTCCCAAACGTGCCAGCCAATCCCCATTGTTTGCTATGCTTTCATCATCAAATCGTTCAGCAACACTCGCCGCCTCAATACCTTGCTCATCGAACCAATAGGTTTGGCTATCCACAACCGCGACAAGATCAAAGCTCATACCATGACGTTTTTCGAGCTCACTTTTTTGCGTAGCAAATAAATTTAGCCAACTAGAACCAATATTACCCTTGCCACATAAAGCCACTGCCACGCGTTTTTGCGCTTGGAACAACTGGCTATGAATCGTTTGAACCAACGCCTCGGTATCAGTACGGCGCAAAACAGCGACTAGGCTCAGCCCTGAGTCTGTTTCAGAGATAAATTCTACCGGAGAGTGCTTTAGCTTCTGATAAAAGCCAAAGCAATGATTGGCGTTTTTCGTAACGCCTGCACCTACCGCAGCTAAGAGCGAGTAACCTTCTTTTAGCTTAATTTCTGCCTCTACCGCAAGCTCTTGCAAGTGTTTCAATGCACCACCGGCGATTTCTGCGGTGTAAGCCAAGCGTAGCGTATGCTGATCGGATTGAGCTTCAAATGCCAATGGCTCTAATTGCGCGCGCTGCAACGCTTGTAATACATCACTCTGTGTTTTTTCGAAGTCGTGCCCATGCATGAAAGACAACTGCACCAATAAAACATCATCCAGTGAAGTAATAATTTTAGCGCCACGACCAGATGCCAATACACGCTCAATACGAGTAGAACCCGACTCTGGCAGATAGCTACACTTGAGATTAAGGTCCATGGTACTTTGCGCCACAGGCTGAAGCGTACGACTGTGTAGCACTGGGGCAGCTAAGCGAGCAAGTTCACTGGCTTCATCCAATCGAAGTAACGGTAATAAACAAGCGTCAGACACCAAACGTGGATCGGCACTATAGACACCAGCAACATCACTCCAAATCGTGACAGTACTGACTTCAGCAAGCGCGCCTATGACCGTTGCAGAATAGTCAGAGCCGTTACGACCAAGTAGGATGGTTTCTCCTGCCTCGTTCTGAGCCATAAAGCCAGTAATTACCACAAGTTTATGGTTATGCTGCGCGAGGTTCTCTTTAATTAAAGGGTATGAACGAGCGCGATCAACCTCTGGTTGAGTTCCCGCTTCTGCACGTAAAAACGCTCGTGCATCTTGTGCAACCGCAGGGATAGAACGTTGAGATAATAACGCGGCCAATAGGCGAGCAGACCATACTTCTCCGTGTCCCAGTACCGCAGCTTTTTGCGCATTAGTGAGTGGTGCAGTTAGCTCCGAGAGAGTACTGAACTCATCATGTAATAAAGCTAACAGCTCTTCTTTTGCTTCACTCTCCAACAAGCTTTCTATTAGCTCAGTTTGGAACTGTCTCAAGCTTTGAAGCGCTTCATGCGCAATTCGGCCATCTTTACTTAACCCTTCCAAAAACTCAATCAAGCGGTTAGTGGTTTTTCCTGCAGCAGATACGACCACAAGATCATTTTCTGTCGAATACTCCTTGAGAATACCCACAACGCGTAAGTAGCATTCTGGGTTTGCTAAGCTACTGCCACCAAACTTATGCAGCTGACGTTGTACAGTCATTGTTATCGTCTCCTATTACTGGGTAGCTTTAGCGAACGCTTGTTCTAAATCTGTGATGAGGTCTTGTGCATCTTCCAAACCGACAGACAAACGCAATAGTTGATGAGAGACCCCAGCCTCCGCCAGAGCCTCCTCACCCATTGCACGGTGCGTCATGGATGCCGGGTGGCAAATCAAACTTTCTACACCACCTAATGATTCAGCTAATGAAAACAGTTGGAGCTCTTTCACAAACACCTTTAACTGCTCAAACGAACCAGCAAACTCAAAACTCAACATAGAGCCAAAGCCCGTTTGCTGCTTTTTAGCGATGTCATGACCTGGATGTTCCGGCAGGCTTGGATGATAGATAGTTTTAACTAACGCTTGTTTCTGTAGGTAAGCCAGTACCTGCTGTGAGCTCTCTTCATGAACTTTCATACGAGCACCAAGCGTACGAATACCTCGCAGTGTCATGTAACTATCGAAAGGTGTGCCCGTTGCACCAATACAATTGCCCCACCATGCAAGCTCTTCTGCATGCGCTTCTGTGTTGGTGATGATTACCCCACCAATTACGTCCGAATGACCGTTGATGTACTTTGTTGTGGAGTGGATAACAAAATCCGCACCTAGCTCTAAAGGTTTTTGGTACACGGGTGTCAAAAAGGTATTGTCCACCGCAACTAACGCGCCGACTTGTTTCGCTTTTTCACAGGTAGCTGCAATATCCACTACGCGAACCAGAGGGTTTGACGGAGTTTCTAGCAAAATGAGTTTTGGTTTTTGTGCCAATGCAGCATCTAAAGCCTGTTCGTCTGATTGATCGACAAACTGAACCTTAAAATCGCCTTTGCTAGCTCGGGTATTAAAAAGACGATAGGTGCCGCCATAACAATCGTGAGGAGCAATAATGAGATCATCTGGGCCGAGAAAAGCGGAAACCCATAAATTTAATGCCGACGTACCGCAGTTAGTAACAACCGCTCCTTTTCCAGACTCAAGTTCAGATAGCGCACTTTCCAACAGTCCGCGGTTTGGATTACCAGATCGTGTGTAATCATACTTGGGCACTTCACCAAAAGCAGGAAAACCATAGTTAGTGGAAAGATAAATAGGTGGAACGACAGCATGATATTGGCTGTCTGATTCAATACCAGTGCGTACTGCAATGGTCGCAGGTTTGCGAGTGCTCATGGGTGTATCCTTTCACGGGTAATGACTTCTAAATAGGAATGCGCTATATCTAATGAGTAACATAAAGTGATCAACACGCTTCCTTTGCTGTTATGTTCACTTTACTCGTCAAAAAATGAGACGTCAACACTTCTAGACGTCTATATGTCTTTGCTTATGGCGGTAAATGCAGCTAAAATCAGCACCTAAATTATTTTTAACCGATTACATAAATGAAGGTGTGCAATGGCTGACTGGAATGGCGAATACATTAGCCCATATGCAGAGCACGGCAAAAAAAGCGAACAAGTAAAAAAAATTACCGTCTCTATCCCGCTAAAAGTTTTAAAGGTGCTAACTGATGAGCGTACTCGCCGTCAGATCAATAACTTACGCCATGCAACCAATAGCGAATTGCTATGCGAGGCATTTTTGCACGCGTACACAGGTCAGCCACTTCCGACAGATGAAGACCTTCGTAAAGACCGTCCTGATGATATTCCAACAGAAGTAAAAGCGCTGATGACGGAAATGGGCATCGAATTTGAGTCATTCGACGAAGAATAAAAAAGCCTGATAAGAGGTTTCAGGTAATAACTCTTGCCTCGAGCCAAATGAATGACATAAAAAATGGGACGCAATAGCGTCCCATTTTTTATGTATCACATCTGAAAGATATATTACTCTGCCATGTAGTTTTCAGGCATCTCGATACGAGCTACACCTGAATTAACCGCCGCCTGAGCAACCGCTTTTGCAACACGTGGTAGCAAACGTGAATCCATTGGTTTTGGAATAATATAGTCCGCACCAAACTCTAGCTTATCAACACCTGCAGCCTTCAATACGGCTTCAGGTACAGGCTCTTTTGCTAGCTCACGAATCGCCTCAACGGCTGCAAGTTTCATTTCATCATTGATTTCACTTGCACGCACATCAAGAGCACCGCGGAAAATGAATGGGAAACACAATACGTTGTTAACTTGGTTAGGATAATCACTACGGCCAGTACCCATGATCAAGTCATCACGAACTGCGTGAGCAAGTTCCGGCTTGATTTCAGGATCCGGGTTAGAACATGCGAATACGATTGGCTTATCTGCCATCAACTTCAACGCTTCCGCTGGCAATAGGTTTGGACCAGATACACCTAGGAACAGATCTGCACCTTCAATCACGTCTTCTAGTGTGCGCTTATCTGTATTGTTCGCAAATAGCTGCTTATATTCATTAAGATCATCACGACGAGTGTGAATCACACCTTTGCGATCTAGCATGTAGATTTTTTCGCGCATTGCGCCGCATTTGATCAGAAGCTCCATACACGCTACAGCGGCAGCGCCAGCGCCAAGACAAACAATTGTTGAATCTTCAAGTTTCTTACCTTGAAGTTCGATTGCATTCAGCATACCCGCTGCCGTTACAATAGCAGTACCATGTTGATCATCGTGGAATACTGGTACATCACAACGTTCAATCAGACGCTTTTCAATCTCAAAACAGTCTGGTGCTTTAATATCTTCAAGGTTGATACCGCCAAAAGTGTCTGCAATGCTCGCAACAGTATCAACAAATTCATCGATCGTGCGGTGCTTAACTTCAATATCAATAGAATCAAGACCTGCAAAACGCTTAAACAGTAACGCTTTACCTTCCATCACTGGCTTAGATGCAAGTGGACCTAGGTTACCTAGACCTAGAATAGCGGTACCGTTAGAAATAACAGCAACCATGTTCCCTTTTGCAGTGTACTTGTACACGTTATCCGGGTTTTGTGCGATTTCACGCACTGGCTCTGCAACACCAGGGCTGTAAGCAAGGGCAAGATCACCCGCCGTTTCCGCAGGCTTTGTCAGTTCGACAGCAATCTTTCCTGGAGTTGGATAAGCATGGTAATCCAATGCTTTTTGGCGATGTTCTTCTTCTGGAGTGGCTGCTTGGTGGTTGTCTTCAGACATGGACGTTTCTCTTTTTTATTTTTAGGTAAGGGGGCATAAATTCTATCGGATAGAAATCAAACTTCATAGGCAAGATTGCGAGCAATATCCTTAAAAAGCCGATAATAAAAGAGATTAGACCAGATAACGGGGTTAAGCACCTGATTTTCGAGTCAGGTGCTCTTTCTTCTTACTATTATTGGAGTATGCAAACTCAGAAAGTATCGTTACTCTTCGTCCACGTATTGCGCTTGGAGATAATTCTCAATACCAGACATTTCAATCAAGCCAAGTTGCGTCTCTAGCCAATCAACATGTTCTTCTTCATCTTCAAGAATATCTTGGAAGAGATCTCGAGACACATAATCTCGAATGTCTTCAGCGTAGGCAATCGCATCTTTTAAATCTGGAATAGCCGCCATTTCAAGCTTTAAGTCACACTCGAGCATTTCCTTGGTATCTTCACCAATCATCAACTTACCTAAATCTTGTAGGTTCGGTAGGCCTTCAAGGAACAAAATACGCTCAATTAGATGATCGGCATGCTTCATCTCATCGATAGATTCGTGATATTCCTTGTCTGCTAGGTGCTTTAAGCCCCAGTCTTTATACATTCGGGCGTGAAGAAAATACTGATTAATAGCGACGAGCTCGTTACCGAGCACTTTATTGAGATGTTGAATGATGATTGGATCGCCTTTCATGACAAAACCCTCCTCTTTGGCTTCATTTAAATGTAGAAGCAAATGAGAAGGTGTCAAAATGTAAGGCAAATAATTACTGCATACTTACAGCAATTAGCTGGCTTGTTTAAATTCCGTGTAACTAGTTTCCGCTAAAATTTCCTTGGCCTGTCTGATGCACTTACCACATTGGCTGCCCAATGCCGTGCACTTTTTGATTCCTTTAATATCTGTTACGCCTTCATCTATCGCCAACTTCCTAATTTTTTTGTCGGAGACACCATGGCAAAGACAAACGTACATACTCAAAAAACCTATAAAACTAATCTGTGACAAACAATATAAACAAGAATAGTTCTTGTTACCAGTCGCATTATGGTGTCCGCTCAGAATATTTGGTTATAACGATTTTACCGCTGCAGGAAAAGATCAAAGGGTTAAGAGGGGTGAGTAAAAGCGTTAAGAAACAAAGCCGGTAAAACTCTGTTTTTAAATCGAAAAAGTGACGTCTTTTATTTCAACACTTATAACTAAATGTAATCTAGAAATGAAAAAGGGAAGCCTAAGCTTCCCTTTTCGATGCGCTTTCTTCAAAAAGAAGAACAGTGCAAGATTTCGTTTAATTCGTTATGAATTAGTCGAAGATCTTAGCAACAACACCAGCACCTACTGTACGGCCACCTTCACGGATCGCGAAACGTAGAC